>JAPLJW010000024.1 GCA_026388365.1 Deltaproteobacteria bacterium | reverse complement strand
TTTGAAGGCATGGGTTTATTTTCCCGTTTCACCGTTCAATGCCGACGCGGTCCTTTCCAGTGACGCCTCGTCTTCGACGTTGAGAAGGCGGAGCCGCCGGTCGATCCGGCGGATCAGTCCGGAAAGGATCCTTTTGGGGCCGATCTCTACAATGGTATCCACGCCCATCGCGGCCATTCTTTCGATCGTCTCCCGCCAGCGGACGGGGGAGATGATCTGCCGGACGAGCAGATCCTTCGTCCGTTCCCGTGAGTGGAGGAGAGAAGGGTCGCAATTGGGAATCACGGGGACAGAGCAATCCCGGAATTCGATCTTCCTGAGCGAGTCCGCGAACCGCCCGGCCGCCCCCTGGAGAAGGCGGCAGTGACAGGGGACGCTGATCGGAAGCATGACCGCCCGGCCGCCTTCCCGGGTTCCCGCTGCCGCGACCACCTCCGAAACGGCCGCCGTGTGTCCGGAAATGACGATCTGGCCCGGGGCGTTTTCGATGGAGACGGTCACGGCATGACCTTCACGGTCGCGGTCACGGCACAATGCTTCCACCTCCTCCCGTGGGAGGCCGAGAATGGCCGCCATGGCGCCTTCACCCACGGGAACGGCCTCCTGATGGAGCTCGGCCCTCCGGTAAACCAGGGATAGGCAATCGCGAAGGCCGACGGCGCCGGCCGCATGCAGGGCCGCGTACTCCCCAAGACTGTGACCCGCCATGACGAGGGGTTTCGCCTCCACCCGTCCGGAAAAGGCCAGCCAGGCCGCCAGATCCGCCGTGAGTACGGCGATCTGCGTGTTGACCGTCAGATCGAGGAGCTCCTGAGGTCCCGTGAAACAAAGAGAAACCATATCCCTGCCGACGACGTCTCCAGCTTCGGCGAACAGATCTCTCACGTTCTGATGGCCCCGGTAAAGATCCTGACCCATACCGGGGTGTTGCGAGCCCTGTCCCGGAAAGACAAGACCGAATCTACCCATGGGTATTTCCTCGTCGGGCGCTTCAGGAGGCCTTTTCAATCGGGACGATTTCCCTGCCCTTGTAGGTGCCGCAGTTCGGGCAGACATGGTGGGGAAGCTTGGGTGCGTGGCATTGTGGACAAGCGGATGCCGCGGCCGGCTTGAGGAAATCGTGCGCCCTTCTCATATTTTTTCTGGATTTGGAATGTCTCTTGATTGGATTTGCCATAATACCCTTTCTCCTTAAGGTTGTCCCTTGAATTGTTTCAAAACGGCAAGCCGTTCATCGAGGATTTCGCCCCGACAGTTGCAACTGGTCTTGTTCAGGTTGATGCCGCAGTGGGGACACAGCCCCCGGCAGGATTCCGTACACAGCGATTTGATCGGAATCTGCAGCAGGATCTGCTCGAGGATCACCGTGTCCAGATCGATGAAATCTCCCTCATAATATGCGAAATCGAGATCCGCAGCGTTGAGTTCCACCTCATCCTGAGAACGGGAGGGGGTGGGGGCGAACGTATATTTGAATGGGGATCGAAGCGGAAGGCGGATCATCTCCAGGCAGCGGCAGCAGGGCACGTCCACGGCGGTCGCAACGGTTCCCTCAATAAAGACGTTTTCCTTCATTCTCCGGGCGGTGCAAACAATGTCGATCCGGTCAGGTACAAAATCAGGGGGCGTCGCCCCGGGCAGGTTTCTCTGGAACCACTCACCATCCCTCTCGAACTGGAGGACCATCCCCCCTTCGGGGATCTTGCTGACGTTGATCTTCAAAAATATCCCTTTCCCTCTGCTTTAAAGCAGTCCTTCCCTGAAGCGATAGATGCCGATAAAGAGCTGGATTAGATTATAATACTGCCGGGTTGTCAAGTATAAATTTATCACCCGCGACGCGCCCGCTGCAGAGGCCGCCCGGCGACGTCCGGCTAAGACTCCGGCAGGGCTGCGAAATCCGCCTTGACAAAAGGCCGGGTGCGGTCCTATATGGCGACAAACATCTTGTAAACCCGGTTTCCGGAGATCCGGCCCCGGTGAAAAGAAAATGACGGCAGGTGATAAAGATGACCCCTGAGAAGGTGAGAACGCGATTTGCCCCGTCTCCAACAGGTTTTCTCCATATCGGCGGCGCCCGGACGGCCCTGTTCAACTGGCTCTATACAAGAAAGTGCGGCGGCACGTTCGTTCTCCGGATCGAGGATACCGATCAGCTCCGCTCGACGGACGAATCGACGCGCGCCATCCTGGATGCCATGAACTGGCTCGGTCTCAACTGGGACGAGGGCCCTTATTTCCAGGCGGAACAGGTGGCCATCCACCGGGAGATGGTTCAGAAACTGATCGACGAGGGGAAGGCCTACTACTGCACATGTTCACCCGAGGAATTGAATGCCAGGAGGAAAAAGGCCCTCGCCGAGGGACGGAAACCCAAATACGATGGGACCTGCCGAGACAAGGGGTTGCGCCGATCGCCGGATTCGGTCGTGCGGTTTCGCTGTCCGGAGGTGGGCGTGACGGTCGTGCACGACCGGATCAAGGGGGATATCTCCTTCAACAATGAGGAGTTGGACGACCTGATCCTCGAACGTGCCGACGGGTATCCGACGTACAACTTCGCGGTTGTCGTCGATGACGCCCGGATGGGGATTACCCATGTCATTCGGGGGGACGACCATGTGAACAACACCCCGAAGCAGATCCTGATCTACGAGGCTTTGGGGTACGAGGTGCCGCTGTTCGGCCACGTGCCGATGATCCTCGGTTCGGACAAGGCACGGCTGAGCAAGCGGCACGGGGCGACATCGGTGATGGCCTATCAGGAGATGGGGTATCTGCCCGAGGCGCTGGTGAACTACCTGGTCCGGCTCGGCTGGTCGCACGGCGACCAGGAGATCTTCACGATCGAAGAGCTCATTGGTGCGTTTTCGCTGGAGGCGGTGGGAAAATCGGCGGCCGTCTTCAATCCGGAGAAGCTCCTCTGGCTGAACCAGCATTACATCACGGCCTGTCCGGAAGAAAAACTGCTGGAGCTGGCGACCCCCTTCTGGGTAAAGAAGGGCTTCGATGTCTCGGACCACCGGTACGTCGCGCAGGCGGCGGCCAACCTCCGGACGCGGTCGAAGACCCTCGTGGAGATGGCCGATTCCGGTTCCTTCTACTTCCGGGAGGAGGTGGATTATGATCCGGAGGCGGCAGCAAAATTCCTGACGCCGGAATATGCCGGCCACCTGGAGGCGGTTGCCGAGCGGATTCCCGGCATCGCGGATTATACGAAAGA
>JAPLJW010000034.1 GCA_026388365.1 Deltaproteobacteria bacterium | reverse complement strand
TTTCAGTTTTGCCTTCCGCAATGCCCGGCCCGCCGGCATACGCTCCCCTCCGTACAATACCTCACGTTCGCCGGCCAGCGCGGCCAGGATGTAGGAGAGGGGCGTCAGATCGCCGGAGGCGCCGACGGAGCCTTCACACGGAACGACCGGGGTGATGCCGGTGTTGAGAAATGCCGCAAGATGCTCCAACAGCGGGACCGAGACCCCCGAATAACCGCGGGACAGACAGAGCAGCCGGCAGAGCATGGCCGCCCGCGTCTCTTCCACACCAAGCGGCTCCCCCGTCCCGCAGCCGTGAAAGCGCATCAGGTTTGCCCTCCCGTTCAGGACGGACCCCTTCCGCAGGCGGTTCCCGCACGATTTTCCATACCCCGTGGTCACTCCGTAAACGGGAACCTCGGCTTCGATGGCTGCGTAGACCAATCCCCGCGCGC
The DNA here is from genome assembly GCA_026388365.1 of Deltaproteobacteria bacterium. The sequence continues at coordinate 1,398 of JAPLJW010000034.1, read as the reverse complement.
GTTCCATCCGTCCCCGGAACTCGGCGCTCCCATCAATCCGGACGGAAACGCCCCGCCTGGCCACGGCGACGATTCCGGGCAGGGAAACCGACCCCTCCCCGATCACCACTTCACGAATCTCCATCTGTTTTCCGTTTGTTTTCACATCTTCTCCCGATGATTGGATGAGCCGGATTTAAAATATTTTCCCCACATCTTGTGTCAGCATTTTGCTGTCTCACCGGCCGTTCCCGGCCCGCCTTCGCGGCCGAAGCGGCGGACGACCAGATCGCGCCGCCGGGGACGGTAGGTCCCGTCCGCCTTCTCCCTCTCCACGACCTGTTTGAAGAGCTTGAACATCTTGTAGTTCTGGGGCTCTTCCCGGTAAAAGGTCTCCCAGGCGTAGGTGAGCATTTCCTGGAGGCGCTCCGGACTCATCTGCCGAGGCCGGAAGACGACCCGGTCGGCCGTGTAGGCGTCCCAGTCGTAGCTGAGAATCCGCTTTTCCCGCTCGAAATCGTCGTACGTCCGGGTATGGGGAAAGGGGGTGAGCACGGTGAATTCGGCCAGATCCAGCCCGATCTCCAACAGGAAGTCAACCAGCCTGCGGATGTCGTCCTCCGTCTGGTCGTCCAGCCCGAGCAGAACCGTCCCCTCCACGGCGATGCCGTGGTCGCGATACCGTTTCACCCGGTCGCGGATGTGATCCGAGGTGTCAAAGACGGCCTGATAGACGTACCAGGCTCCGGCCCGGGCAGCCAGGTCAAGAACCTCGTCGTCCTCCTCGATGGGATGGCAGCACCATTTCTTTTTCAGCGGGATCATCTCGGTAAAGAGGTCGATTTCCCACCGGCGGTCCTGGGCCAGGGAGTTGTCCACGATGAACAGGCGGTTGTTGTCGATCGCGGCCATCTCCGCGATCACCCGATCCACGGACTTGCGGTCCTGGGCCAGGGAGTTGTCCACGATGAACAGGCGGTTGTTGTCGATGCCGGCCATCTCCGCGATCACCCGATCCACGGGTCGCGGACGAAAGCGCCTCCCCCCGAGGTAGCTGACACAGCAGGGGTAGCAGTTGAACCGGCAGCCCCGGGAGGCGTGCACAAGGTCCACCATTTGGATCCCCTTGTAATTGTAGAAATCCCTCTTGAGGATGTCGCGCCGGGCGGGACCGATGATCTCCGGCGGCGGCGGTGCGGCGAAGAAGTCGTAGACGGGCTTGAGGCAGTCCCGCCGCCAGTCGGCGAAGACCTCCTCCATCCGGCCTTCGGCCTCGCCCAGGAAGACGGCGTCGGCGTGTTGCCTTGTCTCCTCGGCATGGAGCATCGTTCCGATCCCCCCGCAGATCACCCTGACGCCCCGGCTCCGGTAGTGATCCGCGATCTCCCAGCCCCGCTTCACCTGGCAGGTCAGCATCAT
>JAPLJW010000193.1 GCA_026388365.1 Deltaproteobacteria bacterium | reverse complement strand
TCGAGGGCAATCTGATCAAGGTCCTTTCCTGGTACGATAACGAATGGGGCTTCTCCTGCCGGATGATCGATCTCGTGAAACTCGTGGCCAAGAGCCTCTGATCAAAGGGAAGCGGCGGGAAACGTTCGGGGAAGGAATGCCTCTTTTTTCTTGTCGCATCGATTTTTGACGCCATCGTAAAAATTCGAAAATGCCCAAGAATCGTCATTCCGGTGAAAACCGGAATCGAGAAATTTCAACGCTTTACAAAAACACTGGACACCGGTTTTCACCGGTGTGACGACTTTTAATGAGGGCGTCATCTTTAGGAGGGCCGGAAGATGAAAAAATGCATCACGGATCTGAAAGACGGGGAACTGAAGGATAAGAGGGTTCTGGTCCGGGTCGATTTTAATGTTCCCCTGGACCCGCAGCAGAACATCACGGACGACATGCGGATCCGGTCGGCCCTGCCCACCATCCGCTATCTGATCGCCCGGGGATCGAAGGTTATCCTGGTTTCGCACCTGGGAAGACCCGACGGGGTGACGGAAGGGCTGCGGATGAACCCGATCGCGAAACGGCTGGAGGAACTGCTCGGCAAGAAAGTCGTCAAGCTCAATGATTGCATCGGGAAAGAGGTTGGGACCGCTATCTCGAAAATGGTGGGCGGCGAGGTGGTGATGCTCGAAAACGTCCGCTTCCATCCGGAGGAGGAGGAAAACGATGCCGCTTTCTCGAAACAGCTTGCAGCACTCGCGGATGTGTATGTCAACGATGCCTTTGGAACGGCGCACCGGGCCCATGCCTCGACCGAGGGGGTCGCCCGCATTCTGCCGGGCGTCTGCGGCCTTCTGATCCGAAAAGAGCTCGAAGTCATGGGCAAGTCGCTCGACGATCCCCAAAGACCGTTCGTCGCGATCATCGGCGGGGCGAAGGTGTCGTCGAAGATCACGGTGATCCAGAATCTCGCACAGAAGGTGGATACGCTCCTTATTGGCGGCGGGATGATCTTCACCTTCCTGAAGGCGCAGGGGATCGAGGTCGGAAAATCGCTTGTGGAAGGAAAGTTCATCGAGCAGGCCCGGGGGATATGGGCGGAACTCAAGGCGATGGCCCATCTGAAACTCATCGTCCCGGTCGATGTCGTGATCGCAACCGAACTGGCCGCCGGCGCGCCGTCGAAGGTCGTCCCGATCGATAAAATTCCGGCAGACATGATAGGCGTCGATATCGGCCCCGGGACCGTTGAACTATTCAAAGAGGCGATCCGGTCCGCCGGCACGATCATCTGGAACGGACCGGTCGGCGTCTTTGAAATCGAAGCGTTCGCCCGGGGAACGGACGAGATCGCCCGAGCGCTCGCTGCTTCAAAGGCCGTGACCATCATCGGCGGAGGGGACAGCGCATCCGCCGTCGAAAAGGCAGGCGTCGCCGATCGGATCACCCACATCTCCACCGGCGGCGGGGCGTCGCTCGAGTACCTTGAAGGGAAAGAGCTTCCCGGGATCGCGATATTGCAGGACCAATAGCGCTGACCCCTTGAATTCCGGCCGGATGCAAGACCCACACCCCCGGACGGACGAGGGCAAGGCTACGGTTTGCGAAGAGAGACGTTTGCAATGGTTTTTCCGAAGCAGCAAGGAGGTATGCGCATGGGAAAAGTCGAGGTTTTTGAAAACAGGCGACCGGTTCTCGGCATCAACAGCCTCGGGAGGATAGGCAAGCTTACCCTGTGGCACCATATCGGAAGAAAATATTTTCAGGAGATCTTCGTCAATGTGGGAAGAAGCGTCGGGAAAGGACTTCCCGCCATCGCGCAACTGATCGAAAAGGATGCGACCTACGGAACCCTCCACCGGTTTCTTTACGGCATCAAGGCGGAAAGGATGATCCGGATCGTCGATGAAAAGAAAGGCGCGCTCCTCATCGACGGCATCCCCGTGACCATCCTGCGGGAGGAGCGAAATCCGGCCGAGATCGGCTGGCGGAACCACGGCGTCGATGTGGTGGTGGAATGCACGGGTAAATTTCATGACCCCACCCTGGCGGCGGACGAAAAAAGCGGCTCCCTGAAGGGGCATCTCGCCGGCGGGGCAAAGGTGGTGATCAATTCCTCGGCATTCAAGATCAAAAACAAGGCCTTGTCCATACCCGACGCCGCCGTGACGCTCATCTACGGGATCAACCACACCGCCTTTGACTATAAGAAACACCAAATCATTTCCGCGGCTTCCTGCACGACAACGGGCTTGGCGCACATGCTCAAACCGCTTCTCGAAAATGAAGCGACGCGCAAGATCCTCACCGCGTCCATGTCAACCGTTCACGCGGTCACAAACTCGCAGAGCATCCTCGATAAGACGCCGAAGGCCGGCGAAAAGGACCTGCGCAAAAACAGAAGCACGCTCAACAACATCATCCTGACTTCCACCAATGCCGCCGAGGCCTTGAGCCAGGTGATTCCGGAAGTGAAAAATATCGGTTTTATGGCGGATTCGATCCGGGTGCCGACGAATACGGAATCTTTGATCGTGCTGAATGCCACCTTTCAGACCCGCGCCGACAAGGCCGGTAAAAATGCCCCGCTGACCACCGGCATGCTCAATGACATCTACCGAAAGGCCTCCGGGAATGATCCCGGGCATCTTGTTGTCTATTCGGAAGAGCAGAATGTATCGACCGATCTGATCGGAATGGATGCGGCCATCGTCATCGAGGGACAATTCAACCATACCCGGACGGCATTCATTGATATCGATCTCTCCGATGTCCCCGATCTGCCGGATGCCTTTCTCCGGACATTGTCACGATCAACCATGCGGATCCCCGTTGTCCACGCCAAGATATTCGGCTGGTATGACAATGAATACGGCAGTTACACAAACAGGCTCGGCGATCTG
>JAPLJW010000326.1 GCA_026388365.1 Deltaproteobacteria bacterium | reverse complement strand
GTCAGAAAGTGGGCCACGAAGTCGCCGACAGGGTCCTCGCCGAAGGCGGTCAAGAGCGCCGACTTCAATCCCAGCCGACGGCACCCGACGCTCATGTTGGCGGGAGAACCTCCCACATAGGCGGCAAAGCTCCGGATATGGACAAAATCCGCCCCCACATCGTTGCTGTAGAGGTCCATGCTGGAACGGCCCATATGGAACGTGTCGTAAAGACGCCGGACCCGGCGGGGGTTCTGGGGTGTCATTCCGTGATTTCCAGTGATTCCAAACCGTTCAACTCTCGAAATCGAAACAGCCCTTATAGACGTTTATCCTATAAACCAAACCGTCGCCCATTACAAGCCGCAAATGAGATCCTGGGAATCGGTATCCATGGGACTTTTGGATCTTTGTATGGTAATGCTATCAACCGTGAATGACGGTAAAAAACAGATATCGAGGACAAGCGATCCCATGAAGGTACTCCTGATTTCCGCCAATACCGAAAGGATCAACCTGACGCCCCTGCCCTTGGGGTTGAACTGCGTGGCGGCAGCAACGCGCCGTGGCGGACATGACGTCAGGGTGCTGGATCTGATGGCGGAAAACGATTCCGGATTGCCGATCCGGGAGGCCATTCTCTCCTTCCATCCCGGCGTCATCGGCATCTCCGTCCGGAACATCGACGACCAGAACCGGCAGGGGCGATTCCTGCTTGACGAGGTCAAACACGTCGTCCGCTCCTGCCGCGACCTATCCGACGCCCCCATCGTTCTGGGGGGAGCGGGCTACAGCATCTTCCCGGAAAGTGTCCTGAACTACCTGGAGGCAGACATGGGGATCCAGGGCGAAGGAGAAGCCGCCTTTCCCATCCTTGTCGATCGCATCGAACGACGGACGGACCTTTTTGGAATACCCGGCCTCTATCTGCGGGGGCGCGGTCTGCAGGGAAAAAGAACTTTCATCAAGGATCTCGATTCATTGCCTGTTTCCGGAACACACAAATTCCTTGCTTCCCAGGACCGGAGACTGTGGCTCCCGTTTCAGACCCGCCGGGGCTGCCCGTTGAACTGCAGCTACTGTTCTACATCGACCATCGAGGGGCTTGTGATCCGGAAACGATCCCCGGAGGCGGCCGTCGCGGAGCTCGCCCACTGCGTTGAAGCCGGCTTCCGACAGATCTTTTTCGTGGACAACACCTTCAATCTCCCTCCCGGCTACGCGAAGGAGATCTGCAGAAAAAGCATCGACCGCAACCTGGACATATCCTGGCGGTGCATCCTCTACCCCGGGAAGGTCGACGAGACACTGGCGGCGCTCATGGCGGAGGCAGGCTGTACGGAGGTCAGTCTGGGATTCGAGAGCGGCTGTGAGCGAATCCTCCTCAACATGAACAAGAAATTCAACCTCCGGGAGGTCCGGCGGACGGCGGAGATGTTGGCGCGGCACGGCATCCGTCAGCAGGGGTTTCTCATGCTGGGCGGTCCGGGGGAAACCAGGGAGTCGGTTTTAGAGAGCCTGACCTTCGCCGATTCGCTGCCTCTGGATCAGTTGAAGATCACCTCCGGCATCCGCATCTATCCCCAGACGGCGCTCGCCAGGGCGGCCATCGACGAGGGGATGATTTCACCGGACTGCGACCTGCTCCTCCCGAAATTTTATCTGGTCCGGGAACTCGAGGCGTGGCTGCCTGAAACGGTGAAGACCTGGATGGCCGACCGCCCCCACTGGATGACATGACGGCCGGACCGGACCAATCGCCGCGGCCGAGGCGGCCAAGAGGTTTAATCTTATTCGTGACACGTGGCATTCTCAGGTTTGCGGTATTCACACCAATGCTTCGCTACAAATGATTCGGGGGATTGGTTTGTCTTCGAGTTCCAAGGTTCGCCGGGCTGCCACGTCTTTCAGGTTGTGCTGGTCGTAGATTCGGATCAGATTTTTGTAGAGCGCCTCACCTACGACGGCATTCCGCCGCAACTGGTTCAACTCGCGCTTGACCGCGCCGGTCAAAGCGCTTCGGAAAGCCTTCTCCAGAATGTTGACATTACCCTTGATTTCTTCATCGGTCACGGCCTCAAAAAGAATCCTGAGTTCCCGAAGCGCATAGAGCTGGCCATGAGTAAGATTGAAGGTATGCCTGCGCTCGGCTTCCCGGTGTTTGACTTCCTCGGCAAATGCCCGTTGCACGGCCATGACCGCCTTGTTGTATCCGTCCGGCAGGTCGGCGGCCTTTGCATCGGGAGCGCATTTGACCGTGCCGACCACCTTCGGAACATCGCGGGAAAGGACGGCACCCTTTTCGTCGAGCAGGAAGAGCTGCTGAAAACGGCCGGCCTGGCAGAAAACGAACAAACCTTTTTGCAGAGAGGGCCGCGCCGTGCGGATGCCGTCGCGCAGAGCAGCGATGCGCTCAAACTCCGCAGGGTCTTCCTTTCGCAATTGCCGCAGGATCTCCTCGGCTTCGTTCAGGTCCAGAAACTCGTCTTCCGGTTTGCCCCAGATGTCCATTTGCACCGGGCCGCCGCCCTGTGTTTCATAAATGGCATACATCGCCTCGGGGTTCAGGCGTTCGGTCTCGTCCAGGATGTTGGAGTCCTCCCCGATGGTGTCGTGAATCTCTTGAATCCG
>JAPLJW010000072.1 GCA_026388365.1 Deltaproteobacteria bacterium | reverse complement strand
GAGAGGTCCCGGAAACTCTTCCCGACAAAAAATTTGGGAATCTCTACGCGCCAGAATTTGTTCGTGTCCCCCAGGGAGAGCATCCCGGAAATCAGGCGGGGAAGCCCCGGGGATTGGATCGCCGTCGCGAGCAGCGAACCGATATGCTCCCCGCGGACGATGATCTCGTCAACGTTCGCCCGTTCCAGATGCTGACGGTTTTTACGGTCCAGAAGTTCTGCAATTATCTTGATCTTTGGGGCCATATACTTGATCGAATGCGCCGTCAGGGTCGTTCTCTCGTCCGTCCTCTCCCGGGAGTGTTCACCGGAGACGTCGGCCATGATCAGGGCGAAGCGCGCCTTGGAGACGTTGGCGCGGAGGAGAACATCCTCCCGGACATAGTCCCCGCGGAGAAATTTCAGATTGTTCTTCTGGTATTTTACGCGGAGGGATTCGATCTCATCAACGGAGAGTTCGTTGATCAAAATAATCGGCTCATCGCTCATCGATCCGTAGGTGGTGAGCCCGGCCAGCACCTCTTCGGTATGCTGGTTCCAGCCGCAGATGATCAGATGATCCTTGACCTTGACTGTTTCCAAACCTCTGCCCTCCTTGATCTTTTTCTCCACGAAAATGGAAGCGATGGTAGCGGTGAACAGCGACATCATGCCGACCCCAAAGAACATCAGCACGAGGCCGACGATCCTTCCGCCGACGGAAACCGGAAAACGATCCCCATAACCGACCGTGGCGACGGTCACCACCGCCCACCATAAGCCATCCCAGACGGAATGAATATTGGAATCGTCCGCCTGCTGTTCGAAATAATGAACACCGACGGAGCTGAGGAAGATGACGCTGAGCGTTATGACCGCAATCAGAACCGAGCGTTGCCTGACCAATCCTCCCCAATACTTGATGTGCTTCATCAGCGGAGACATAGGCGATGATCCCGTTTCACCGGCTCGAAGCCGCCCTTATTCATCCCGGACGGGCGTCTGCTCTCGTTCCGAGGTATTCCCGTCTATCCCATGCAAAGCGGAGGCTTCCAAAGGAATCATCCGACCTTATCATAGGCAAAGAACTGCATGGTAAAGACGGCCCTCCCCTGTGTGGCGGAACGGAGATCCGTCGAATAACCGAACATCGCCTTCAGGGGGACCTTCGCCCGAATCTCGCTAACCGCTCCCTTGGGGTCAATGGCCTGAATATCCCCCCGCCGGGCGTTGATGTCGCCGATGACCTCTCCCATAAATTCGCTGGGGGTGATGATATCGACCAGCATGATCGGATCCAGGAGTATGGGATCGGCCTTCAGGCAACCCTCCCGAAAGGCCGCGGATGCCGCGATCTTGCAGCCGAGCGGTGTCGTCTCGCCCTCCTTCAGGACTCCCCCGCGGATGGTGATCCGGATATCGATTACCGGATGCCCGGCCAGAACGCCGCTCTGCACCCCTTCGCGGATGCCGTCTTCCATTGCGATCCATAACTCCCCGGGAATGGCGGCCTCGTCCTCCACCCGGTGGACGATCTCGATCCCGCCGCCCCGTTCCTTCGGTTCCAGGATGAGCATCACATGGCCGAAATGCTTTTTCTCTCCCAGTTCCCTTTCGAAGAGCCCCTCGCATTCGACGCGCTTCTGGATCGTTTCCCGATGAACGACCCGCGGCTTGCCCACATTGACGCGGGCATTGAACTCCCGCAGCAATCGATCGGTGATAATCTCGAGATGAAGTTCCCCCATCCCGGAGAGGACCGTCTGGGCCGTTTCGTCGTCGTACTTGACCCGGAGGGTCGGATCCTCCTCCATGAGTTTGTTCAGGGCAATGGCGAGCTTCTCCTGATCGGCGGGCGTCTTGGCCTCGATCGCCAGGCTGATGACCGGCTCATAAAAATCGATCGGTTCCAGGAGAATGGGGTGCGCCTCATCGCAGACCGTATCGCCCGTTGTGATCTCTTTGAGTCCCATGACGGCGATGATGTCGCCGGCGCCTGCCTGTTCCACCCGTTCCCGTTTGTTTGCATGCATCTTCAGGAGGCGGGCGATCTTCTCCTTTTTCCGACGGCTTGCATTGTAGAGTTCATCTCCCGCATGAAGGCGCCCCGAATAGATCCGGAGATAGGTCAGTTTCCTCCCCTCATCCTGCATGATCTTGAAGGCCAGGGCCGCCAGAGGCTCCTTGTCGCTGCTCGCCCGGACCTCCTCCTGCCTCGTCAGGGGATTCAAACCCTTGACGGGGGGGATGTCTTCCGGCGAGGGCAGGTAGTGAACCACCGCATCCAGGAGCGGTTGCACCCCTTTGTTCCGGAGAGCCGAACCGCACAGGACGGGGACGATCTGAAGAGAGATCGTCGCCTTCCGGATCGCCGCGATAATTTCCGCCTCGGTGATCTCCATCCCTTCAAGATATTTCTCCGCGATCCCGTCGTTCACGTCGGCAAGGAGGGCGATCATCCGGTCGCGATGTTCCATCGCCTGCGTCCGGATCTCGTCGGGAATATCCGCATACCCGTAAGAGACTCCCTTGGTCGCGTCGTCCCAGGTGATGACCTGCTGTCGGATGAGGTCCACGACCCCCCGGAAGGCTTCCTCATCCCCGAAGGGGATCTGGATCGGCAAAGGCACGGAGTGGAAGCGCTCCTTCATCTGCCGGATGGTCCGGGCATAATTCGCCCCGACCCGGTCCATCTTGTTGATGAACGCCACCTTGGGAACACTGTATTTGTCGGCCTGGCGCCATACGGTCTCCGACTGCGGCTCCACCCCGCCTACGGCGCAGAAGACGACAACGGCCCCGTCGAGAACCCGGAGGCTCCGCTCAACCTCAATGGTGAAATCGACATGGCCCGGCGTGTCGATGATGTGGATCTCATGGTTTTCCCAGGTGCAGGTGGTCACCGCCGAGGTGATGGTGATCCCTCTCTCCTGCTCCTGCGGCATCCAGTCCATCACGGCCTCGCCGTCATGGACCTCGCCCATCTTGTAGGATTTCCCCGTGTAGAACAGGATCCGCTCCGTTACCGTCGTCTTTCCGGCATCGATGTGCGCGGCGATTCCGATATTCCTCGTGCGTGAGAGCCTGGATTTGGATGCCATAGCGATTTACCACGGGACAAAAGAACGCTATCCCTCTTTCGGCGTCGCCGCCGGCGCGATCAGTTCTCGGTTCATCATAAAGGGATTGCGGAGACCGATATGTCCTTTGAGTGAATCCCTTTCCTTTCCGCCGATCAGGATTCTGATCCTTTTGATCGCCGACAGGTTGGTGGTCAGCGTATTGGTCAATGAATAGACGGTGGCCATTTCCGCGGCGCTTCCCCCCGGATGATTCGCCACGAGACTCTCCCTGAAATTGACGGAGAGGATATCATCCCCTTCCCTTTTGACGTCCTGGAGTTCCGCTTTCTCGGGGAAGGTGTTGACCAGCCCCGTCTTCGAGCCGGCAATCAGGGCTAGGATCATCTCCCTCGCCTGCGCCTCCGGTTCCTTTTCTTTGGGGATGAACCGCTTTTCCGGAAGGAGAAAGCGTTCGTTGGCGTCGGAAAAAAAGAGGATGACCTCCTGCTTATCCCTCTTTTTTGCCGCGGTATGTTTTCCGGCGGCAGGCGGATAGATATAATCGAAGAGCGTGATGAAAAAGATCGCCAGAAAGACCACGGACACCATGACGATCGCGGAAAGGAGTAAAACCCTTCGGCTCTTCTTCGTTTTCTTGTGTTTGACCTCATCGGTCCGCCTTTGTTTCTTTGTGGCCATGCGATCCTTCGTCCTTCCCGCTTGCTGGGTTCCGGCAACTGAGGGTATTTTCACGGCAGTGTTAAGAAGAGAAAATACCGATTCTATTCATTTTGCTCCGATGACGACCCCTGGTTGCCATTGACCCACCAGTCGCTCTTGTCCTTGAACCACCAGTTGGAGGAATCCGTAGCGAGGATGTCCGCGGCCAGGCTACGGGCGTTTTCCGTTGCAAGACGCTGAACGGCAAAGCGGATCCATTCCCGGCTGTATTGGTTTCCCAGATCGCCGCATTCCTTCAACTGGAGGATCAGCGAAAGCTGATCGGCATCCCGTGCCAGCAGAGACTCCTTTGTCTCTTTTCCGTTGAACTCGTCGAGGGTCTCCTCGATCTCCCCGCCGAAAAAAAGCGGTTCGGCCAGCTCCCGGATCGCCTTCTTCTCATCCACCGCGACATACTTTTTGTTCACGTAATTCATATCGCCCGTCCGGGCCTCGGGCAGATCATGCATCAGGCAGAGCCTGAGGACCTTCAATTCGTCCGCCTCTGAATCCATCTTGCACAGAACATAACCGACGTAAAGCGTTCTCAGGACGTGTTCGGCCACCGATTCGCACCCGGATCCGAGGAATTGAAAACCGCTCCGGGGGGTCTTTTTCAGCATCCCGACTTCGAAAAGAAAATCCGCTATCTCCCTCATCTTTTTCAATCACCGATTATCAATCATGAATGAATGTGCCTTCGTAGATCTCTGATCAGGGTTCTCTTTTTAGGATCCGAATCCTGTTCGCCATCCTCTCGGAGATTTTTCGCACATGCATCTGAAGCGCGGCGATTCCTTCCGGTTTCAGCGCCGCCAACTGGTCCACCTGTTCCTTCCAATATTCGAGCAGACTGATCTCGTTTTCCTTTACCCTGCGGTCGAACCGCGCCTGGATCTCCTTCACCAGAACCGCCTGCTGATCCCTTTCCGCCATGATCCCTCCCCCTACCGCCTCCCAATGCATCTTCTCAAACGATTTTGGAAGCAGCTACAATGCCTGACCGATCTTTTCTTCTCACCATATATCACTTCAAGCTACTCTTGCAACCCTGAAAAATGGGGTTATTATAGAGCCATCATCATCCCTTTCCCGCTGGACATTTTTGAATGCTTGTCGTAAATATAAAATACTTCCCAAGGAGGGAATGGCCATGGCGCTCGATTTCGAATTCACGCTGGAGCAGAAAATGATCGAGGAAATCGTCTGGCGCTGGGCATCCGCCTGGCTGGAACCCCAGATGGAGGAGCTCTACGAGCAGGACCGGATGCCCCCGGATCTCTTCCGGGAGCTGGGCAAGATCGGCGTCAACGGTGTTGTATTTGAGGAAAAATACGACGGGGCCGGCCTCGGCTACGTGGAAACCCTGCTCGTATACGAAACCATCGCCCGGGTGAGCAACGCCCTGGCCATGACCGTGGGGACGAGCCAGACCCTCTGCTTCGACAACTTCCGGCGGAATGCGACGGAGAAACAGAAGCTGGAAATCCTCCCCAAGGCGTGCAGCGGGGAGTACATCGGCTGCCTGGGGATCACCGAACCCAACGCCGGATCCGATGCGATGGGGATGACCACACGGGCAGTCAAGGTCAAAGACCACTATGTCATCAACGGAAGCAAGACCTTCATTACCAACGGCAACGTCGCCGATTTCATGCTTTTCTACGCCAAGACGGACCCTGCCCGCGGGTCACACGGGATCTCCGCCTTTTATTTTCTGACGAAGGGGGCAAAGGGGCTTTACCGGGAAAAAATCAAGAAGTGGGGCATGCGGAGCTCCCCTACGGCCCTGATCACCTTCGAGGATATGGAAATCCCGAAGGAGAATCTCATCGGCGGCCTGAACCGCGGCGGGGCGATTCTCACCAACGGCCTCTGTACGGAGCGGATTACTTTGAGCGGCTGCTGTTTGGGTTCGCAGCGGGCCTGCCTCGAACTGAGCCTGCGGTACGCCCGGGAACGGATCCAGTTCGGAAAGCCGATCTCCTCCTTCCAGTTCATCCAGGGGAAGCTGGCCGACATGTACACGAGTTACATGGCCTCCAAGTGGATGGCCTACAGTGCCGCCTCCTACTGCGACTCCCTGGAAAAGAAGGTCGGGGGAAAGGGAACGGACCTCGACCGCAAGGCCGCCGCAGCCTTGCTCTTCTGCGGGGAAATGGGCACGAAGGTGGCCGCGGACGCTGTTCAGATCCACGGGGGCTACGGCTACTGTCAGGAATACGCCGTTTCCCGGCACTACCTCGACCAAAAGCTCTGGGATATCGGCGCCGGCACCGCGGAGGTCCGCCGGATAATCATCGCGAGGGAGCTTCTCCGGGACAACTTTCAGAGCGCCCGGTGAAGGATCTTACACCAGAAACGAACAGCGCCATGATCTGGAAAGGAGAAATCTTTGCCGCCGGATGCCCCATAAATTTCAAGCAAGGCGTCTCCAGTTGCCTCTTTGACTTTTCAGAGCATGTCCGGTATGATCGCGTCGTATTGATGCAATGTCCCGTGACCTCCTTATTCTTTTCGGAAAACGGATCGCGCGGCAAAACGAGAGGGAATCATGAACGAGAGAAATATTTTGAAACTCGAAGGCGATTTAAAACGCAGCGAAACCGGGAAGCGGATGCAAAATGGCGGACGACGGTCCCGCAAAACACCGGGAAGGGAATGGCTTCGAAGTCCCTGTTTCCCCTTCGCGGTTTTGTTCCTTGCGGTCCTTCTCACCTCTCCAGTTCATGCGCGCGAGGACAACGCCCGTCTCGTTTTTCAGAAGACCGCTGGCAGCGGTAAAAGCCGGGCATACGTGGTGAAGCAGGGAGAATGGATCGCCGGCATCCTCCGGACCCAGTTCGGGAACGAACCGGTTTCTTACGCCCTGATCCGCCGATTGAACCCCGGGATTAAAAATCTGAACCGGATACAGCCCGGCCAGAAGATCGTTCTTCCGGTCCTGGACAGTTCGGAACCGTCCGATGCTGTTTCCGAAGCTGTCCCCGGTATGAGCACCGAATACTCGTCCCCACCGGTTATTTACCGGATCCTGGAGGGGGACTCCATGAGCCGGATCATCCTGTCCGAAATGAACGTGAATCCCGCGGAAGTCCTCCCGGCCTATCGCCTGATTCGCAAGCTGAATCCGGAGATCCCCGATCTGAACCGGCTTCCGGTCGGCCAGACCCTCCGCCTGCCCCCGGCGCCCGCTCGTTCGGCCGTCACGCCGCCGGCACCCCTGATGCCCGCAACCGATTCGACGGAAAAGTCCATCGCGGAAACGGCAGCGATTTTGGATTCCCTACTCGGAATCATCCGGCCGGTCATCACCAAGATGCGGGGAGCGGTCACCGTTACGGGAAGTTACTACATCCCGTTGCAGGAGACCACACAGATCACCATCGATTGCGCCCAGATCCCGGTTGTGGAATTGGATGATGGAACGACGGTTCTTTTGGATTACGGAGATCGTTTGTCGGAGAATCTGAAAAAACTGATCCGCCAAACCTGGAATAACTACGCCTTTCTGGCGGCGGAAGAGTTTCGCGACGGATTCGCGGGCTTACTGGGCATTATCAGCCATTCCCGGAATTACCGGATGGTTCGCGCCGACAAACCCGTGGAGCTGACTATGAAGCCGGAAATCCTCATCTTCCCCGATTGGATCATCACCGGCAAAGAAACGGCGGGCGACACACCCTACCGCCAGGGGCTATTCCTGCTCGATCGCGGCGAACGTCCCCTTCCCGCAGATGCCAGGGCTTTTCTCGAGAAAAGCGGTTTCGCCGTGACGGAGATCGCAGATGGCCGCTCGGTCTCTTCCGTGGAAACACCGCCGGTACTGCAGCAACCGGCTCTTGCTGATTTACGAACCCTAAAGGGCATCGCCCTCGCAGAAAAGCTTCTTGCAATCCTCGGCGAGACGTCAATCCGGAACGCCGAGGTCGTCGTCTTCGATCAGGCTCGCAACGGATTCAACCTCACCGTCACCGCCGATTTGCTCGTCCGGAAGGGAGAGAAGCGCTTCATTTTCCATACCAAGAGGCTGCCCGAACAGTTCCTTCGCATTCTCCATGAGGCGGGTTCGGAGGTGATCGAAATCGGAGAAAAGGATCAAGGCAGATCCCTCGTCGAAGGCGTGCTTCAAGGGCTGGGGATCCCGGTCTCGTTCGGTTATTTCTCCTTTAGGATTCCCGAAGAGGGTAAACGCACGCGGCTTACGGCCTCCTTTTCCGCCCTGCGGGCGATGAACGAGGGGGAATCAATTTATCTGATCGATTTCGATATGCCTTCCGCAAGTCTGCCCTTCCTCGACGCCTTACGGGGAGGACATGCCGTCCGATACTGATAAGGGATGGGTGTTGACAACAAAATCACTTGCACTTTTTTCCGGAGGTCTGGACAGCATCCTGGCCTTCAAGGTCATAGCGGACCAGGGAATCGAGGTTTTGGGGATCACCTTTGAGACCCCTTTTTTCGGAGCTGCCAAGGCGCGCGAGACCGCCAAGAGGATCGGCCTGCCGATCGTCGTTCTCGACATCGCGACAGAACACCTTCAGATGCTCCGCTCGCCCCGTTACGGCTACGGAAGAAACATGAACCCCTGCATCGACTGCCACACGCTGATGTTGAAAGTGGCCGGACGGCGGATGGAGGAGGAGGGGGCCGATTTCGTCTTTACCGGGGAGGTTCTGGGCGAGCGCCCCATGTCCCAGGGTAAACAATCCCTCTACGTCGTGGCCAAAAATGCGGGTTATCCGGACCGCATCCTTCGCCCCCTCAGCGCACAGCTCCTGCCGGAGACGGAACCGGAACGGTCGGGCAAGGTGGACCGCAGCCGACTCTGCGATATCCAGGGGAGAGGCCGGAAACGGCAGATGGAGATGGCCGTGCATTACGGCATCACCTCATACCCTCCGCCCGCCGGCGGCTGCCTCCTGACCGATCCCATCTTCTCCCGCCGTCTCCGAGACCTCTTCAACCGGCATCCCGACCACCGGATCCGGGACATCGAACTCCTGAAGGTCGGTCGGCATTTCCGACTCACCGAAACGACAAAAGCCGTGGTCGGACGAAATGCCACTGAAAACGGCACCATCGAGAGACTGGCCGAGGCGTGCGATGCGCTCATCCGGGTCGATCAATTTCCGGGACCGACGGTTCTGGTGCCCGGAGGCGGCGATGAAGAGACGCGGCGTCTGGCGGCCGGGCTCTGCGCCCGTTACAGTGACGCCCCCCGGGGCCGCGAGTCGGCCGTCAATTGTCTTCGGAACGGGATCATGACGCCGCTTACGGTCCTGGCCGTAACACCGGAAGAAACGGAACGCTTGCTCATCTGATCTCATACGGTTATATTAAAGGTGCTGCGGCCGGAGGAGATCCGCAACGGTCTTGACCGGATTGAAGGTCGCGAGGGGCGCCTCGATGAAAACGGTGTTCCAGAAGGCCATCGACCCGTTCCAGAGGCCGGGCCTTTCCAACGCGAGAAGCTCCCTCCCCTTCTCCGACTTCCGTGTGATCGCCGCCGTCGCCGGATCGACAAACGCCGGGAGATCGAATTTCCGCCCGCGGAAGTCCCGAACGCCGCAGACGATATCGACGGGGTTGAAGTGCGTGGCGGATGACCAGACGGCGCGCTGTTTTGGATCGCCCCGGTCGATCTGCGACTCCTCGATGATCTGAAGGGAGGCCCCGCCCTTCCCGTCCGGATCATCGACCCAGAAAGGACCGCCGCCCGG
>JAPLJW010000299.1 GCA_026388365.1 Deltaproteobacteria bacterium | reverse complement strand
TAATCCCAGACATAGGCCGGATCGGCCATCCAGACGTTCATCTTCGCCAGGGTCCGGGAACCCTGCGGCGCCATCTGATCCGTCCTCACCGGGACATCCCCGAGGACGAAGTAGGGCTTGTAACCTTGACCGCCTTTCTCGTCGCCCATCATCCAGCGGGTCATCAGCTTCGCCGCGTTCGGATGCTTCGCCTGGTTCACGATGGCGATGACCACCTCCGTGGCGATCCCCAGGACCGGCTTCACGTCATAGGCCACGTCGAAGGCCAGCTTCGGATCCTTCTCCTTGTCCCGCAGCCGGGAGAAGGCCGTGATCCCCACCGGCGGCTTCTGCTGGCCCGGTTGCCCCACGGCGTTGGAGACGTCGTTGGTCGAACCGGCGATGACGGCGTCATTCTTCAGGACCCGGAGGATCCACTCATACCCGGCGTTCTTCACCCCTTTGCCGAGCTGGATGGGCTTTCCGAAAACCCGCTGGTACTCTCCGGCCATCTCGTCCCCATGCTGGACGACGGTAGCGAGGAACTCGATGAACTCCGGCATCTTCACCGGATCGGGAAAGCTGACCCGCGACTTCCATTCGGGCCGTGTCAGGTCCCAGAGGCTCTGAATAGGGGCCGTCTTGTTCGCCTCAACATTGTAGATAATAACATCGAGACTGACGTGGTGGACGAGAAAGGGCCTCTGGAAGCGTTCGGGGAGGACGGATTTCAGGTCCGGGGGAACATAGGTGAAGGCCAGCCCTTTCTGGAGCAACTCGTGGTAAACGGTGGACGGATCTTTCAGGAAGATGACATCGGCCGCAAAATTCCCCGCCTTCTGCTCGGCCAGGACCTTCGTCACAATCTCCGTGGAATCCATGTCGAAGCCGTTCACCTTGATGCCGGGGTACTGCTGCTCGAAGGTCTTTCCAAACTGGTGGACGCGTGACGAATAGGAATAGACAGACACCTCCTTCTCCAGTTTTGCCTTCTCGTAGATCTGCTTTTCGTCATACGCCCGGGTTTCGTAGGAACCGAGCTCCGACTTTTTTAACCACTCCTCGGTTTCTTTGGTAAACTTCCCCTGCCCCCACAAAATGCCGGCGGCCAGGGTGGACAAAAAAATGATCACCAGTGATAGAATCAAGGATCTTCTCATGACACGACCTCCTTTGATCGGCTAAGGGGTTTGGGGTTTGGGGTTTGGGCTTTGGGCTTTGGGCTTTGAAAGACGCCGTTTATTCGTCCGTCCCGTTCTTCATCGCCGCCACGCCTCCGATCGTCCCCAGCCGGAACTTCAGAGAGCGCTGTTCCCCGCCCGACAAGGCGGCGTAATAGACGGCATTCGCCATCACCTTCTTGACGTACTGGCGCGTTTCGGCAAACGGGATTGTTTCGATGTAGATCGCGCCCTCGAGGGGTTTCGCGTCACACCACCTGCGCGCGCGGCCCGGACCGGCGTTGTAGGCGGCGGCGGCAAGCACCACGTTGCCGCCGAATCCATCGAGCACTTGCCGCAAATAGAAGGCTCCGAGCGCGGCGTTCACTTCGGGCCGTCCCAGACGGGAGGGGCAAAAGCCCTTCATTCCGATTTTTTTTGCGACCAGGCGCGCTGTTGACGGCATCAACTGCATCAATCCCGCGGCGCCTGCCGAAGACCTGGCGTCGGCGATAAAGCGGCTTTCCTGGCGAACCAGCCCGAAGAGCAGCGGTTCGTCGAGTTTACGGACGCGCGCCTGCTTCGAGAGCACTGTGCCGTAGGGCGCCGGGTAGCGCAGCGTAAAGTCGTGCTCGGCGACCGTCCGGTCGGCCGTGTTGATGGCGCGGTCCCAGATCCCGTTTCGCTTCGCCAGCTCTGCGGCGGCGAGCAGCGTCCGGTCGTCCATCGTGCGGATGGTCCACCGCCATTCGGCAGCGGCCTCGGTCTGCAAGCCGAGCCGGTAAAGCGCCAGCGACCGCTGTATGCCGGCCCGGGCGGCGACCTCGGCAATTTCTTCCCGGGTCGGCGGCGCCGCCATCGGCGGGATCAAGAGCGTCATCTCCAACTCCTCGGCAGCGAGCCGGCCGTAGAAATGATGTTCGCCTGCGATACGGCCAAGCAGCGTCCGTCCATCTTCCCGCGCCCCGAGCGCGCACAGCGCGCGTCCCAACCAGTAGATCCAGACCGGCTCATGACGCTCAGAAGGCGACATCCGCTCGATCGCGCTTTTCACCTCCGGCCAGTTTTCCTGCCGGAGCGCGATGCGCGTGCGCCAGGCAAGCTGCTCGTCCGAAAGCGGCATC
This sequence comes from Deltaproteobacteria bacterium, assembly GCA_026388365.1. The sequence goes on along the minus strand of JAPLJW010000299.1, from coordinate 6,400 downwards.
TCCCCGGCTTTTCCGAACCAATCCAGGGCCTCCGGAAGGTGACGGCGAGCGGCGTGGGTGGCGAGCATCGCCCACACGTATTGCTGGTCCTCCAGCGGAAAATGTTCCCTCAGCCTGCCGTCCCAGAAGCTCACCGCGCGCTGCAGATCGCTCCGGACCAGGTTTGTGAGCGCGACGATCCGGAGCTCGCGTCCGGCCGCCGTTTCCGGATCGGCAGCGGATCGCTCCAGAAACCGGACCGGCGCCGCGGCGGCGCTTTCGATCTGAATGGCGGAAGGGGCTTGATCTGCAGGCAGGCGTTCCGCGATCCGCCGGGCCTCCGCCATCAGGTTGGTCTGTACGAGCAGCCGGAAGCGATCTCTCAGGTCCTGCGGCGTGAGATCCCCGGATTGCAGCATCGCGTCGACCACCGGCGCGCAGCCTGCGGGCAGCGCCCGCGGCGCCTGCCAGAGGGGTTTGAACTCGGCTAACATGGAAACGTCCTGCCGCCGCCAGCGTTCCTGAAGCGCATAACACGCGACATCCGGATCCGCTTTGACGAGCAAGCGGTACTCCTCCCGGAAAGGCTCCCATGATCCGTTTTTACCCAGGACGAGCAGCCAATCCCGGCGCAACTGCTCGGCAAGCAAGGTCCCCGCGTTGCGGTCCAGGAAATCCCTCACCTCGCCCGGATCGGCTTCCTCCAGGCGCAGCCGCAGCCGCCAGAAGGCGACATAGGATTCGAGCGCATGGCCCCGGATCTTTCCCACATATCCGGCAAGCTTGAACCCGTCTCCGGAGACAAAGGCATCCCGGGCGGCAAGCACCGCCTTGTCCTGGGACGAAACCTTGGCTGCAAACACCGCTGCGGGCAGCGCGACCAGGACCGCCGCGAATATCGCCCACACCGGTGCTTTTGTGAAACGCCTCATATGGCCTCGATCGTGGAGGGCGGTTTGGCGGTGATATTGTAGGTCACGCTCACGACCTCCGGAATGGCCGCAACGATGCCGTTTGCGATCTTTTCCAGGGTTTCGAAGGAGAGTCTCGTCGGCGTGGCCGTGCGGGCATCCAAACTGTCCCAGCACCGGATTTCAATCTGGTTTCCAAAGACCCTTTTGCCGTCTTTCATCCCCGTCGCGCGATCCTCATGCAAAATGGCGAGGTACTGAAAGGCATCCGATTTGGCAAGCCATTTTTCGATAATGGCTGTCGCCTTCCGGACCATCCTGATTTTATCCGGCGTAATTTCTCCGATCACCCTCGCGGCAAGGGCGGGACCCGGGAAGGGGATTCTCATAAAGGCCTCTTCCGGCAGTCCCAGGGCTTGACCCAGTTTTCTCACGCCATCCTTGCGAAACTGGATGAGGGGTTCCAGTATCCTGTATCCGAACGCCTTCTGGGGGTCGATGCCCAGCTGCTCGAAGACATTATGTTGCCGCTTGATGCCCGCCACCGTTTCGTCCACATCGGTGAGAATCGTTCCCTGGAGCAGATAGCGGGCGCCACTGTTGAGGACGATGTCCCGAAACACATTTTTATAGAAGGTCTGGGTGATGGCCTCCCGTTTTTCCTCCGGATCGGTGATCCCCTTCAGGGCCGCAAAGAACGCCTTCCGGGCCGGAATGATCTCGACGGGGATGCCGATTCCTTTGAAGAGGGCCGCGACCCGCTGCGGTTCTCCATGCCGCATGAGGCCGTTGTCGATGAAACAGGTCTTCAGACGGCCCCCCAGGGCCCTGTGTCCCAGGGCGGTGACGACCGATGAGTCCACCCCGCCGGACAGGGCGTTGACGGCCAGGCCGTCCCCGACCTTTTTCTGCAGTTCCCGAACCTTTTCCTGAATCCACCTCTTCGCGTTCAGATCTGCCGCCCGAATCTCCTTTGCTTTCATTGGCTCCCTTTCTTCTTTCATCCAAAAATCCACGGATCCGCAGCGCGCTTCCAGGATACCGTCTCCTCCGGTTTGAACCACAGCGCCGCTTCCTCGGCGCCTCCTCCGAGGAATTCTCCGAATCCACACAGAAATAGCCGAGACGCTCGAACTGGAACCGGTCTTCCGGCACAGCATCCGCGAGACTCGGCTCCGGGCGGCAGGATTTCAGGATCTCCGTGGTAAATTACTCCGCAATACGATCGTTTAGGATGTATTTGGCGGCGACGCAGCGCAGCGGGGGAACCTCTGGGCTCTCCTGTCCGACGCTGGCTTCCAATATCTCGAGATCGGATTTCCATGCGACGTCGCCCGGCGCGATGAGGCAGGTGCTGTGCGGTTGGTGACACGTGTACACGTGGTCGTTCAGGAAGTAATAGTGTTCGGTGGCCTCTGTTGTCGGGAAATGTCGCATGCCGGGCACAATGTCGTTTGGCTTGAACCATAGTTTGATCTCGCGCTCGGCTTCTTGCAGGCTCGCGGACGCATGGATCAGGTTGTCCATCCTATGGAAAGGCGGCCTTCCGTCGGAGGGGGTGACGGGGATGACTGCTCCGAGCGTACGTATCGTGCCGGGCTTCTGTTCGCGTGCGGTGTTAGGATCGGTGGGTCCTGCCAGGTCGCGCACCTTCTTGACCGCGTCGCATCCTTCGTACACGATGGCAATAACGCGGCGACAAGCCGGATTGTTCTGGTTGTGCAGTTTGCCCATGATGTAATCGATCAGTTCGGGATAGAATATCTTGCCCTTGTGCTCGGCATAGTGCTCCTCGGCAAGCATCCGATGGACGTGAGCGACCTTGAGGCCCGCGAATCGAAGACCTGTGTGCAGCTCCGAGAATAGCGATAATATGTATCCTGTAGATGAGTTCTTCAAAGCATCGGGTTTGATCAAAACAAGGGTCTGTTCCAGTTGCATCATACTACTCCGTAGTGATGACTATTCAAAAGTTGCTTATAAATGCCATATTCTTGATAATAATTTTCTTTTTTGTCGATACAGTATTAAAAAGAATTTCCCGTTCTGTCAAGTTAATTTCCCAGTTACTTTCCCGGGATTGTCCCGCCGCCCGGTCCCTTCGGTGTAAATTCGTCACCCGTTCCTTGCAGGCATTGTCGCCGCGGCGATCATCTCCTGCAGGGTCACCTCCGGGTGGTGGTAACGCTTGTAACGCGGCGTCTTTTTCCCGAACTGGATCGCCTCCTGCGGGCACCACTGGATGCAGGCCAGGCACTGTTCGCAGCGATGGCGCCAGACGGGTCTGTCTGCCTGCAGGTCGATGTTTCCACAAGGACAGACGGTCTTGCAGACGCCGCAGGCGTTGCATTTCTCATCAACCCAGAATCCCTTGTCCATCGCCGGGACGCGGGAAAAGGAGAGCCGGTTGAGCCCGGTGAAAAGGATATTCTGCCACAGGGGGCCCTTTTCGACCGGCCGCTTCTCCCCCGCAGCCGCCGCGGCGGCGATTCGGCCGATCTTTTCCCTTGCCGCCGCGATCCGCCGGATTTGCTCCGCTTCGGGTCCGGGGCCGCCCCAGGGGATGTAGTTGGACGGCATCGCCAGTTCGAATCCGGAGGAAAGGGATAATCCCCTGGCCTGCATCCGTTTATTCAGTTGAAGCAGGGTGGCGGCGACCTGTCCGGCGTTGACGGCCACGGCGAAATGGTACCGGGACGGGTCTTTTGCGAGCGCGTCCACGAAGGTGATCACCCTTCGCGGCAGCCCCCAGATATGGACGGGGAAGATGATCCCGATCGCCTCGGCCTGGCTCACGACCGGAGCCCCGGAACACCGGGTAATCGGGATGACCTCGGCGTCACCCAATTCCTTCGCGAGCGACCTGGCCGTCCAGAGGGAATTGCCGGTGCCCGTATAGAAGAAAAGATCGGTTTTCATGGTTGACTCCTAAAAAGAATGGGAAATCGGATGCCTTTGGAAAAGGCGCCGGTCATCACGACCGCCCCGTTATCGCTGCGGGCAAAGCCCCCTTCGGCAGGTCGGGCGCAAGAAAGAATCATCGGTGATCCGAACCGGGGACCTGCGGCGCTTTTTGCACGCCAGCGGTTCCCTATTTCCGGCGGAACCGGGGAACGATGATCGGGGTTCTTGCCCTGTACTCCGCATACGCCTTTCCGAAACGCTTCTCGAGTTCCGGCTCTTCGATGTACCTGAACTCGAGGATGCTGACGAACACGAAGACCGGCGTCGCGATGAACGTGAGAAAGACCGATCCGTACAGGATCCCGATCCCGGCCAGAAACAGGAAAACCCCCGTCAGCATCGGGTTCCGGGAATAGACGTAAGGGCCGTCGGTCACCAGTTTCGGAGGCGGGTTGATGGGAATGGGGGTCCCCTTCGCTCTCAGGAATCTCCAGATCGACCAGCCCCACAAAGAGGCCCCGATGATGAAGAATGGCAAAGAAACCACCCTGCCGTACACCTTCGGAATGAACTCGGGGAATCCTAAGAACCGGTCCATGAAGAATGAAGCGCCGATAACGAAAATAATGAGAAAAAAAAAGAAACCCGCGAACAGGGGGGTGAGGAGCAGCCGGATCTTTTCGGGACCCGTGACCTTTCGATAAATGAAGGTGATAACCCTTTCAAAAAAACCATTCATCTGCATTCGCCTCCGGTTCGATATCTACCACATCCCGATTCGGATTTCACCCATTTTACGGACCACCCCCTTGACAAATCATAAGATTTGTAGTCTGTGGCGCAATCGCCTTTTATGGTTTGCCGTAAGAAATGGAGGCAGGGATTCAGATGAAAATATTCATTATCGTCGGCATGCCCGCAGCGGGAAAGAATATTGCCCGGATCTATGCGGAGGAACGGGATTTGCCCTATTTTGCGACGGGTGATCTCGTCCGGGAAGAGGTCAGACGACGGGGAATCGAACCGACACCGGGCAACATCGCCGGACTTTCGACGGAACTGCGCGGGGAAGATGGAATGGGGGTGACCCGTCTGGCCTTAACTTCGGCGATGGAAACGGAGTCGCCGGTCGTCATGATCGAAGGGATGAGATCCTGGCCCGAGATAGAGCTGATCCGCAAGAATGCCCCTTCCGTCGTGCTCGCCTTTGTTGCGCCTCTCTTCTTGAGACGCAAACGCATCGTTTCCCGGGGGCGCAGCGACGATCAGGCGGCAGCTTTCGAAGAGAGGGACGGTCGGGAAATTTCCTATGGAACGGCCGCCCCGATTGCCCTGGCCGATGAATACATCCTCAACACGGGAACCGTGGAAGAAGCGCTGAAAGCCCTGGACGCTATTGTACTGAAATACCTCTGAAGACGACGGCTTCGTAAAAAGTCCCACTGCTTCCGCAGAGCGATGCTCCTGCTGCGTTCAAGCTTCATCCTGCCCCTGCTTTCGCAGGGGCAGGCTTATTGCGGCGCGTTCCCGGGGACACGTTCCGATCCCAAAGCCGCATTCCTCAGGACCGGGAGCGCAAACCGGAAGCCCCGGCCGCAAGTCCTTAAGCAATTCTCGTGCGGCCCCGGGCATAGGCATGATCCACTTTCAGCCCCGGCCCTTGCGCGGCCCCGGTCGCCAGCCTGTCGCAGCGCTCGTTTTCCCGGTTTCCGGCATGGCCGTGCACCCAGACGAACCGGACCCGGTGTTCCGCGCACAGATCGAGCAGCTTTGACCACAGATCGGCGTTCTCGGCCTCTTCGCTCTTCGTGCGCATCCAGCCGTTGGCGCGCCATCTGCGAGCCCAGCCCTTGCTGATCCCGTTGACCACATACCGTGAATCGCTGTGCAGAACCACGTCGGCCGGGGCCTTCAACGTCGCGAGCGCCGCGATGCACGCCATCAGTTCCATGCGGTTGTTGGTCGTCAGGCGAAAACCCTGCGCGAGTTCGATCCGCTTGTTCCCGTCGAGAATGACCGCACCGTATCCCCCCGGTCCCGGGTTCCCCACACAGCCCCCGTCGGTATAAACAGCGATCTGCCCCGGCAACGAGCCTGGAACGTCCGGGACGGCGGCGGACGGTGACCGGCCTGAACCACTTCGGGGCCTGGCCGCCGGGCTCTCGAACCACTGCTGCGCCTCGTGCAGAGTGGTGAACCCCTTGTAGATGGCCCCGGCGTACCCGCGGACCTGCTCCTCCGCGCCCTCCGGGCCGTACCAGGCGGTATAGATGCCGGGCCGGCAACCCCGGATGACGGCGTAGTATTTCTTCTGACTTCCCATGCCAATTTTCCCCAAAGAATGTTGATGTGTCGCACCACAGACAGATCCGGACAGGTTTTAGGGTTACTTAATACAATTCGGCTTTTTTTACCAGCGCGCCTTCACAGTGGCGATGCCGGTTCCCCGGCCGCACTCTCTCCGGCTGCCGCCGCCCATAAAATGATTGACTTCAAGGGGTCATGGTGATAGGGGAAACTTCCCGTGGACCGGGAGGAGGGGTTGACCCATGCTGGATATCAAATACCTCAGACAGAACATTGATTTCGTGTCCGGAAAGATGCGC
>JAPLJW010000138.1 GCA_026388365.1 Deltaproteobacteria bacterium | reverse complement strand
TTCCTCATCCTCGCCGTGATCGCGATCCTGGAGCCCTCCATCTGGAACATCATGATCGTCATCGGCCTCACCGGCTGGATGGGGGTGACCCGGCTCGTCCGGGCGGACTTCATCTCCCTCAAGGAGAGGGACTTCGTTCAGGCAGCCCGGGCGGTCGGCGCCGGGGACCTCCGGATCATTTTCCTCCACATCCTGCCCAATGCGATGGCGTCGGTCCTGGTCACGGCAACCCTCGGCGTGGCGGGGGCGATCCTCACGGAATCCGCCCTGAGTTTCCTCGGAATCGGGGTTCAGCCGCCCACGCCGAGTTGGGGGAACATCCTCACGGCGGGGAAGGACAACATCGATATCGCCTGGTGGCTCTCCTTCTATCCGGGGCTCGCCATTCTGATCACCGTGCTGGGCTACAACCTCCTGGGGGAGGGAATCCGGGACACCCTCGACCCGAGGCTGCGGCGTTAAAGGGTGGGGCGAGACCTTTGGGAGTTCTGATCCCTCTGCGCGCTCCCGGGGTCAAAATTCCCAAAGGTCTCGATGGGTGGAAGGAAGGGACAAAATGGGGACCACTCCCGGTTTTCCCCAGTGCGGAGGAATCACGATTTCCAGTGGTCTCGCAGTATTATTGTGCGGTATTTTCAGCCGGTTTTGCGATCCGGGCGATCAGGACCTTCTGGATGGACGTTTTCGTGACTTCCTCGCAGGTGAGGAGGAATCCCTGCCATTCCATTTTTTCACCCTTGTCCGGGATCCGTCCGAGCCGATCCAGGATCAGCCCCGCCAGGGTGTCATAGGGCAGAAAATCCCCCAATTCAACCCCTAACAGATCCTCGATATCGTTGACGGGGAGCAGTGCATCCACCAGCAGGCTCCCGTCGGGGAGCTTCTGGAACCGACGCGTTTCCCCCACGTCATGCTCGTCTTCGATCTCCCCGACGAGCTCCTCGAGGAGGTCTTCCGTCGTGGCGAGGCCGCTCAGGATGCCGTATTCGTCCACGACCAGCGCCAGCTGGATCCGCTTGCGCTGCATCTCCTTGAGAAGACTGCTGACCTTTTTCCCCTCCGGGACGAAAAGCGGGCTCCTCACGATCCCGGCCAGGTCGAATTCGCCTTCGGTGAAGATCCGGCCGAGGAGAATATCCTTGGTATGGACGAAGCCGATGACATGGTCCATGTCGCCCCGGTAGACCGGATAACGGGTGTACAGGTTCTCTCGGACCGTCCGGAGAATCTCCTCGCGCGGGAGTTCCAGGTTCAGTGCGATGATCCGGGCCCGGGGCACCATAACCTCGCGGACAGCGGTATGGGTAAACTCGAAAACGTTTTCGATGTACTTGTGCTCGGTTTCGGTCAGGGCGCCCGCTTCGCTTCCTTCCGACAGGACCTGCTGCACCTCCTCGCGGGTCACGAAGGCGTGTTCCTCTTTCGGCCGGATCCCGAAAAGCGAAAGGACGGCACGGTTGGAAAGGGTGAGAAACCGGACCGCAACAACCGCGATGATCGACAGGATATGGATCGGCCGGGCGACGACCAGGGCGATGCGGTCGGCGTACTGCAGCCCGATGGTCTTCGGGGCCAGTTCCCCGAGGACGAGGAAGAGATAAGAAATCCCCACGACCACAAGGGTGATGGAGATGGGTTCTGCCGCATGCCGGATAAACGCGATGGGGGCAGCCATGAGCAAGGGCTTGATGTACTGGATGGCGGCGGCGCCGCCGACGGCCGAGGCGAAGGAACCGACCACGGTGACTCCGATCTGGACGGTTGCCAGAAAACGGTGGGGGTCCTTCTGGATCTGCTCGACAAGGCGGGCCCGGGGATTGCCGGCCGCGGCAAGGCTCGCGATATGGCTCTTGCGGGCGGAAAGAACGGCCAATTCCGAGCATGAAAAAAAACCGTTGGCCAGGATCAGGATAAAGATCAAGGACAATTCATTAAAAACCAGTTCCAAGATGTACAACCTCCTAAAAATGCCTGCCGGATTGGACAGGATGGTTCTGCACTGCGGATCCCCGAGCGGGGCAGTCATTCCTGCCCTGGGTGCTCCTTATGTCTTCTCACAAGATGGAGAATCTCTTCATGGTAATACCAGGCCAGAAGGGTGATCAGGGCGCTGATCCCGAGGATGGCCAGCATGGCTGCGTTCTGGTTGTTTCGCGCGCAACTGCCGCTGATGGAGAGCATGATCGTGCCCAGGAGGCGTCCGGCGGTGCAGAGGATCAGAAAGGTTGTCGTTCTCATGTGGCTGAGGCCGATGATATAGGAAAGGGCATCCTTCGGAAAGCCGGGGATCACAAAGAGGATGAAGGTGATCGGAATGCCCCGGTGTTCCATGAAGTAATCGTACTTTTGGATGACCTGGGGGTTGATGATCTTTTCCACGAACGGCATGCCGAGCCAGCGGGCCAGCATAAAGGCGAGCCACGAGCCGATCGTAAGACCGATCGTGGAGTAGAGCGTTCCCAGGACGGGGCCGTAGAGATACCCGCCGATGAAGCCGTTGATCTCGCCCGGAATCGGCGCGATCAGGACCTGGACGATCTGGAGGCCGATGAAGATCACCACGGAGAGAGGGCCGAAGGAGTTCAGGAAATGGACGATCTTCTTCCGGCTGACGAAAAAGGTATAGAGATTGAAATGAAAGAAAAGGAAAACGCCGGCAAGGATCAGTACAAGCAGGAGCGTAATCTTGACGATGTCGTCTCTGTTCATGGTTCTGCGACCGGTTTGACCGTGGATCTCTTTTCCCCGGGGAGCACACAGCGCCGGGACCCTTCCGAACCCTGTCCGTTTGCCGGAACAGATTTCCGGTACAAATTAACAAAAGAGCCGGCGATTGTAAAGCAGGATATTTTGAAACTCCCCGCCCACAGGGCGGGGCTTCCCGGCAAGGAAACGGTCTGTTCTTTACCGAGCCCCTTACCCCCGCTTAATAGGCGGGACTTGCGGGCTAAAGCTCCCGGTCAGACAAAACAGTTGACACCGGATTTTCGCCTGTAGTAAACACCCAAACCTCCGGAGATGCGTGCACAGTGCCCGGCGCCGGATGGAAATGCCAAGAGGACCCCTTCCGGCGGATCTTCTTCAGATTGAGGTGGAGGATGGCCGGTCTTTGGGTGGGTCTGGTCGCCGGTGTTCTGGGCGGTCTGGTCGGGGTGGGCGGCGGGGTGATCATGGTACCCCTGATGACGGAGATTCTCAAGTTCCGGCAGCAGGAGGCCCACGGCACCAGCCTCGTGGCCGTCGTCTTCACCGCGGTGGTGGGATCGTTCATTTACTATCTCCACGGTTCGACGGATATTCCGGCCTCGGCGCTCCTGGCGGCGATGGCCCTCTGCACGGTCCGCTTCGGCGCGAAATACTGCTGTTTCCTGCCGGAATGGAGACTGAAGCGGTATTTCGGCGGCTTCCTGCTCTTCATCTCTCTGCTGCTCCTGTTGAAGCCCTTTCTGCCGCACGTCGTGGAAGGGGCGTCGCCGGTCTGGATCCGCTGGTGCATCCTCGTTGTTCTGGGCGTTCTGACCGGTTTTATCTCCGGGATGATGGGGGTGGGGGGCGGGATTTTCATGGTGCCGATGATGGTCCTGTTTGCCGGCATCGGCCAGGTCACCGCCCAGGGGATCTCCCTGCTGGCCATGATTCCCGCCTCGATGTTGGGGGCGTGGACCCACTGGAAAATGGGCAATACCCGGACGAGCCTCCTGCCCGGACTGATCGTCGGGGTGCTCGTTGGGGTTTATGCCGGCGGCAGTTTCGCCCACCTCATGCCGGAGACGGGACTGCGTCTCGTTTTTACGGCGCTCCTGGTCTATACGGCGGCTCGGTATCTGCGGGCGAGGCCCAAACAGGCCGAAACCTGCACGCAAAAAAACGGGCAGGGGTGATCCTCCTGTCCGTTTGAACGGATTCAACGCAATTCATGAACCGATAACATTGAAAATCGGATCCCGGAAGCGCGCATTGGAGATTTTTCGGGGTACCCTGTCCCCGCAGTGTAGCGTCCGCAAAGACGACTGTTTGAGCGCGAAGCGCGAGTTTCGTCTTTGCAGCGAAGCGAAGAGGCGCAGGGTCGAAAAATGGGAAGCCTCGCCCTGCGGGTGGAGCTTCCCGGCAAGGAAATGGTCAGTTTATTTTATTGCGCCCCTGATCCCCGCCAAGGCGGGGATTGCGGGATGCGCCCCCGGTCCAGCGCGCGGAGGGATCACGATTTTCAAATAAAGCAACGCTCTCGGACAATCCTCGGCCGGGCCCCCGAGAGACGGGAGATCCTTTCCGCATGGCCGGCCGGGAAGTCCCCCGGATCTACCCCAGACGTCTCCGGAGGTCGTCCAGTTGCTTCCGGAGCCTTGCGGGGAGCCGGTCGCCGAACTGACCGAAATGGTTCTCGATATCCTCGACCTCGGCCTTCCAGGCGGCGGGATCGATGCGCAGCAGCTCCTTCAGGTCCGCCTCGTCGATGGCAAGACCCGTCAGGTCGAGATCCTCCTCCCGGGGGATCAGGCCGATCGGGGTTTCAATCGCCCCGACCTTCCCGTCGATCCGCTCGCACATCCATTTCAGCACGCGGCTGTTGTCGCCGAATCCTGGCCAGAGCCACTTTCCCTCGGGGCTCTTGCGAAACCAGTTCACGTAGAAGATCCGCGGGGCGTATTTCCCGAAACGGTCGCCCATCTCCAGCCAGTGGCCGAAGTAATCGGCCATGTTGTAGCCGCAGAACGGCTTCATCGCGAACGGGTCGCGCCGGAGGTTTCCCACGGCGCCGATGTTGGCCGCGGTCGTCTCCGATGAGGCCGTGGCGCCCATGAACACGCCCTGGTCCCAGGAGTAGGCCTCGTGGACCAGCGGCATAACGGTTGCGCGGCGGCCGCCGAAGACGAAGATGTCGATCGGGACCCCCTCGGGCTTCTCCCAGTCGGGGCAGATCACGGGGCATTGACGGGCCGGTGCGGTGAATCGGGAGTTCGCGTGGGCGGCCGGTTCGCTGCCGCCCGGGGTCCAGTCCCGCCCCTTCCAGTCGATGGCATGGCTGGGCGGCGGCCCGTCCATCCCTTCCCACCAGATGTCGCCGTTGTCGGCCAGGGCGCAGTTGGTGAAGATCGTGTTCTCCTTCAGGGTGTCCATCGCGGACGGGTTGGAGTCATAGGAAGTGCCGGGGGCGACGCCGAAGAAGCCGTATTCGGGGTTGATCGCATGGGGTCTTCCGTCCGGGCCGATCTTGATCCAGGCGATGTCGTCGCCGACGCACTCGCATTTCCAGCCGGGAATGGTCGGCGTGAGCATGGCGAGGTTGGTCTTGCCGCAGGCGGAGGGAAAGGCGGCCGCGATATGGTACTGCTTGCCCGCCGGGTTTGTGAGGCGCAGGATGAGCATGTGTTCGGCCATCCACCCCTCCCGCTTCGCCATGGCCGAGGCGATCCGGAGCGCCAGGCATTTCTTCCCCAGGAGCGCGTTTCCGCCATAGCCGCTCCCGTAGGACCAGATGAGGTTCTCCTCCGGGAAATGGCTGATGTATTTCTTCTCCATGGGGGCGCAGGGCCAGGATGTATCCTTCTGTCCCGGGGCGATCGGCGCGCCGATCGAGTGCAGGCAGGGGATGAACTCGCCGTCGGCGCCGAGTTTCTCGATCACCTTCGTTCCGACGCGGGTCATGATGTGCATGTTGCAGACCACGTAAGGGCTGTCCGTGATCTCGATGCCGATCTTGGCGATCGGCGAATCGACAGGGCCCATGGAGAAGGGAATCACATACAGGGTCCGGCCCTGCATGCATCCCTTGTACAACCCCGTCATCACCTTTTTCAGCTCTGTGGGGTCGGTCCAGTTGTTGGTCGGGCCGGCGTCCTCTTGCCGCGTGGTGCTGATGTAGGTGCGATCCTCGACCCGGGCGACGTCGCTCGGCTGGGAGCGAAAGAGAAAGCTGTTGGGACGTTTCGCCAGGGGCGTGGCCGCGCCGCCCGCCACCGCCTGCTTCATCAGGCGATCATACTCCTCCTTGCTGCCGTCGCACCAGTAGACGGCAGCGGGCCGGCACATCTCGGCCACTTCCTTGACCCAGCCATTCAGTTTTGCATGTTGTACGGTCATGATAATTCTCCTACGGTTAAATTACGGGGGCAGGATATCGAACCAAAGGCTCTTTCGCAAGGGTTTCAACCTGCCTGCCGTTTGAGCCGGCGATTTTTTACCGGTGGAGCTCGATCCCGGCGATCTTTTCGTAGAACCGGACCAGGGCGCTGTGGTCGGCGTCCCCCATCCCCTCATCCCGGAGCGACAGCATCATCTTCATGACCTCGTCGGTGAGCGGCGTCGGCACGGCGACCCCTGCTGCCGTATCCAGCACGTTGATCAGGTCCTTGATGTGGAGGTTGATCCGGAACCCGGGCTTGAAATTCCGGTCCATCATCATCGGGGCCTTGGCGTTCATCACCGTGCTGCCGGCCAGACCGCCCCGGATCGCCTGAAAGACGAGATCCGGGTTGACGCCCGCCTTGGCGGCCAGAACCAGAGCCTCGGAGACGGCGGCGATGTTGGCGGCGACGACGATCTGGTTGGCAAGTTTCGTGACGTTGCCCGCTCCGATCTCCCCGCAGAGGACGACGGAGGCGCCCATCGCCTTCATGACGGGCAGGAATTCATCGAAGTCGGCCTGGCGGCCGCCGACCATGATCGAAATCGTCCCGTCGATCGCCTTCGGTTCGCCGCCGCTGACCGGGGCGTCCAGCATTCTTATCTTCTTTTCGGCGAGTCGGGAGGCAACCTCGCGGCTGACAAGCGGGGCGATGGAACTCATGTCGATCAGGACCGAGCCGGGTCGCATGGTTTCGATGATGCCGTCCTTCCCCAGGACGACCTCCTTCACCTGCGGGGAGTTGGGGAGCATCGTAATGATCACGTCCGCCTTCGCGGCGACATCCTTCGGGGAGGCGCCCCTTTCCGCCCCCGCCTGCACCACCTCATCGACCGCCGCGGCGACGATATCGTACACCACAAGCGGATACCCCGCCTTCAATAAATTCCTGCTCATGGGTTTCCCCATGATTCCCAGACCGATAAAACCGATTTTTTTCATTTTTCATCACCCCTTCTTGAGGTTGGATTCAATGCGGCCCTGCAAACCGCTTTTTATGTTTCCGGGAAACAGGGATTCGGGGCCAGGGCAATTTCCCCTTACATCGACCGGTTGCATCCTGCGGAACTACAGATGGTATCCGTGCGCCGGAAGCCACTGAAGAGAGCTCAGCGTGTCGGGTGCCGGAATGTACTCCAGCGAGACGAATCCCTGATAACCCATGCGATCGATCTCCGGGAGGAGGAACTTGAAATCCGTCTCCCCCGTCCCGGGCTGGTGGCGGCCGGGGCAGTCGGCAATCTGGATATGTCCGATCCGGTTGAAATGGTCATAGAGGATCGCCGCCACGTCCTCGTTCTCGCGCCGGGCATGGTAGACGTCAAGCTGCAGGTAGGCGTTGGGATGGCCGATCTCCTCGAGCATTTTGAGAACCTGCGCGCAGGAGTTCAGGGCGAATCCGGGCATGTCGAGGCGGTTGACCGGCTCCACCATCAAGCGGATGCCCGCCTCGCTCAGCGCCCCCGCGGCATAGCGGATATTTTCCACAAGAATTTCCCGGGTCTCTCCCGCGGACAGGCCTTCCGGTGTCAGGCCGACGAGGCAGTTCATTCGGGCGAAGCCGAGGGTCCGCGCCGCTTCGATTCCTTTTGCGACCCCCTCGCGGAACTCCTTCTTTCGCTCCGGGATGGCCGCCGTTCCCCGGTCGCCTCCCGCCCAGTTGCCGGCGGGGAGGTTGCACAGGACGAGATGGAGACCCGTTTTCGTGAGCTGCGCCCTGATATCTCCCTGATTGTAGTCATAAGGGAACATGAACTCCACGGCGTCGAAACCGGCCCTCTTTGCCGCGGCAAACCGCTCCATAAAGGGCATTTCCGCAAAGAGAAATGTCAGATTCGCTGCAAAGTGCGGCATCTTTTTCCTCCTGTCATTGTGTTCCGCCCGGACAGGCGGTCCCCCTTTCGTGATCAGTGGGCCTCTTCCATCGCCCCCGCGATGTACATCATCGCCAGGAGCATGAAGACGAGCGTCTGGATGCAGGAGGTGAAGATCATGAGCAAGAAGACCGGCAAGGGCACCAGAAGCGGAACCAGCAGGAGGACGACCGCCAGCACGATGTCCTCTCCCATGATGTTTCCGAACAGCCGGACGGAGAGAGACAGCGGCCGGGAGAGGTGGCTGATGATCTCGATCGGCATCATGAGGGGCGTCAGCCACCAGACCGGTCCCATGAACTGCTTGAAGTATTTGACGCCGTGGACCTTGACCCCGACGACGTGGGTCATCACGAAGACCACCAAGGCCAGCGAAACGGTCGTGTTGAGGTTGGCCGTCGGCGACTCGAAGCCGGGGATCATTCCGAGGAGGTTCGAAGTGAGAATATAGAGACCCAGCGTCGCGATCAGCGGGAAGAACTTCCGGCCTTCGTGCCCCATGGTGTCGGTGAGGAGGCTGTCGAACCCCCCGATGATTACCTCCATGACGTTCTGGAATCTCCCGGGGAGGATGTTCATCCGGCGGGTGGCCAGGAAGGAGAAGAGGGCGAGCATCGCCATGACGAACCAGGTGTAGGATACGACGACGAGATGATGTTCCTTGAGCCAGTGGCTTTCGAAAAACAGGATAGGTTCCATTAGTGGACCTCCTCAATGTGATTTTTCCGGGACAAAACAAGAACCGTGGTCAGCACGATGTTCAGAACGACGACGGAGAGGCCGATGACGAGGCCGATCACATCGACGAGGTTACGGGAAATGATCCAATAGAGCGCGACGGCCGTGACAGCCAGGCGGAGGTAGTACCGGAGCATCAAGGCTGCCCGGGCCCGGTTCAGGTGTTTCTGGAAGACGCTCAGGAGGTTGCGGTAGAGCCAGTGAAAGTTGACGATGCTGATCAGTCCCCCGAGAAGGATGCCGAGGCTGAAGCGGGGAGATTGCAGGAAAAGACTCCCCGCGACCAGTACGGTAAGCAGGATCCAGTTCGTGATCTCAAGCCTTTTTTGGAGGGGGTCTTTTTCGGTGCGGTTCACTTTTTAAACCCGTGATGAGCGGTTGTTCGTCCTTGAAATAGGTCTTGATCAGGACATACAGATTCCTGAAACCGGCGACGATGCCTATCAGCAGAAAAAGGAGGGTGAAATAGGGCCCCGTTCCCAGCTTCCCATCCATCCATGTTCCCAGAAAGAGACATCCGAAGATGGCGAGGACCATGGCGATGCCGATGCTGCTCGCATAGGCCATCTGGATCG
>JAPLJW010000260.1 GCA_026388365.1 Deltaproteobacteria bacterium | reverse complement strand
CTGGGAGACTTTGTTGTGGAATTTCTGCAGGAACCAGGTTTCGAGTTCGGCCCGTTTCGTTTCGGGGAGGAGGATCTCGATGCGATGTTCGTGACCGCCCTGCCGGTTGAATCCGGACAGGAGCTCCTCGATCATCTTCGCCAGGAATTCGCGGTCGTTCAGGAGCGGCTTCAGGTTCTCCTCGATCACGGGCTCGACGACGGCCTTCTCCAGACGTTCCTCAACCATGATGAGGAAGTTGCGGGCCGCCGTATCGAGATCAACATTCATCTGCTTCCGGAGGTTGTCGGCTTCCCGCCTTGCCGCCTCCCGGACCCGCTCCGCTTCCGCGGCCGCGGCCGCCGTGATCCGGCCGGCTTCCGCGCGGGCCTCACCGAGGAGATTCTCCGCCTCGATCTTTGCGGGCGCAAGAACCTTTTCCGTCAGTTCACTCGTGATGTCTCCCAATGTCTTCGCCATGATGAACCCCTTCCGCTTTTTCCCTGCCGCCTTGCAGGGGAATGGTCGATGACTGAAAAGATCAAAAGCCGCAACGACTCACCGAAGGCATAAATTTCTTCGCGGCTTTCCGCAGACAGGCGTCTGTCTGCAAAACAAAAAAACGGTGTTGGTGCGCTGATGAAATCAATGGCCGATGCAGGATATGCTGAAGGCCTGTCGCTTTCACAGGCGCTTATAATGGAAATCATCCCCTATTGCAAGTTTTTTTTGGGGATCCGATCCAATCATTTCCCGGGAAGGAAAGGGTTGAAATTTTTCCACGGCGGGCCTATGATTCATGGCAACCGCCGCCTGAATGACGCGGCAGGAAATCGAAACGCGAGGCGACGTCATGTCCACACCCATCCGAATGACCGCGGGAAAGATCCGAATTGAGAAGGCGTAATGGCGCGGCGATGATCCAGGGATTCGCCTTCTCCGTTTCCGCCGCATTCGCCTTCGGACTGCTGGCCATCCTGGTCAAGCTTTCCTACCAGGCCGGGCTGGAGGCCATGGAGCTCCTCCAGTACAGATGGCTCACGGGCGCGGCCATCCTCTTCGTTTATCTTTTCCTCAAGGACCGGTCGCTCCTCAGGGCAAACCCGAAAACCCTCCTCAAGGCCTTCCTTCTCGGCGCCGTCGGCCACAGCATCGGCAGCACCTGCTTTTTCAAGGCCCTCATGTACATCCCCGCGTCTTCGTGCGCGTTGATCCTCTATTTCTATCCGGTCGTCGTGACCCTTCTCTCCATCCTCTTCCTCCGGATGAAGGCAAACCGGATCGTTTGTCTATCTCTCATCCTCGTCAGCTCGGGCTGTTCCCTCGTATTCTACGACGCATTCCTGAAGGCGCTGGACATCCGGGGAATCCTCTTCAGCCTCGCCGCGATGCTGATCTGCTCCTGTTCGCTCATCGGGATGCAGATCTTCCTCCGGAAGGAGCGATTCCTGACGCTCACCTTCTATATGGTCTTGTTCACCGCCCTCGCCTTTCTCCCGGTCCACAATCCCCTCCACGCGTTCGATCTGAACGGGCGGCAGCTCCTGCTGTGCCTCTCCCTCGGCCTCATCCCCACGGCCATCGCCTATATTTTCCTCTTCCGCGCCATCGAAACCGTGGGAAGCGCCTACACATCGATCTTCTCGACCTTCGAGCCGGTCACGACGGTCGTCATGTCCTTTCTGATCCTGAACGAGAATATCGTTTTCTACCAAATCCTGGGGATGGCCCTGATTGTCGCGGGGATCATCCTCCCCAACCTGAAGGCGCCGGCGGTCGGAAAAAGGGGCCCGGCGACGGCCGGCGGAGAATATTTCCTGTCAAGTGCAAAAGCAAGTTCTTATCAATCCGGTTATTGTCTGGTAAACTGTGACGACTTCGCAAAGCGTCCAACAGGAGGGAGGAAAAAGATCATGTCCAATCCCCGGCTGCGGATCGATCTTGAAAAAATCACCCACAATGCTCGCCGGGCGCTGGAGATCGGCCGTGCGCTTGGAGTCGAGGTCATGGGGGTGACCAAGGGGGCAGCCGGTATTGCTACAGTGGCCCAGGCCATGCTCGCCGGCGGCATCGAGAGCCTGGCCGATTCACGCCTTGACAATATTGCCCGCCTGCGGGCGGACGGGATTCAGGCCCCCATCACCCTGTTGCGGTCTCCTGGTCCCAGCGACGTCGCCCGCACCGTGGAGCTGGCCGACGCCAGCCTGAATTCCGATGTGGTCATCGTGGAGGCCCTCTCGATCGAAGCGCGGATGCAACGCAAGATCCACGGCGTGATTCTCATGGTGGACCTCCACACCGGCCGGGAAGGCCTGCCGCCGGAAAAGGTCCCGGCGGCCTGCCGCAAGCTGCAAGCGCTTCCGGGAATTCAGCTTAAGGGGATCGGGGCCTATTTTCACCTGGCGAGCGACAGCGAACTCCATCTTTCCGGCTTGCAGGCGTTGGTTCGCCTGGCGAACCAGGTTGAAACGGAGCTGGGCAAGCCCCTGGCCGTGCTGTCCGGAGGCTCGTCGAACATCTTGCGTACGCTCGCGGTGGAAGGGCATCCCAACCCGGGAATCAACCACCTGCGTATCGGAACGGCGATTCTGCTCGGGTTCTCCTTCTCCCTCAACCCGATCACCATCGACGGGTTTGAGCGCGACACGTTTATCCTGCAGGTGGAAGTGATCGAAGTGAAGCAGGGGCAAACCGGCGAGGTGCTTCTCGCTTTGGGAAAGCTCGACACCGATCCCCAGTTTCTTTTTCCCATGAAACCCGGCGTGAACGTTCGGGATGCTTCCAGCGACCACCTCATGGTGCGAATGGACCCCTGCCCCAGCGTCGGCGACTGGGTTTCTTTCCGACTCGGCTATCCGGCGCTCTGCCGGCTGATGGTCTCGCCATACATACAGATAGAATATGTCAAGAGTTTAGCAACGAGGACGACTGCGCAGTCACGGGTTGGAAGTTGATAAGCTGAGTTGCGCATGACCTCCAGCACCTCGTTGATCATCTCCGGGTCGAGCGCCGAGGTGGGCTCGTCGAAGAGCATGATCTTCGGCCGCATGCAAAGCCCGCGGGCGATGGCCACCCGCTGCTGCTGGCCGCCGGAGAGCTGGGCGGGGAACTGGTGCAGCTTGTCGCCCAGGCCGACTATTTCCAGTACGCACCGGCCCTGGTCCTCGGCCTCTTTATTAGCGGTCTTGCGCACCTTCATGGGCGGAAGCGTCACGTTCTGCAGGGCCGTCATGTGGGGGTAGAGGTTGAACTGCTGGAAGACGAAACCGATCTCCGCGCACAGCCGGGTCTTGTTGTTCCGCGTAGCCCCTCCTCTGGAACTGAAAAAGTTAAAAGCCATATTCCGGCATCCGGAAGATCTTCGACGCCCCGGAGTGGCTCGCGGCCATGTGTTCCCATGTCCCTAACCGGGGGGAACATCAAAAACATTCTGCAACATCTCGACCTCTGGCTCATCCGATCAAGACCGCCCGCAAAGGCCCATGCACCGCCTTCCCGCGAATACGCCACGAATGGCTCCCGTCATCCCGCCTTTCCCGACGATGCCGTCTATGGCGATCCAGACGACTCTTGGGATGCTTACATAACAACATAACACCAAACTGAATCGGGGCGTACCGGCGGAGTCTACCCGAATTTCCCCTGAAAACCCGCAGGAATTTCTATAATTACCAGAATCGTCATTGCCGCCGCAAATCTTTTGAGATTATTTTCGCTACCCGGTCCGCGCGACCGGAATCAAATCCCACCCCGCCACAACAGGTTGTGATAATATTTCCTTGAAGGTTGTATTTCTTGACACACAACAAACCTTCTCCTATAGTGCAGCCGCTTGAGGCAGCTCCTGCGGCAATAAATCGGCACGGTATTCCATCTGGGGTGGCTCCGCAAAAAAGCTTACGAAGTCGTCCAATTTGAGCAAACCGTACAAAATCGAATAAGGAGGCTATACGGTATGCGCAAAATGCAAGGGAAAGCGGCCTGGGTCATCGGCGCGCTGTATGTCGGTTTCGTCGGATGGTCCCTTTACGGCGCCATCATGCCGGTGGAAACCTATGCCTTCCGGATGGTCCACATGGCCTTCATTTTCGCACTGGCTTTCCTGGTTTACCCGGTGCGGCCGAACGCGGGCCGCTGGACGATCTGGCTTGACCTGCTTCTGGCCATCCTGGGCGTGGCCACCATCGCGTACACTTTCCTCGACATGGATCAGTTCGTCCGCCGCTCCACGCTTCCGGAACCGATGGATCTCTTCTTCGGCATCGTCGCAATCATCCTTCTGCTGGAAATATCCCGGCGACTCGTGGACAACACCTTCACGCTGGTCGTCGTGGGATTTCTACTCTATATGTATTTCGGGAATTACTTCCCCGCCATCATCTCCCACAAAAGCTATGACCTCGACCGGATTGTGGGCCACATGTACATGACGCTGGAGGGGATCTTCGGGGTGCCGCTCTCGGTGAGCGCTTCGTTCGTGATGCTCTTCGTCGTCTACGGCACCTTCATGGACGTGGCTGGCGCCGGCGGCTTCTGGCTGGATTTGTCGCTGGCGACGATGGGACGGCAGTCGGCGAGCGCCGGGCGGGGCGCGATCATCACCTCGGCGCTGCTGGGCGGGCCGCAGGGAAGCGGGGTTGCAACCACGATGTCGGTCACGCCGATCATGTGGCCGATCCTGCAGAAGGCCGGCTATACGCCGAACATGGCCGCCGGGTTGATCGCGACCGGCGGGATCGGCGCGGTCCTCTCGCCGCCGCTGATGGGCGCCGCCGCCTTTCTGATCATGCAGTTCATGGGCGTCTCCTTCTGGGACGTCGTGGTCATGGTGACCGTCCCCACGATCCTCTACTACGTCGGCACGCTGTTCATGGTGGAACTGGAGGCCCGCCGGTACCGCTTCGCCCCCCCGGAGACCAAGGCGATGACCGTCCGGGCGGTGATGATGACCAAGGGGTATCACCTGCTGTCGATCGTCGTTCTGGTGGCCCTGCTGGTCATCTGGAACAAGTCGCCCGAGTACGCGGCGCTGGGCGCCATCGCCGCAACGATTCTGACCAGCTTCCTGAGCCGGGACCGGAACGAATGGCTGACCCCCAAAAAGATCATCATCGCGATGATCGAAGGGGCGAAGAACATGCTGCCGGTCGCCGTGCTGCTGGCCGCCGCGGGTCTGATCGTCGGGACCTTCACGCTGACGGGCCTGGGACTCAAAGTCTCCTCCATCATCATGTCCGTGAGCGGCGGGTCGGTGCTGGCAGCCCTGTTCCTGGCCCTGATCGCCTCGATGCTGATCGGCCTCTCTCTGCCGATCACCGCGACCTATATCATGACCGTCGTGATGGTCGCGCCGGCCCTGGTCAAACTCGGCATCCCGATGCACGTGGCGCACCTGCTGGCCTTCTACTTTGCCGTCCTTTCCGAGGTCTCCCCGCCGGTCGGCCTCTCCCCCTGCGCGGCCGCGGCCGTCACGGGCGGGAACCCCTTCGGCTCGATGATGCAGGCCTGGAAGTATTCCCTGCCCGCCTTCCTGGTGCCGTTCTACTTTTCAACCACCACGGTCGGTTACAGCCTCCTGATCGTGGGGGGAAACTGGCCCGACTTTCTGCTGGCGGCGGCAACGAGCCTTTGTTCCCTGTTCTTCGTCTCTCTGGGAATCATCGGATTCATGCGCGGGAAACTCCCCATGGTCGAGCGGGTGCTGCTGGTTATCGTGGCCATCGCGATGGTGATCGCCCCCATCGGCTGGTCCATTCCGGGATTGGCGCCGCTGGCGGCGGGCATTCTGATGATCCTGCACCATCTGCGGGTGACGCACGGCGGCGCTTGGGAAAGCGAGGCCCCGGTCTGAGCGTAAATTTAAGGGTATGAAGCCCTGACGGTTTCAAGGCTTTCGCAGCGGACGGGGTTGGATTTATAAAGTCCTTAGGTCATGGTATCGTTACTTCACAATTAGGAGGTGGGTCATGAACATTCGAGGATTCAAAACAGTTGCGTGCCTGGTACTCGTCCTTGCCGCATCGCTCTTCATTGCGGCGGGAGCGAACGCCCAGCAGTCCAAGCTCTCCTTCAGCATCGTCACCGGCGGCACCGGGGGCGTCTGGTATCCGCTGGGCGGCGCGATCGGGGGCGTCATCGGCAAGTACGTCCCCAACACCGAGGCGACCTCCGAAGCGACGACGGCCGCGATCGACAACATGAAACTCCTGGGCGCCGGCAAGGCGGGGCTGGCATTCGCCTACGACTACCACGTCGGCTGGGCGAACGACGGCAAGGTGCCCGGCATCCCGGCCAAGTACAAAATCCGACTGATGATGGGATTCTACGAACAGCCGCTCCATATCGTGACCACGAGCGGCACCGGCATCACGACCGTCATGCAGCTTAAGGGGAAGCGCGTCTCCGTCGGCGCCCCGAACAGCGGCACGGAGGAGCAGGCCGACTATGTCTTTAAGGCGCTCGGCATCGACTGGAACAAGGACATCAAGAAGGAAAAACTGGGGGCCAGTGAGTCCGTCGCGGCGCTGAAGGACGGCAAGATCGACGCCTTCTTCTGGAGCGGCGCCGTGCCGACCGGCGCCATCATCGACATGGCCTCCACGCCTGGCACGAAAATGGTCCTGCTGCCGGTAGGGGGAGAGACGGCGGATCGAATCATGAAGGGCAATCCCGGCGTTTTCCACAAGACGGTTTTTGCCAAAGGTTCCTACTCCGGCGTGGAGAAAGACATCGATACGATCGGCATCACGGCCGTCCTGCAGGCGATGGACACCTTCCCGGCGGATCGTCTCTACCAGATCATCAAGGCGATATTCGACAACAAGGCGGAACTCGCCGCGGTCTGGAAGGGGGCCACCCAAATGACACCGGCAACGGCCGTCGGTCAGGTCACCGCGGACGCGCTCAATTACCTCCATCCCGGTGCGGAGAAATTCTTCAAGGAAAAGGGCGTGCTGAAATAGACCGTCCTTAAAATCCAGGCACGTAAGCTTCCCGCCCACGGGGCGGGGAACTTACGGCTGAGGGTGAACGGCCTTCTGGAAGCATGTTGAAAAAGTCTATTTTTGCAGGCTGTTCAAAAGCTTGTCCCGTACAGGATACGGGATGCCCAGATGCAAGGCCCCCGAAATCCTGAGCCGCGAGGCGTCGAGGACATGTTTTGTCTTGTTCCGGAGCGTGTCCCCTGAACGCGGCACTATCACGAAGGATGAGGGAAACGACGCAGATGGGCGTATTGGAAGCCCGCCCACAGGGCGGGGCTTCCCGGCAAGGAAACCATCTGTTTTTTATTGCGCCCCTTATCCCCGCCTACAAGGCGGGGCTTGCGGGATGCGCTCCCGTTCAACAGCCTGCTGGAAGCAGAAAATGCGCCGCACCTCAACGATCATCACCCTGATATCGCTATCGCTCCTGGGCCTTGGACTTCTGTCGCAGGTCACCCCTTCGGGTTACACGCGGATCGAGCTGACGGCAGAAGGCACGGTGGAGAAGATCCTCTCTGTCATGGCGGCGGACGGCGAACCGGTGACCCTCACCTGGCGGAATTCCCAGTTCGGTCTCCACGTCACGGAGGTCTTCTACGCCCGGGGCGGCCTGATCATCCAGGATCAGGTCACCTTCTCCGACCCGGACGGTCCGCCCCCACCGCGTGTTTCCGTTCGCGATATCGACGATCTTTACCACACGGGAGGAGCATTCGACGCCCGGGGGCTCTCCCGCCCTTTTTCCCGGATCGTTTACCGCATCGGGGAGATCGGCGATCCAATCATCCGGGTTAAAAACAGAACCGCCGCCTTGAAGAAGGCGGCGGGCTTCGGCGGCCGGGTGATCCTCACCACGGCCAGGCCCAAACTCTACGAGATCCTGTTTTAGTTATCACTCCGGCAACAATATATATCCAAGCCTTCATTCCCGCGAAAGCGGGAATCCAGAATAGAACTGGATGCCGGATCAAGTCCGGCATGACATTTGATATGTTTAATTGCCGGAGTAATAATTCGCATCGATGGAATTTAAACGCTACCGGGATGAGCCCCGCAACTGAGGGAATCCCTCCAGCGATCTTCCGCCGCTCCGGCGTCCCGAAGGTCGCGTCGCTCCCTGCCGGAAATCGCCTCCCCTTTTGGCCGGGGCATATCGCGAAACGGGCGCCGATCTTCCCTGTCGCTCGGAATACCTTGGGCGGTCGGCGTCACCTCTGCCCGCCGGCGCCGGCACGCTGTAATCAAAATCCGCCAGCGTGCGCCTTTCGATTCTTTCCCCGAGAACATACTCGATGTCCCCCACAAAGGCCCTGTCCTGGGGCGTCACAAAGGTGAAGGCATCCCCCGTCTTTGCGGCGCGGCCCGTGCGGCCGATCCGGTGCGTATAGGCATCGACGGTGTCGGGCATGTCGTAGTTGATCACATGGGATATCCCGGAGACATCGATCCCCCGGGCGGCGATGTCGGTGGCCACCAGGATCTGATACGTGCCGTCACGAAAGCCGCTGAGCGCATCCTGGCGCCGGTTCTGCGAGAGGTTGCCCTGCAGCGACGCGACCGGAAAACCGGCCCGTTGCATCTGCTCAGCCACGCGCGTTGTCCGGTGCTTCGTACGCGCGAAGACCAGCACCGATTCCGTGTCCGTCCGCTCGATAAGCTTCATCAGCAGGGCCGTCTTGAGGTGCGGCTCCACCGGATAGAGGGCGTGGGAAACCGTGGATACGGGAACCCCTTCGCCAACCCGGACGGTGACGGGGTCATGCAGAATCTCCTTCGCAAGCTTCCGGATATCGTCCGGCATGGTGGCGGAAAAGAGCAGCGTCTGCCGCTTTGCCGGCACCCGTTTCAGGATCTTCCGGATGTCCGGCAGAAAGCCCATGTCGAACATGCGGTCCGCCTCGTCAATG
>JAPLJW010000045.1 GCA_026388365.1 Deltaproteobacteria bacterium | reverse complement strand
CTTTGATTGCCGCCGGCCAGCTTGCCTCGGCGGCCTGGTCATAGGCGCCCGTGGCATACTGGTTGTACTTCCCGCTCTTCCAGTAGACCCAGCCGGTGGTGAAGCCGGTGCCGCTCATCCCGCCCTTGACCCCGTTGTACCCGAACTTCTTGGGGTTATCCTTGATCCAGGCCACCAGCTCCTCAAAGGTGTTGGGCGGGTTCTTGACCATGTCCGGGTTGTAGGCAAGCGCGACCTGGCTCTGAAACATGGGCATCACGTACCCTTCCACGTTGAAACCCAGGGCGTTCCTGCCGTTCGCCGCCGTCATCAGCTTGTAGGTGCCGATCTCGGGGCCGTACTTCGCCAGCAGATCATTCTGGATCATCTGCGGCATGATGCTCTGGTGGATGATCGCCACGTCGATATCAAATTTGGCGACGTTGGCGTCCTTCTGGCTCTTGAGCTTCTGGAAGATCACCTGGCTTCCCGGGTCGCCGGGGCCGCTGCCGACCGCGTTGATCTCCACATTCGGGAACTGTTTGATGAACGCCGGGCCGAAGATGCTCTTCTGCAGCTCGTGCATGTTGGTGTCTCCGGCGGAGACCACGGTCAGCACGATCTTCTCGCCGGCGGCGAAAGCCGGCCCCGGGCCCCACGTCAGCAGGGCCAATCCGAGCGCCACAAGCGCTAAGGGAAACAACATCCGTCGCATGAGGTACCTCCTTTTCTCCGCCGTCGCGGCGGGAACCATATTGACACGCCACACGCGGCGCGCCGATGCCGTGAGGGAACCGAACATTGTGCGGACTCGAACTGTGAACGACTGATACTGAACTGAAAAAATACTGACTTTGATACGGACTGAAGATATTAAAAGCGATTTTGGTTGTCAAGGAGATTTTAATGAACTGTCAAAAAAAGATCTATCCTGTTGCCTCATAAATAAATGTTACCGAAGAGGGAGAGATTCGCTATCAAAAAAAGATCTTGACAAAAGACCTCGGTTGACTAAGATGGGCCTCCGTTTTCAATACGGCGGATGCTGGGGAACTTTATTGAGCGGGCGTAATTCAGCGGTAGAATGTCAGCTTCCCAAGCTGGACGTCGTGGGTTCGAGTCCCATCGCCCGCTCCATTTTTATCCACTCGGCGCCCGCAGGGGGAAATGCGGCGGAGTCCGTTTTTTCCCTTGCAATGGGTCTGTTTGTGTGTTAGGGAATACAGAAATCATCGGCGGGTTTTGATGAGTGGGCTTAAGCCCACTTTTTTTTTCTAAGGGATGGGATGTTTTGATGCGACCCCATGAAGAACAGATCCGGCAACTGGTGGAACCGCTTCTCGCATCCGAAGGGATGGAACTGGTTCTGGCGGAATGTCTGAAGATGCAGACAGGATGGCTGGTGCGGGTCTATATGGATCGCGAAGGGGGCGTCACCGTGGGCGATTGCGCCCGGATCAGCAACCAGTTGGGGGATCTGTTGGATGTGCACGACGTTCCGCCCGGTCCCTACACCCTGGAGGTCTCTTCTCCGGGGCTGGACCGGCCTCTCAGTCGCGACCAGGATTTTCTGAAGTATCGTGGTTCCCGGGTCCGACTCCGTCTGGAGGAAAAGGTCGAGGGACGGCGTAATTTTTGTGCCGAGCTGCTCGATTATGAAGAAGGCAGCGGCGGGAAGGTCCTCGTGGTGCGGGCGGATAAAAAAACCTTCCGGATCCCCCGGAAGGCGGTGACCAAGGCCAATCTGGAGTATGAGTTATGAGAATAAGAACGGAGGTTTTTACATGTTTCCGGAACTGAAACGGCTGATCGAACAGATGGGCAAGGATCGCGGCATTGACCGGGAGATCATTGTGAAGGCCCTGGAGGATGCCATGCTGACGGCGGCCCGCAAGAAGCTGGGGCTTGATGTCGAACTGGAGGCCCATTACAACGAGGAGGCCGGGGAGATCGAGGTCTTCCAGTTCAAGACGGTGATGGAAAAGGTTCTGGATCCCGAAACCCAAGTCTCCCTGACGGAGGCGCGAAAGTCCCTCGATGAGGAGGCGGAACCGGGCGACAGTCTGGGCATCAAGATCGAAACCGGCACCTTCGGCCGGATCGCCGTTCAGACCGCCAAACAGATCATTATCCAGCGTGTGAAGGATGCGGAGCGGGACAACATCTACGAGGAGTATCACACCAAGAAAGGGGAGTTGTCCAACGGTTTCGTGCAGCGGTTCGAAGGTGGAAACATCATCGTGAATCTGGGGCGCGCCGAAGGGATCATTCCCGTTTCGGAACAGATCTTCAAGGAATCCTACAAACGGGGAGAGCGGATACGGGCCTTTATCTGCGAAGTCAAGAAGATCACGAAGGGTCCCCAGATCATCCTCTCCCGGACCCATCCCAGTTTTCTCAAGGCCCTCTTCGAGGTGGAGGTTCCCGAAATCTCGGAGGGGTTGATCGAGATCGTCAACGTGTCGCGGGAGCCGGGGAGGCGCTCCAAGATTTCCGTCAGGACCAGGGACAAGGATATCGACCCGGTCGGCGCCTGCGTCGGCATGCGGGGGACACGCGTCCAGAGCGTCGTCCAGGAGCTCCGGGGCGAGAAGATCGATATCGTCCCCTATGCGGACGATCAGGCCAAGTATGTATGCAGCGCCCTCTCCCCGGCGAAGGCGAACCGGGTCTTCGTCGATGATGAAAATCGGGCGATGGAGGTCATTGTTCCCGATGATCAGCTCTCCCTGGCCATCGGGAAAAACGGGCAGAATGTGAGACTGGCCGTGAAACTGACCGGCTGGAAGATCGACGTCAAGAGCGAATCAACGGCCGCTGCGAGGGCGGACGAAGGGTACAAGGCCCTCACGAAAATCCCGGGCATCGGCGAGGCCACTGCGGAACGGTTGTTCAAAGTGGGGTTGAAGAGCGTGGCCATGATGGCCGCGGCCGATTCCGAACAACTGGCGGCGATTCCGGGCGTGGGCGAGAAAACCGCTGCAATCTGGATCCAAGAGGCGGGAAAGATGCTCGACGAGGAGGTCGGCGGGCAGAAGGTTG
>JAPLJW010000176.1 GCA_026388365.1 Deltaproteobacteria bacterium | reverse complement strand
GCGGACGGCGGAACCTTCGACATCTCACAATCCGTGGAATTTCCTGTTCAGACGATCCTTTCCGGCCCTGCGGCCAGTACCATGGGGGTCCTGACGACGACCGGCTGCAGCAGCGACGCCATCGCCCTCGATATCGGCGGCACGACGACAGATATCGCCGTCTTCGCCGACGGGGTCCCCCTTTTCGAGCCCTTTGGCGTCACCATCGAAGGCCGCAAAACCCTGATCCGGGGATTGAGAACCCGGTCGATCGGCATCGGCGGCGACAGCGTGGTCCGTTTTCGGAAAGGAGAGCTCTCCATCGGACCGGAGCGGGAAGGTCCCGCTGCGGCCTTCGGCGGGCCTTTTCCAACGCCGACGGACGCCATGATCGTCCTTGGAATGACCGGCATCGGTGATCCGGAAAAGGCCGCATCCGCCCTCCTCCCCATTGCCGATGCTCTCCATTGCCCGGTCGGCGAAGCGGCCCGGGCGATCTTTCAGGAAACCTGCCGGATGATCGCCGCCCATGTCCGGGATTTTGTCGAAGAGATCAACAACCAGCCGGTTTACACGATCCATGAGATGCTGGATGGGAAACGGCTGAATCCCCGGCACCTCTACGTGGTGGGAGGACCCGCCGGCCTCCTGGCGCCGGAACTGGGCAGGCTACTGGACTGCGAAGCCCATGTCCCCGTCCATGCCGAGGTGGCCAACGCCATCGGAGCCGCCCTGGCCCGGACGACGGCGGAGATGACCCTCCTGGCCGACACCGAACAACGGACCCTGACCATCTGCGAAGAGGGCCTTCAGACCGCCATCTCTCCCCGTTTCACAATGGAGGACGCCATCCGCATCGGCAGCGAAAAGCTCCGGGAAAAGGTCCTGAAGATGGGCGCCGCCGAAAAGGACCTGGAGATCGAGGTGGTCGAAGCCCAGGAATTCAACATGGTCCGGGAATTTTATACGACCGGAAAGAATATCCGGGTCAAGGTCCAGATCAAGCCGGGCTGCATCGCCGACCTCGAACGGAGGGACGCCCTATGCCGTTGAAACCGAAAAAGCGAACCGGGCTGATCTTTTTCCCCGCCTTTGACTGGGCCATTTCGCCGAACCACCCGGAACGGGAGGAACGCCTCCTCTACACCCAGGATCAGGTCTTCGAGGAGGGCCTCCTGGATTTTGACAACATCCGCGAATACAAACCCGGGATCGCAACGGCGGAGGATATCAACCGGGCGCACATCTGCGTCCCCGATGCGGGCAGCGTGGTCACGGAATCCCATCTCATCTCGGCGGGCGGCGCCATCACGGCAGCGCAGAAGGTCCTCTCCGGCGAAGTGGACAACGCCTTCGCCCTGGTCAGGCCGCCGGGCCACCATGCGATGCTCGTCGTCCACGGCGCCCGCGGCTTCTGCAACGTGAACATTGAAGCGATCATGATCGAATACATCCGCCGGCATTACGGCCCGAAACGGATCGCCGTCGTGGATACGGACTGCCATCACGGTGACGGCACCCAGGACATCTACTGGAATGATCCGGACACCCTATGCATCTCCATCCACCAGGACGGCCGGACCCTCTATCCGGGGACCGGTTCCCGCAACGAGTTCGGCGGGCCGAACGCCCTCGGTGCGACCGTCAACATCCCGCTCCCCCCGCAGACCTCGGATCAGGGGTTCCTCACAGTCCTCGACCGGGTGATTCTGCCCATCCTGGACGAATTCAAGCCGGATCTCATCATCAACTCCGCCGGTCAGGACAACCACTACACCGACCCGATCACAAACATGCGTTTCTCCGCACAGGGGTACGCCCTGTTGAACGAAAGACTTGCCCCGGATATCGCGGTTTTGGAGGGGGGCTATTCCATTGAAAAGGCCCTCCCCTACGTCAACGTCGGAATCATCCTGGCGATGGCCGGTCTCGATTACAGCCATGTCCGCGAACCGGACTATGACCCGGTCGCGATGCGTCAGTCCGCCGATATCACCCGGATCATCGAGGACGAATCGACAAGGGTCATGGCTCTCTGGCGGGGACGGCATGAAATGAAGGCGGGATTGGTCGGCGCCGCCCGTTACCTGAAGCGGAAGAAATGTATCTATTACGACACGGACGGCATCACCGAACAGCAGGAGGAAACGGTCCGCGTCTGCGACGACTGCGGCGGACTGGTCATGATCGAATCGGTCGCCGATACCGGAAACCGGATCTTCGCCGTCATCCTTCCCGGATGCTGCTGCTCCGAATGCCGGAGCCACGGGGAGATGTTCTACGAGAGAACCAACCGGGGGAAACACAACCGGATCTATTTCCAGGACCGGGAACGGGGGGTCTTTCTGGTCAAATGAAAACATCAATGAGGAGTGCATCATGGGAGACGAGATCGATCTGAAGACACAGGAAACCGCGAAGAAGCTCTTCGGCGGCGGCGTTAAAATGGATCCCCCCTACCGGACATGGAAGGCGTTCGACCGGGAGCTGGCCAACGATTTTTCCCGATTCATCACGGGAAATCTTTACTCCCGTACCGTTCTGACCCCCCAGGAGCGGCAGATGGTCGCCTGCGCGGTCCTCGCGGCAACGCGCTCCGGTGACGAGCTGAAACTCCACGTGAACGCAGCCCTCAACGTGGGGTGCGACCCGAATAAACTGACCGAGCTCTTCTTCCAGGTGGCGACCTACGCCGGCATGCCCGCCGTCAATGAAGCACTGGCGGTCTACCGCGACGTTCTCACGGAACGGGGCGAGTGGCCGATTCAGAAGTGAAGTTCCGGGACCATAGGGCAGAATCAAAAACAAAGGCTTTGAGGGTGATTTATGGTAGAGGACTTAACCATGAACGGCAATAACCGATCCGACATCGCACCCGGCATGCGGGTAAGGGTGGTCCGGAAGGAGGATCAGCGAAACGGCGCCCTCACGGAGGGGGTCGTCCGGGATCTGCTCACGAAATCGCCCACCCACCCCCACGGCATCAAGGTGCGCCTGGAAGGGGGCATCGTCGGCCGGGTGAAAGAGATTTTGGGCGCCTGACGGGCGCCATTGTTTTTCCGCGGAAAGGACCTCCATGCAGATTTACGTCGATGCGGACGGATTTCCCCGGGCGGCGAAGGAGATCCTGGTCCGGGCCGCCCTGCGCCTGGGCGTGCCCGTCGTCTTCGTGGCCAACAAGCCCATCCGTCGAGAGCCGTCGTCACTGATTTCGAGCCTTCTCGTCCCCGGTGGGCCCGACATTGCCGATGACCGCATCGCGGAGTTGGCAGAGCCGGGCGATCTGGTGATTACAACCGACATCCCGCTGGCGGACCGGGTCGTCTCCAAGGGCGCCTTCGCCCTGAACCCCCGGGGCAAGCTCTACACGGAGGAGAACATCAAGGACCGTCTGGCCTTGCGGGATCTCCTGAGCGAACTGCGGGACGGCGGCCTGATGACGGGCGGACCGCCGGCCTTCGGGAAGAAGGACTGCCAGGCCTTTGCCGACCAGCTCGATCGTTTCCTGATCCGCCGGCTGAAGGAGGAAAGGGGCTAAAAGGAATATTCCCTTATTCCCCCTTGAAGACGGGCTTCCGTTTCTCGGCAAAGGCGGCCAGGGCCTCAAGCCTGTCTTTTGTGGGAATGGTTACCTCGTAGGCCTTCGACTCCAGAGGGAGGGCCACCCCCAGCGAGGCCTCCATTCCGCAATTGATCGCAAATTTAGCCTGGGCAACGCCGATCGGACCGTTCTTCGCGATTTCCCGGGCCAGCTCCAGCGCCGCCGGCATCAATTCCGCCGGTTCCACGACGCGGTTCACCATACCGATCTCCAGGGCCGTTTTGGCGTCGATCCGCCGAGCGGTGAAGATCAGCTCCTTCGCCTTGGCGATACCGATGATCCGCGGCAGCCTTTGTGTTCCACCCGCCCCGGGGATGATCGCGAGGCTGGTTTCGGTAAGGCCCATGATCGCATTGGAGGATGCGATCCGGAGATCGCAGGCGAGCGCCAGCTCAATACCGCCGCCAAAGGCGAAGCCGTTGACCGCCGCGATGACCGGAACCCGGACCTGCTCGACGGCGGTGAAGGTGTTGCGGATCGTGAAGATGAATCTCCGGACCTGATCGGGACTCAGCGTGCGGCGCTCCTTGAGGTCCGCCCCCGTCGAAAAGGAGGCTTTCTTCACATCCTCTCCGCCCGCGCCGGTGATGACGATGCAGCGCAGGCTCATGTCGAAATTCGCCTCGCGGATCGCGTCGGCGAGTGCCGCGAGCAGATCGAAATTAAAGCAGTTCATCGCCTCGGGACGGTTCAGCTTCAGGATCAGGATTCCCTCTTCCGTTCTTTCCTGCAACAGGATGTCGGCCATACAAACCTCCTTCATGACGGGTCATAGAAATACATTCCACGAGACCTTGGATTTTTCCTGTAACTCCGCAAATTCTAATTTCTGCAGAAGCAAAAATCCATTCTTTTCAAAATTTTCTAAATTTCCGCTTTCACGGGAATGGGAAAAGTTCCGCCTGCGTCGGGCCGCCGATCTCGCAGGACTCCCGAAGGGGGCGGAAGAGAAGCCCATCCTGCGCCTTCCGATGTTTCAGATGCGCCGCACGCTCCTGTTCCTGACGCTCCGCCGGCCTTAAGCGCGGTTTCGTCTCTTCCCCCATCTCCGGGTCTCCTCAAGCCGTTGCATTTAATTCCGCTTTTCTTTCGAGAAAGACTTTCCCATTTTGTCGAATCACAGCCTTCAATCAAATCCCCTGTCTTTCGGGCCACGTGGCTACTCCCGGTACATCGACTCGATCAGATCGCCGTACTGGGTGTTGATGAACTTACGCTTCACCTTCATGGTCGGGGTCACCTCCCCGTCCTCGGTGTAGAGCTTCTTGTCAAGGATGCGGAACTTGCGGATGTTCTCCACCCGCGAGAGCTGGGCGTTCACCTTGTTCACCTCCGCCTGGATAAGATCGACCACCTCCTCCGTCCGAGTCAGGGTGGCGAAGGTTGTGAACTGCACCTTATGGTCCTGCGCGAACTTGACCACGTTCTCCTCGTCGATTACGATGATCGCGCTGACAAATTTACGTTTGTCGCCGATGACGACCGCATCGTTGATGTACGGTGAAAACTTCAGTATGTTTTCGATATACTGAGGCGCGATGTTCTTGCCGCCGGACGTGATGATCAGATCTTTCTTCCGGTCGGTGATCTTGAGGAAGCCCTCCCCATCTATTTCACCGACGTCCCCGGTGTGCATCCAGCCGTCGTGCAGAGCCTCCCGGGTCGTCTCTTCATCCCGGTAGTACCCCTTGAAGATCCCCTTGTGGCGGACGAGGATCTCACCGTCCTCCGCAATCCGGACCTCCGTATCGGGAAGGGGTCTTCCGACGGTTCCCAGTTTGAAATTCTTTTCGTCGGACATGTGTGTGATCCCTGTGGTCTCCGTCATCCCATACCCTTCCCGGATCGGTATTCCGATACTTTGGAAGTATTTCAGAATGTTGTGAGAGATCGGGGCGGCGCCGGAAAATCCGATTTTGACCCGGTCGAATCCCAGCCGTTCCTTGAGCTTCCGGAAGACGGCAAAGTAGGCCAGGTGATAGGCCAAACAAAGAAACGGTGAAGGCGAGCGTCCGGAAAGTTTGGCGTCGTTGTACCGACCGCCGATCCTGAGGGCGATCTGGTAGGCGAATCTTTTGAACCGGGTCGCGTCGGCCATCTTCAGTACGATACCGGAATAATACTTCTCCCAGATCCGGGGCACGGCATGAAAGAGCGTGGGCGAGATGTCCCGCATGTCCGCCATCATCGTATCCGTGTTCTCCGTGAAATTGATGATATGGCCGATCGTCAGATGGACCATCAGGTCGTAGATCTGCTCATAGACATGGTTCAGCGGAAGGAAGGAGATGGTCTCGTCGTTCCGTGTGCCCCGGCTTACCGCGGTTGCCTGCTTCCCGACCCAGAGATACCCCTCGTGTGCAAGCATCGCCCCTTTCGGGGGACCCGTGGTTCCGGAGGTGTAGATGATCCCGGCGATATCCTCACCGCGCCCCTCCGCAACCAGCCGATCGAAGAGCGACGGATCCTCGTCCGCCGCCTTCCGGCCGAGGGCCAGCAGGTCGTCGAAACTCATGACCATCGGATCATG
>JAPLJW010000202.1 GCA_026388365.1 Deltaproteobacteria bacterium | reverse complement strand
TCTTCAGCCGGTCCAGATCGGTCATCTTCGTCCCGAAATCGACATTCCGGGACTTTTCGATCACCCGGTCCTCCACGAAGATCGGGGCGCCGGCCCGGAGGGCAACGGCGATCGCGTCGCTGGGACGGGCATCGACGATAATGGAGTCTCCCTTGAGCAGAAGGTGGAGATTTGCGAAAAAGGTGTTGTTCCGGAGATCATGGATCTCCACCCGGGTCACCTCGACCTTCAGGACCTTGAGGATCTCGTTCAAGAGATCATGGGTCATCGGGCGTGAAAAGCTGATCTTCTCGATCTCCGTCGCGATGGCGCTCGCCTCAAAGATGCCGATCCAGATCGGGATCGCCTTCTTCTCTTCGAGGTCTTTCAGGATGACAATCGGGGTATTGCTGATCGGATCCATCGTCAGACCCGAGACCTTCATCTCAATGAACATCGGCGCCTCCTCGTTCTTCCATCTCACCCCGCAGGGAATGGGGAAAGGCCCCCACAATCCGCACGGATATCGTCTTTCCGATGAGCCCGGTTGTCCCAGGGAAATTGACGATCCGGTTTCCTCGCGTCCGCCCCGTCATGTCCTCGCTCCCGTTTCGGCTCGGTCCCTCGACCAGGATCTCCTCCAGCCTTCGCACACAGGCCCGGTTTTTCTCCCGGGTATGCTCTTCCTGAAGGGTCTGGACCATTCTCAGCCGTTCCCGCTTTATGCTGCCACATACGGACCGGTCCATCCCGACGGCGGCCGTCCCTTCCCGTTCCGAATACTGAAAGGAGAACAGGTTATCGAACCGGATCTCCCGCATCAGTTCCAACGTCAGCTGAAAATCCCCCTCCTCCTCTCCCGGAAATCCCACAATCACATCAGAGGTGATGCTGATCCCCGGGCAGGCCCGACGGAGGGCTGCCACCTTCTCCCGGTACGCCGCGGCCGTATAGCCGCGGTTCATCCGCCGGAGCACCCGGTCCGATCCGGATTGCACTGGAAGGTGAATGTGCTCGCAGAGGGAGGCTACCCTCCCGAAACATGCAATCAGCCGCGCCGACAGGTCTTTCGGATGGGAGGTGGTAAAGCGGATCCTTCCGATCCCGGAAACCTTCCCGATGGCGTCGATCAGCTCCGCAAAATCGGTTTTTTCCGGCAGCGTCTTCCCGTACGAGTTCACGTTCTGCCCCAGGAGCGTCACCTCCCGGATATCGCGACCGGCCAACATCTCAACCTCGCGGAGGATCTCCGGCAGAGGCCGGCTCTCCTCCCTTCCCCGGAGATGTGGCACGACGCAGTAGGCGCAGAAGTTGTTGCACCCCTGCATGATCGTCACAAAAGTGCCCACCGCCCCTGCGGCCGGTTGCGCTGGAATGCCCAGCGAGAGGACACGATCGCAGAACCCCGTCTCAACAATCCGTCCCTTCGCCCGTTCCAGTTCGCCGACCATTTCGGGAAGCCGATGGATCTGGTGCGTCCCGAAAACCAGATCGACATAGGGCGCCCTCCGGAAGAACCGGTCGCCCCACTGCTGGGCGAGGCAGCCGCCCACGCCGATCCGAAGACGCGGATTCCCCTCCTTCAAGGTGCGGAACCGCCCCAACTGACTGTGGATCTTCTGGGCCGCCTTTTCGCGGATGCTGCACGTATTGACGAGGATCAGGTCCGCCTGCCCCGGATCATCCGTCGTCCCGTATCCCGACGGCTCCAGCAGGGCTGCCATCTTCTCCGCATCCTGAACATTCATCTGGCAGCCAAAAGTTTGAATATAGAGCTTTTTTTTCTCCAAACCTCCCATTCCTCACCGATACATCCTGAAAGTGCATTAATATAGGAAGGGGGGATAGTCAATACCTTTTTACAGGAATTGTTGAAAATCCGGCAGGGAATTCCCTTTCATGTTTCCTGGAAGAGCATCAAATGGCCTTCCATCTTTTTCTCTGTAAAGGTACCGGTTATAAAAGGCAGCCGGGTCAGCCTCGCGATCCAAGTCTCAAACCTCCGTGGATAAAGAAGACCTCGCCCGCGATCGCCTCATTCCGGTATAGCTCGCACACCAGCGAGGCAATTTCTTCCGGTTCGATCAGACGGCCACTGGGGACCTCGGCGAGAATTTTGCTGAGGGCCTTGGCGTCCATCCCCTTAACCATGGAAGTGGCCACGTAGCCGGGTGCAACCGCAACACAGCGGATGCGGTCCGCCAGGTTTCTCCGGAAAAACTCGGCGGTAATAACTTTCGGAATCACGGACATAGCCGCCTTGGAGGAAGAATAGTTGATTTGACCTGCCGTACCCAATGATCCGGTCGACGACATGAGACAGAGCAGTCCTTTTGAGCCGGAATTGATCATCTGTTCCGCACATTCCCGGATCGTTAAAAAGACACCGATCAGGTTAATATCCAGAACGGACCGAAATTGCCCCAGCGACATTTTCTGATTCACTTTTCCGGTCTCTCTGTCCGTTGAAAGCAGCAAGCCGTCCTTGATGATGCCTGCACAAGGAAGCACGAGATTGATGGCTCCGAATGTCTCGATGGCAAGGCCGGCCAGCCGACGGTTATCCTCCTCCTGCGTCACATCGCAAAGGGTAGACTTGACCTCCCCGCCCAGCTTGACGATTTCCTTTTCCACCCGCGAAAGATTCTCCGGGATGACGTCGGCAATGACGACCCTGCCGCCCCTCTGCACCCAGTATTTCGCAAAGGCCTCCCCAATGCCGCTACCGGCACCCGTAATCACCGCAACCGCATCCTTGATCTCCAGCATCGGCAATCCCTCTCATTTAGACTTTGACGCACGGGTCACGAAGTAGTTTTCCGCGTAATCCAGATGTGTCATGATAGCATCCTTGGCTTTTTCCGGGTTTCGTTCCCGGATGGCGCCGAGAATCGCATGATGTTGTTGCAGCAGGCGTTTTTTGTTCACCGTTTCCGTGAACATGACCTGCCTTGTTACCCGCTGGGTCTGATGCAATAGCGCCAGCAGCGTGGAAGCGATATGGGACAGGACGGTGTTTTGCGTGGCCTGATAGATGGACAGATGAAAACGAACGTCCGCGTCCACACCCAGTTCGTCGTTCTGGAAATCCCGCTCCAGGTCCTGGTAAACCGTTTCGAGTGTCCGTATATTTTCCTCCGTTGCCAGCCGGCTTGCCTCGGCAGCCGCCCAGGATTCCAATATCTTACGCACCTCCAGCAACTGGACAACCATCGCGGCATCGTTCTGGATAACTTTCGCCAGAGGGTTCTGGAGGGAGAAATCGGCTACGGATTTGACGACGCTCTTGCGCCGCTGCTTGATTTCAATGAAACCGAGACATTCCAGCGTCTTCAGGGCCTCCCGCAGGGGAGGTCGGCTGACCCCTAATTTTTGCGCGATTTCCCGCTCGGAAGGAAGGGATTCGCCCGGCTTGAGGCGCCCGTCTTTGATCAGGCCGATCATTTGTTCGACGATTTCATCGGAAAATCGTTTTCGTGGCAAAGTGGTAAACATCGTCTCTCCCCATCGTTTTGGTTCACATAGCATGGCGCATCCCTGATTGTCAATATGGTATATGGTCATACCAGATATTCAAA
Organism: Deltaproteobacteria bacterium; assembly: GCA_026388365.1. The sequence continues at coordinate 929 of JAPLJW010000202.1, read as the reverse complement.
AAGGGTACTGACCATTGAGCAACTGTACGATCACATTATATTTAGTAAATACGGCCCTGTTGCCGGTTGTAAAATTTTCTTGACAGATCATCTCTCTTGTTCTATTGGTCATACCAGACGATTGATTACAGAAGCGGCGTTCGGCGGTTTCGAGAATCCCCTTTTCGCACCCGATGATCATCCGGATTGCAGGGTCTGCAGGAGATTGACTTTGGCAACCCGTTTAAAAGAGGAGAACAGGTCTCATGAGCGACAAGGAAAGAACAACCCAGGAAATCCTGACCGAAAAAAGTTCAGCCCGAAAGCGGACCCCCCTGTACGACCCGGCCGCCTTGGAGATCCTGCGCAAGGAATTCTCCGGATGGATGCAGTCCGCGGTGCGGGAAAAGGACCGCAAGGACTGGTTTAAAACGCCCCGGACGGTACTGGGATCGGATATTCCCCGGGAAATGCTCTACACCCCCTTGTCCCACCCCGATTTCGACTACCGGGAGGAGCTGGGAAACTCCGGCCAGGAACCCTTTACCCGGGGTATCCACGCCAACATGTACCGCGGCAGGGAATTCACCATGCGCCAGCTCACCGGTTTCGGATCTCCCGAGGACACGAACGAGCGGATCAAGTTCATGCTGGATCACGGTGCGACGGGCCTGAGCATCCTCTTCGACATCCCCACGATCCAGATGTACGATTCCGACGATCCCCTCTCCCAGGGCCAGGTGGGGATGTCCGGCGTTTGCATCGATTCGGTCGATGACATGGATCTCCTCTTCAAGGATATCCGTCTGGATGAAATCACCGCATCCATCGTCACCCATTATCCGTCCAACACGGCGATTCTCTTTCCCATGTTGCTGGCTCTGGCCGAGCAAAGGGGAATCCCCTGGGAAAAGCTCCGGGGCAGCGTCCAGAACGACACCTCCCTGGAG
>JAPLJW010000010.1 GCA_026388365.1 Deltaproteobacteria bacterium | reverse complement strand
TGACGGCGGGAACCTCCTGTTTCAGAGATTTTTCGATCCCGTTCTTCAGGGTCATCTGGGCCATCGGGCAGCCGTGACAGGCCCCCACCAGCCTCACCTTGACGACACCGTCGTCGCCTACGTCGATCAATTCCACATCCCCGCCGTCCGCCTGAAGACTGGGTCTGATCCGGTCGATCACCTTCTTCACTTCTTCCTTCATTCTTCTATCCTTCCCACTTGCCCCGGTTTCAGGCGGTCCGTCCGCAGGCTCGATATCAGCGACTTTTTTACAGGCTGTCAGCGCGGCATGTAGCCGATCATCTCGCGGATGAGCGCCCTCGCCACACCGGGAAGGTCCGGTTTGATGATCAGGTAGTCGCTGGTCTTATGATGGGACGCCACCCAGAGAACTTTTCCGGTCGCCGCCTCGATCATGGTGATGCTGAGGCTGACCTTGGCGATCTTCTTGTCTTTCTCCGTCGTATAGTTCCAGTAATCGACGCGAACGAGCAGAAAAGCTTCGGTGCCGGTCAGCCCGCCGATCGTTCTGCTCATCACCGGATCGGAGAAACTGACGTTCGCGAGCTTGGCCATGTAGTCCGTGATGACCTGCCTGAACGTCTCATCCGATTCCATACGACGGCCGATGGCCTCCCCCCCGACCACGTCGGCGAACCACTTCTGATCGCTCAGGACCTCGGCGAAAAGGCGATCGATGTCGCCGTTGGCCCCCGCAAAGGTCCGGGCATCGGCGGGAAGGACCGCGACCCGTCGGGGATGAAAATCCCGCGCCTCCGGCGAAACCTCCGAATAGCGGAGCCCGCCGCAGCCCGGGATGCCCAGGAACAGGAGCGCAATGACGGCCGTTATCCGTTTATTTTTTATCACGATCCCTCCGGTTCAGGCAGCCGGACCCCGGACCGCCACGAGCCATAATAAAGCGCTGACGCCGGCGACGATGTAACCGCTCTCCAGGAGGCCTTCCAGAACGACTCCGGAAATCCCGGACCTTCTATCATAAAGTTTGAAACAAATCCATATATAAAATACGCAGGGCAATAGAAAAAAACTGAGCGATGTTGACCATTCAGCCGAAGGGGCGGTGCAGAGCAGGACGAACAGGATGCCGGAGATCCCCTGGAGGAGGAAGAAGGTTTTCCCCTCGCCGATGAGGACGGGGAGGGTTTCCCGGCCGATCAGCCGGTCGCTCTGGATATCGAGGATATCCGACAGCGCAGAACGGATGAAGACGATACCGGCAATGAAAAAAAAGGCCGTCACGACCCGGGGCATGGGCATCGGTCCGGCCGCGATCCAAGGCAGCAGCGCCGCAACAGCCGCCCAGGCGATGGCGGTGGCGATGTTCTTCGACCCCGGGATGTCCTTCAGGCTCTGAAACCGCCATCCCGGCGGCAGAAGCCTCGTATTGTAGAGAACGCCGGAGAGGGAGATGACGAACAGAAGAATGAAAGACGCCGTCCCCGCGGCAAAGGAGGCGCTGAGCGCGAGGATCATCGAGATCACGGCCAGTGTGACATAGATTTTTTCATGGAGGAGATAGGACTCCTCGCGGAAGGAGCTGATGCTGCTGGCTTTCCGGTTGATGAAACGGTTGAGGACGTGCATGGCGTAGACATAAAGGGAGGCGGTCAGGATGAGGAGGAGGTTCACCGGCAGCCCCTGAAGGAGCATGGCGGCAAACGCGAGACAACCCGCTCCCGCGGCGGAGTAGATATCCGTGCGGACGGCAAAGACCCAGATCTTGAAGAGATGCCGGAGGAGTTCCTCCCGCTTTCCCAGGCGGCCGGTCAGATGGTCCACCACCCGGTCGATGATCCAGTTGGGGGTCGAGGCCCCGGCGGAGACGCCGATCCTCCGGTAAGGTTCGATGTCGATCCCCTGGAGTTCATCGGAAGTCTCGATGTTGAAAACGGGTTTCCCCTGAAGTTTCGCGAGTTCGGCAAGGCGCCGTGTATTTGCGCTGTTCCGGCCTCCGACAATGAAGACGGCGTCCGTTCCGGCGGCAAGCGCCTTGATCTCGGTCTGCCTTGTTTTTGTGGAGTCGCAGATCGTGTCGAAGATGACCGCCTCCGGGAACCGCTCCTTCACCCGCCGGACGATGGCGGCGTAATCCTCCAGGCTCTGCGTCGTCTGGGCGACGACGCACACCTTCGGTAAAGCAGGGAGGCGATCCACATCCCCGGGGACGCCGAGAACGATCCCCGCCTCGCCTGCAAATCCCAGCAGGCCGTTCACCTCCGGGTGTTCCCAATCTCCTGCGATCAGGACCGTAAAGCCTGCCGCCACATGTTTCCGGATGATCGCCTGGACGTGGGCCACCTTGGGACAGGTGGCGTCGATGATTCCGAAACCCTTTTCCTTGATTTTTCTTCTTTCAACGGGGGAGATCCCGTGGGCGCGGATGACCATCGCCGCCCCGGCGGGGGCGCAGTCGATCTCATCCAGACTCCGGATCGGGATGATGCCCCGTTTCCGGAGAAGCTCAACCATCTGGGGGTTGTGGATCAGGGGACCGTAGGTGTAGATGGCCCCCCCGCTCTGGTGGCCGGCCATCTCGAGCACGACATCCACGGCCCGCTTGACCCCCATGCAGAAGCCGGCTGTCTTGGCAAGCTTTATGGCCATCATTTTTCTCCCGTGACGCCGTCGGTTCCGCCTTTCGGCGGTTTTTTCAGACAGAGGAAGAATTCCCGGTTCCCCGCCGGTCCCGTGAGCGGGGATGCACAGCTTTCCAGGACATCGAGACCGAGCTCCCGGCAGAAGGATGCCGTCTCCGCGAGGACCCGTTCATGAAGCGCCGGGTCCCGGACGACGCCGCGCTTGCCGACCTCGCCCCTTCCCACCTCAAACTGCGGTTTGACCAGGGCGAGGACGACAGCGCCATTCTTGATCAGCCTCAGGACAGGGGGAATCACGAGCCGGAGCGAGATGAAGGATGCGTCGATCACGGCGATGTCGATCCCGTCCGGGATGCCGCCGCCGTCGAAATGGCGGATGTTCGTCCGTTCGATGCAGACGACCCGGGGATCCTCCCGGAGCTTCCAGGCGAGCTGGCCGTAGCCGACATCGACCGCATAGACCTTTGCTGCCCCCCTTTGGAGAAGGCAGTCGGTGAAGCCGCCGGTCGAGGCCCCGACGTCGAGGGCAACCAGGTCCCGGACGGAAATGCCGAACGTATCGAGGGCGCTCCGGAGTTTGAGGCCGCCCCGGCTGACGTAGGGGTTTTCTTCACCCCGGATCCGGATCTCCGCATCGGCGGGGACCGCGCTTCCCGCCTTGTCCGCCGGACGATCGCCGACCAGGACCGCTCCGGCAAGGATCAGCGCCTGCGCCCGTTGACGGCTCTCCGCCAGGCCACGTTCGACGAGCAGACAATCGAGCCGGATTTTATGTATTTTCGGATTCGTCATAGCAAGTAGGGGGGTCAGGTCTTGAAATTGAGCGTTTTTCCCGCAAAACGCTAAATTTCAAGACCTGACC
>JAPLJW010000312.1 GCA_026388365.1 Deltaproteobacteria bacterium | reverse complement strand
GAATATCAGAATGATCAAACGTCGCAAAAGAGGTCCCGCCTCTGACGATGCCCTGGATTAATAAGCAAGAAACGCTCAACCCTTTAAAAAGGGGCGGGAGAACTATTTTTTTCTTGACAACTGTCAACCATATCGGATTCCGATTGAAAGCTTGCATATGGAAGGAAATATCATTTTCGGTAGGAGGAAGGATGGCGGATTCTACCGGAACATGAAATAATCTGGCAAGCCTTAGCATGTTTCAACCCGTTATCATTGCTCCGGCCCGACCACCCAACCGCTCGCTTTGTAGAACTGTAGTATCTTACCATCTGCTTACCGCGGTTCGGGACATGCGAACACATGGCGGCGAACCATTCTGGTGCGTCGAAGACCTTCCGATCGTTGCCGTTTTTCCCCTCATAGATGACGGTGCTTTCCGTGTCGAGACACTTCATCCTCTCCTGGGAGAAGGATGCCCGGATGATATAGCGAGCGAGGTTCTCTAACGCCATTTCTTCCTTCGGCAGGATGCGTTTCCCGCAGAAGACATGGAAACCGGAGTGGCGCCATGTGGAGAGCATGGCGATCATCTTTTCCGTGATCTTTCTCTTGGCAAGCAGCGTCCTGAGCACCTTGTGCCGGAAAATGGCTTCCAGTTTTTTCAGCTCCAGGGGTGGGGCGATGGGTCATCGAAGAGGTCATCAATATTTTCCGGGAGGACGGAATCGCCGATATTATCGTCGTTGTGGGGTATCAGGCGGAAAAAATCGTTCCGCTTCTGGAAAATCAAGGCGTGCGCTGGGTGAAAAACGAGCATTGCGACCAGAGGATGTTTTCCTCCGTCCAAATCGGGGTCAGGAGCCTCGCCGGGGGCTGTTAGGCGTTTTTCCTCAGCCCAGCCGACATGGCCCTGGTACGCCCCGCTACCTTGATAAAGCTGTATGCTGCCTATCGGGAGAGAAAGATGGAGGTTTATCATCCCTGCTATGGGCAAAGGCGGGGTCATCCACCGCTTATAGCGACAGCGCTGATTCCGTCGATTCTTGCCTTCGCAGAAGCGGGCGGACTGCGGGAATTACTTTCACGCCGTGCAGCAACCTCTCTGGATGTGGATTGTGACGACCCCGGCATTCTAATCGATTTGGACACTCCGGAGGATTACGAACGAGCAAAAATGTAAACCTTCTGTCATGGCCGACAATAATCTTTGACATGTGAGTCTCTAAAAGGTAGATTCGACAGCCCCCATGACTATGAAGGACGCTGAGAAGGCAGAATATGGGCGGATTCGTAAAAGGGCCTGCGCAAGGCTTGTAAAACCCAGGGAGTGAGATGAGTCAAGATCACGATCGTATCGTCGCCTTGCAGTTAAAGGCCATAATGCCCTTTCTGCCGGTTGCCACCCAATGCGTGGAAACGGCGGCCGAGGCATTTGGGCTGGGGCGGGAGGAATTTCTCAAGATCAGCCTGGCTACGGAAGAAATCTTTTCCTACCTCAGCAACAACGTCTGTCGGGGGGAGATTCTCGATATCCGATGTTTGAACGGGTTATCCTATGTCCGAGTCGAATTCCGCTTCCCCGTCTCGGACCTCGACATGGGTGCTCTCAACATCGCCGCGTCCGTTCCCTGCATAAGTGAAAACGATCTGACGGAGATGGGCTTGGCGATTGCTTCCCGCTCGGTTGATCGCCTGAACATCGTCGCGGAAAGACAAAACCGCATCTGCCTGGCCATCGAAAAGGACAAAGACTATCCGCCGGCGCCGGAGACATCCATCGCGCCGGTCGATGTAACGGGCGCACTCACAGTTTCGATGCCTGACATGGAAGGTGTGAAGCGCTACGTGACCCGCGTGGCCCAGGGACCTCCTGATCCGCTACGGCCGCCATTTTTCAATTACCCCGGTCAGGTGGCAGACATGGTCGCCGCCGGTGACTGCCAGATCGTAACGGCTGTCGATGCCAGGGGGGAATGCGCTGGCGGTGTCCTTTTTCGCTTCCTGACGGCCAGAATCATAGAGATGTTTGGTCCCCACGTATTTCATCAAGCCCGGGAAGGCGAGATCGTAGCGATGCTCCTCGATGCTTGCATAGCCATGACAGCGCGGACCAAGGCCATTGGTCTGGTAAACCTCACCGGACTCGCCCCTTCCAGCCAATCACAATTTGAGCTGCTGGGGTTGATGAACCATTACACTCAGAATGGCAAGCCCGTCGTGAAACAGGCATTTTACCGGCTTCTCCATGAAGATCCCGGCTGTCTGGTCTTCACGGATGAGTGCCTGAAAGAGTATCTCCTGCAGGAATACGGTCGTCTCTTTCTTGCCCGGGAAATACGGGAGGTACATGATCAGGGTGAAATGAAGGCCGGGGCCTCGATTTTTTCCGCCGAAGTGCGCCAGGAGCGGTCGGTAGCGAACCTGCGTCCCCTGTGGCCGGGCGCCGATCTTGACGCCAACCTAAAGAGGCACCTCAGTTTTCTGAAAGAAGAAGCTGTCAACAACATCTTCTTCGCCCTCGATCTGGGAGTCTCCTGGCACGCATCGCTCATGACTGTCCTTCTAACCAATCATTTCCGGCCCGCATTGATCATCCCCTTTGCCGGTCAGGCCGACCTGGTGATTTTTCAGTATGATCGAACCAAACCTTGACCTCCTCGTTCCCGCCTATGTGCGGGAATTCGAGCCCTATATCCCCAGCAAGCCGGATCCGGAGCTGCAAAAGCTTTACGGCTGTGATCATTTGTACCGCCTGAACAACAATGAAAACCCCCTGGGCCCACCCCCAGGCGCCCAAGAGGTGATCCGTCGGTTTCCGCCTCCCCGGGGCGCCGTCTATCCCAGCGGGGATTCATACTATCTGCGCCGGGAAATTGCCGCCTGTAACGGCATAGACCCCGATCAGGTACTCGTGGGCAATGGCGCCAACGAGGTCATCGCCTTTGTGATCAAGGCCTTTTGCGGTCAGGGCGACAACATCATTACAGCGGACAAGACCTTCGCCGTCTATGAATGGGTGGCAGTATTTTCCGGGATCGAGGCTCGGGTCGTCCCCCTGAAGGAGGAACGATTCGACGACCGGGCGATGCTCCACAGCATCGACACCGCCACGAAGGTGATTTTTCTGTGCAACCCGAACAACCCAACGGGGACCTACTGGTCCCGGGACACCCTGAGAGACTTTCTCGATGCGGTGGGGGGGAGGCAGATCGTCGTCATCGATGAGGCCTACTGCGAATTCGTGGAAGCGGACGATTATCCCGATGGGATTGCCCTCATCAATGACTATCCCAACCTCATCGTTTTCCGTACCTTCTCCAAGATGTACGGGATCGCGGGACTGCGCATCGGCTATCTTGCCGGTGATCTGAAAGTCGTCGACATGATCCGACGGACCTGCGTAGTCTATTCTGTCAACGGCATCGCCCAGGAGGCCGCTCTCGCCTGCCTCCGAGATGAAACAGGCCATATCCGGCGCACCCGGCAGCTGATCAAGGAGGGCAAGGCCTTTTTGTGCGCAGAGATGGCGGCCATGGGTATGCCCATCATCGTCGGCGAAGGGAATTATCTGATTGTGAAACTGCCGGGGAGCGACACCCTCGCCTACCGGAAGCTCATGCACGAGGGAATAATGATCCGGCCCATGACGGGCTTCCGTTATCCGAATCACATTCGCGTCACCCTGGCCCGGATGGAGGCGATGGAGGCCTTTGTCGCCGCCTTGAAAAAAATACTGGCTTGAAAGGCGATGTTCGTGGCCAACCTGTCTTACCCCCGCAAGCTCTGGTCTTTTGAATTTCTTGCCCTCTGCCTGATCATTGCCGTGGCCTTCGGCAATATCAGTGTGTTTTACAGTTTTTATCATTACCTGGGGGCCATTGGGATTCCCGTCGCGTGGCGAGGTTTTCTTGTCGGACTGGAACCGATGTCGGCCTTTATCCTGCGCTTGTTCGTCCTTCCCTGGCTGCACGTGCGCAATGCTTTTTCCGTCACCCTGGTTTCGCTGATCCTGCTGATTGCGGCTTCATGCACTTACCCATGGGTGTCAACCGTTCCGGCGATGATCGTGCTGCGCATTTTCCACGGTGCGGTCTTTGTTCTTCTCACCTCGGCCATCATCGCCCTCGTTGTGAACTTTATCCCTCCAGACAAGAGCGGCCAGGGGTTCAGCGCCATCAGCATCGCGACCATGATCCCCTTCGCCATTATCCCTCCTCTATTCGAGGGCTTGCTTCCTTATGTCCGCGATGAGGCCGATATCTATGCGGCCGTTTCGATCTTTTCCGTGGTCGCGATTTTCCTTCTGATCGCCATACGGGGGCGACTCAGCGATGCCCTTCGCAGTATGGACGGCGTCCTGCTGCACCGACCGAATATTTCCGAGATCCGGGATAATCTACGACTGCGATCCGTCGTTATTTTACTTACGACCATCTTTTTGATCTATCTTGCCCATGCTACGGTATTTTATTTCATGAAGGATCTCTCCCTGCAGATCCGTACCGGCGATGTCGGTCTTTTTTTCACCATTTCCATGGTGGCGTTGATCTCGGTGCGCGCCCTGGGGGCTGCCCTCTTTGACAGGATGAACAAGCTGTCCACCCTGCAGAAGGCCCTGGCGCTGTTGGTCCCGTGCCTGATCCTGCTTCCCCTTGTCGATTACACGGTGGTGTATTACCTGCTGGCAGCTTTCTACGGATTATGTATAGGCGTGATCCTGCCCCTTTTGAATGCCGTGCTTTTCTCGGCCTCACCGCCGCCTCTGCGGGGACTCAACACCAACATGACCCTCTTTACCATGGATATGGCCTATTTCCTGGTGCCCTACCTCGGTGGGATGCTCATCACGTTCGGGGCAGGATTTGATGTCCTGTTTTACATTGCCACGGGTTTTGTTATGCTTTCACTGGCGCTCATAATTATTTTGCCGCACATTCAGAGAAAAGAACTGACGGCATGACGGCGAGCGATTTGATTTTGAAAACCTAAAGTTGACCAGTAATAAGGAGGATTTGATTTATGAAAAGCGATAATGATAAGGCAGCGTCTCAGGAACAGGAACCCTTTACCGTGGGCAGTTTTCGCCCCGAGGATGCCGATGGGATCGTCCGGCTCTTCCGCGCTGTTTACGGCGAGGGCTACCCGATCAGGTTGTTCTATGATCCGGCCGCCATCACCGCCGCCAATCGGGAGGGCCGGTACTACTCCATTTGCGCCCGCACCGCGTCCGGGGAGGTTATCGGCGTGACCCACCTCTATCCCTCGGCACCCTGCAAATCCTTGTACGAATGGGGCGCTGGTCTGGTTCTGAAGGAATACCGCAACTGGGGGATCAACAACCGCCTGGCGGGCTTCTTGTGCAACGAATTCGTCGCCGGGCACCCCCATATTGAAACCCTCTTCGGCGAGGCGGTCTGCAACTACCCTTTCATGCAAAAGGCCGTTACACGCGTCAATTTTGTGGAGACGGCCATCGAGGTGGCCCTGATGCCCGCCGAGGCCTACAGTCAGGAAAAAAGCGCCGCCGGTCGGGTGGCGACCCTGAATGGCTTCCGCTGCTACAAACCGACACCACACCGGATCTTTCTGCCACTGGCCTATGAACGGGAACTACGGGGGATTTACGATCGTCTCGATGACGCCCGCGACGCGGTCGTGTCTGTGGGAGAAATACCCGGCGCCAAGCCAACCAGTGCCGATTTGACGGTTTTTGACTTTGCCCGGTTGGCCCGGATTGCAGTTCCTGAGATCGGAGGTGATTTCCCAAACCGCCTTTCCGCTCTGGAGAGCGAAGCGCTGAAGAAGGAAACCGTCGTCTTTCAGGTCTGGCTGAATCTGACTGAGCCCTGTGTCGGCGCGGCGGTGGACATCCTTCGGAAACGGGGTTACTTTTTCGGCGGCCCGCTGCCGCGGTGGTTCGATGGCGATGGCCTGCTCATGCAGAAACTCCTGTGCCCACCCGATTTCGAGGGTATCGTAATGGTATCCGACTTCGCGAAGCAGCTTCTGGAATTCATCAAGGGGGACTGGCGGTGTGCTACATCATGACATCCCCACCGATCAGTCAATCATCGAAATGGTCGGGCGTCTCTTTACCATGAAGCTGGAAACGGCGGAAAGCACGCACTCGCAAACTGCTTATGCCCCGAGAGGGGCATAAGCATCGCGAACACGAATAGTGATGGCACATCCTTGTGAATTTTAAAAACACTCCGGTCTTCACCGGGGGACGCTCTTAGTTCTGGGTGGGAATGAATTCCACCTGGGTAATTTCGCCTGCCAGAACTGGCACATCGGTGTATGACACCGGGGACATAGTGTAACCACTTCTTGAAGCGGTCAATGTGTAGTTTCCCGGGGTCACATTGTAAAACATCGCGTAGCCGAGAATCGTTGAAGTAGCCGTCCAGTCAAATGAATAGTCAGCTATCTGATATCCCAACGCATCATAAGTGGCGGGAGAAATACTTATAGATGCGTCCGCCAGACCCTTATACCTGCCTGACCGCACATAGGCGCCGACAAGCCCTTTCTGGCTATTATATGGATGAGTCGGGCCAAAGAATTGTGTAATTTCAGAGGAAGTCAAAAGATTTCCGGAAATATCCTTATGCAAACCACTTACGATTGTGGGAATATTAAAGGTCACATAACCGGATTTCACATATCTCAGAAGATACCTGCCGTCTGGAACATTATGGAAACTATAGTAACCATCGATATCGGTTGTGGTTGAAAATTTGGTACCCGTGGAGGACTGAGTTAATTCAATGGCAACATTGGATGCGACAACCCCACTTACCATGCTTAGTGTGCCGGTAATAGAACCCGGATATTGTGTCTCTGAAAGATAAACCGTCTCCTTTGAACCACAACCAAAGATTCCAAAACAAAATATTATCAACAAATAAAAAACACCACACATGAGTACTTTGTTCTTCATAAAATCGACCTCCTTTTCTCGTTTGCTGAACCATTAAGTTTGATATGATACATTATTTACTGGTATATCCATTGCTGGTATCTCCATTATAGGCGTGTGGTTTCTTTGTAAATGAATTTTGAAGATACCGGCTAATCCATTCAGCGTCAGTGACCTCCACATGATTCTTTACCACACTCAAAGTTAGGATTCTGCCATTTTATGTTCTTCAATGGAGGCACGTTTCCGGAGCCGTAGGACTATTAAACGAACTGTGAGCCTGAAAGTGTTATATTAAGATGCTGTCTTTCTATTAGCACATGAGTTTTTATTTGTATAGTTTAAAAAATACCAGTTGAAAGAAAGCATGTATACCAAAATTGCTGAATGCTTGACTACAGAAGTTGTGGTTGCCCCCGATCACCACCCGAAAATGCCGTCTTTCGACCGATTATCAATAAATTGGGCAGGAAAGTCAATCTGCGCCTTTGTATTTGAAGGAAAGAATATGACCCCATAGTCATCGATTGGCAAAGCAGGCTAACAACCACACTGACGCAAGCTAAATAATGTACCCTTTCTCAATCTGGAAATAGTTTCTCAAATTCCCTAGGGTTTACAATGCGTGTCCCCTCGTAATTCTTCAAAACCAGTAAGTCTTCATCCCCGGTAACAACGTAGTCTGCAACCGCATCCTTGGCGCAGGCCAGAATAAAGTCGTCATCCGAGTCTCTGCAAATGGGCGTAATCGAATCAGTCAGTCCGTGAATTTCCAGCGCTGCCTCAGAAAGAATAATCAGTGCTTCGGACGTTTCATAAGGAGACGTGGCAAACTTTTTCTTAAGGATACGCTTAAATTCCTGAAGTATGCCATCGCATAAAATCAGGTCGAAATCCCGCCTGCGTGCCCGGATCAGGAGCTTGGCACAGATTCCCTCCGTGAGGAAGGCGGCGATAAGGACGTTCGTATCGAAAACTGCTTTCACGATATCGCCTTAAAGACATCTTCTTCAGTAACAACACCGGCCGCCTTAGCCTTGGTGGACAGTTTCTTCTTTATATTGCGGAACTTCGTCTCCCAAAGAAACAATCCCAGGGATTCTTTTACAATATCGCTCCTGTTCCTACCCATTGCTTTGGCAATGGCTTCAAGTTCCGCCGCCACTTTCTCCGTCAGGCTTACCGATAAAACGGTTCTCATGTTTTTCACCTCTTGTATTACAATACACTACATACATGATTACTTCAAATGAATTTTTAGTATGCATCAACCGGATGAACTAATAAACCTTGCATTCTGCAACCTCTCCCGGCAGCACTCTTGCGAATCGCAAGGGGACGCCCTGCCCCGTTCAACAAAACAATTGGCATAATCAGTAAGATACGAATATCGTTCCCCGGCACGGTCCTTGCTCCAGTCCATCCCGGGAGGACAGAAGCCATGATCGGACTGCGGCAAAAACTATCGTTGGGGTTCGGAGGGCTGCTGCTGATCATCCTGATCATCGGCGGCCAGAGCATTGTCCAGTTCCGGGAACTCGGGCAGTCTATCGACGTGATCCTGCGCGAAAACTACCGCAGCGTTGTGGCCTGCCAGGCGATGAAGGAGGCCTTGGAACGGATGGACAGCGGCATCCTCTTCGTACTGCTGGGATATGGCAGGGAAGGGGAGGCGCTGATCCGTACAAACGAAGAGCGGTTCGAAAAGGCCCTGAAGGTTGAACTGGGCAACATCACCCTCCCGGGGGAGGGGGAGAAGGCCAAAGCCCTGCAGGACCTCTTCACCCGTTACCGGGCGGCCCTGCGCGGGGTGATGGGGCCGGCCCCGGACCGGACGATCCGCCGGAACCTGTTTTTCAGGGAGGTGCAGCCGCTCTTCCAGCAGGCCAAGGAAACGGCGGACGATATCCTGCGGATGAACCAGGGCAACATGAATGAGGCCAATGAAAAGGCCAGAAGGAAGGCCGCCTTCGCCACGCAACGGATGGTTCTGTTCCTATCGTTCGGTTTTCTGATCGCCGTGGCCTTCATCTTCTTCACGGGCCGGTGGATCCTGCGACCCATCCATCGCCTGATCCGCTCCGCCGAAGAGATCCGGGGCGGAAACCTGGACCTCGTCGTGCAGACCGACTCCCGCGACGAGATCGGCCGGTTGTCGGAGGCGTTCAACGACATGGCGGCGAGCCTCCGCGAATTTCGCCGCAGCGACCAGGCAAAACTGAGCCGCAGCCAACAGGCGACGCAGGAGACCCTGGACACCCTCTCTGAGGCCGTTGCGATCGTTGATCCGGAAGGGAAGATCGAAATATCGACGGACGTCGCCAAGAGTCTGTTCGGCATCCAGGTTGGCGCCCATCTTTCGGACCTGCCGTTCAACGACCTGCACAACCTGTTCCAGGAGGTTGTACGGGACGGCCTTCCCGTGAAATCCAATCGGACACAGAGAATCTTCCAGCGGTTCGTGAACGGGCAGGAACGGTTCTTCTCCTTCGACGCCTCGCCCATCCGGAACCGGGAGCGGCAGCTCACCGGTGTGATCCTGCTCCTCAAGGACGTGACCGAACAACGCCGCTTGGACGAGATGAAAAGCGGCCTCATCTCCACCGTGTCGCACCAGCTCAAGACCCCCCTGACGTCGCTCCGCATGGCCGTCCACCTGCTGCTGGAAGAGAAGATCGGCCCGCTGAATGAAAAGCAGGAGGAGCTGCTGCTCGCCGCCCGGGAGGACAGCGATCTGCTGCACAGCATCCTTAACAGTCTGCTGGATATCAGCCGGATGGAATCCGGCCGGCAGCGGATGGCCCTCCAGGCTGTCTCCTCCGATACGTTGGTCCGGGAGGCGATCGAACCCTTCCGCCGGACCGCCCAGGACAGGGGGGTGATCCTGGAGACGCCGCTTTCCGCCGATCTGCCGCCGGTCCATGCGGATGCGGGCAGGATCGATCATGTCTTTTCCAACCTGCTGACCAACGCGCTGCGCTATACCTCGCCGGGCGGACGGATCACGGTATCGGCCGCGGCGGAGGAGCGGGAGGTCCGGTTTCTGGTGGCCGACACGGGTATCGGGATCCCCCGGAAATACCTCCCGCAGATCTTCGACCGGTTCTTTAGGGTTCCGGATCAGGAACAGGAGACGGGCGCCGGGTTGGGACTGGCCATCGCCAGGGAGATCGTGGAGGCTCACGGGGGCACGGTCCGGGTGGAAAGCCGGGAGGGGGTGGGAACGACCTTTTCCTTCACCCTCAAGAGGGCGGACCTCGCGTCCGAGGAGGAACAATGATCCCGGATCTGATCTTTATCCTGGTTGTGGTAATTTTCTTCAGCATCTGCGAGGTTTTCGTCGGGATCTGTGAAAGGCTTTGAACATGTGGGAGACGGCGGTAGGCCTCATCGGCATCGGCCTGATCCTCTATCTGCTGGCGGCCGTTGTCCGGCCCGAGAAATTCTGACGGATGATCGGGAGATTGAACCCGTAAGCCCCGCCTTATAGGCGGGGAGCTTCCCACCGGGGTGCGGGTTTGAGACAGGTGGGTTCGGAGAGGTTCACGAGAGGGTTATTATGATGATGAATGATCCGTACGGAGGGTTGCAGCTTGTCCTGTTCATCGGCTGGGTAGCGCTCCTGACCAAACCGGTTGGGCTCTACCTGATGCGTGTACTGGACCCAGCGGCCCGGACCTTTCTCGACCCGGTGGTGAAACCCCTTGAACGGCTGATTTACAGGCTTCTCGGGATCGATCCGGGAAAGGAACAGGGCTGGCGGCAATATGTCGCCTCGCTGATCTGTTTCAGCCTTGCGGGGCTTCTGTTCACTTATGCGATCCTGCGCCTTCAGAATCTGCTGCCGCTCAATCCGCAGGGATTCGGCCCGCTGAATCCAGATCTGGCATTCAACACAGCGGCGAGCTTCACCACCAACACAAACTGGCAGAACTACAGCGGGGAGGCGACCCTTTCCTATTTTTCGCAGATGGTGGGGCTTGTCTACCACAACTTCGTTTCCGCCGCGACGGGGATCGCCGTCGCAGCGGCCGTTACCCGGGGGATCGCCCGACGGACGGCGGCAACGATCGGGAATTTCTGGACCGATCTGGTCCGGGTGAACCTCTATCTGCTTTTGCCCCTCTGCCTGGTCTTCGCCCTCTTTCTCGTCTCCCAGGGGGTGATCCAGAATTTCAAGCCCTATGAAACGGCAAGACTGGTCGAGCCTTACACGGTTCAGGTCCCACAGCAAGACCGCCTCGGCCAGTCGCTTCCGGAAGCCGCCGGCCGTCCCGTCCTGGCGGAGAAGCAGGTGGAAGCCCAGGTCATCGCCCAGGGGCCGCTCGCCTCTCAGGTGGCGATCAAGATGCTGGGGACCAACGGCGGCGGGTTCATGAACGCCAATGCCGCCCATCCCTATGAAAACCCGACGCCGCTGGCCAATTTCATCCAGATCCTCTCCATCTTCCTCATCCCTTCCGGGCTGACGTACTACTTCGGCCGGACGGTGGGAAACCGGCGCCACGGCTGGACGATCTGGGGCGCCATGGCCGTCCTGTTCCTGGCCGGCGTTCTGGTCTGCTGGCAGGCTGAGGCGTTGGGGAATCCGCGTCTAACCGCCCTGGGGCTCGATCCGGCGGGTGGGAACATGGAAGGTAAGGAGGTCCGCTTCGGGATCTTTGCCTCCGCCCTCTTTGCCACGGTGACGACGGACGCCTCCTGCGGCGCCGTAAACGCGATGCACGACTCGTTCACCGCGCTGGGAGGGCTGATCCCCCTGGTCAATATCCAGTTGGGGGAGGTCGTTTTCGGCGGTGTCGGCGCGGGGCTCTACGGAATGCTGATCTTCGTGATCCTGACCGTCTTTCTGGCGGGGTTGATGGTGGGACGCACCCCGGAATACCTGGGCAAGAAGATCGAGGCTTATGATGTCAAGGTCAGCGCCCTGGCCGTTCTCATACTGTGCATCAGCATCCTGGGATTCGGGGCCTGGGCCGCAGTGAGCGCCTGGGGAAAGGCGGGGCTGGCCAACGCCGGGCCGCACGGGCTCTCCGAGATCCTCTACGCCTATTCGTCGGCGGTCGGGAACAACGGGAGCGCCTTCGCGGGGCTCAACGCCAATACCCCCTGGATGAACACGACCCTGGGGCTCGCCATGCTGGTGGGGCGTTTCTTCGTGATCATCCCCGTTCTCGCGCTCGCTGGGAGCCTGGCAGGGAAGAAGCAGGCGCCCCCGCATGCGGGGAGCTTCCCCGTCTCCGGCCCGACCTTCCTCGTCCTTCTGGTCGGGACCGTGCTGATCGTGGGGGCATTGACCTTCCTGCCGGTCCTGGCCCTGGGGCCGATCGTGGAGCATTTTATCCTGACGGCGTCAGGAACGCTGTACTGATCTTGGAATAAGGAGCGATGTCATGCCCGCTGAACACCATTCCCTCTTTGACCGCCGGATCATCGCCCGGGCTGCCGCCGCGTCGTTCGTGAAGCTGGACCCCCGCGGCATGGCGAAAAACCCCGTCATGTTCGTCACCGAGGTCGGCGCCCTGGTCACCTCCGTGGGATTTTTTCTCCGCTCCCCGAACGAATCGCTCTCCTTCGGCATCCAGATTGCTGCCTGGCTCTGGTTCACGGTCCTCTTCGCCAATTTCGCGGAGGCGATGGCGGAGGGACGGGGCAAGGCCCAGGCCGACGCGCTTCGCAAGTCACGGACCCGGACCATCGCCAACCGCCTTCTGGCCAATGGTGCCTTGGAGCAGGTCCCGGCGGAGGTTCTTCGCAAGGGCGATGTCGTGGTCGTCGTTGCCGGCGAGATCATCCCCGCGGATGGGGAGATCATTGAAGGGGTGGCCACGGTGGACGAATCGGCGATTACCGGGGAGTCCGCCCCGGTGATCCGGGAGGCTGGGGGAGACCGAAGCGCTGTCACGGGGGGGACCCGGGTGCTCTCGGACCGGATCCGGGTCGCGGTGACGGCCGATCCCGGGGAGAGCTTCATGGACCGGATGATCGGCTTGGTGGAAGGGGCCAGGCGCCAGAAGACCCCCAACGAGATCGCCCTGACGATTCTCCTGGCTGCCCTCACGGTGATCTTTCTCGCCGTCATCCTCACCCTGAAGCTCTTCGGGCTCTATTCGGGTATCTCCTTTTCGGTCACCGTGCTCGTCGCCCTGTTGGTCTGTCTTATCCCCACGACGATCGGCGGGCTCCTGAGCGCGATCGGCATCGCGGGGATCGACCGGCTCGTCCAGAAGAACGTCATGGCGATGAGCGGCCGGGCCGTGGAGGCGGCCGGAGACGTGGACGTCCTTTTGCTGGACAAGACGGGGACGATCACCCTCGGCAACCGCCAGGCGGCGGAATTCATCCCTGCCCCGGGTGTCAGCGTACAGGAGCTGGCCGACGCAGCGCAGCTTTCGTCGCTCGCCGACGAGACGCCGGAGGGCCGGAGCATCGTGGTTATCGCCAAACAGTACGGCCTTCGGGGCCGCCCGATTTCGGAGATGGCCCAGGCTAAGTTTATCCCCTTTTCGGCCCATTCCCGGATGAGCGGCGTCGATCTCGGGGCCCGGCGGATCCGCAAGGGCGCTCCCAGCGCCATCCGGGAGTTTGCCGGCCGGGATTTTCCCGCGGAATCGGACGCCGCGGTCGATTGCATCTCCCGCTCCGGAGGCACGGCGCTGGTTGTCGCCGAGGAGGGGCGCGTCCTGGGGGTTGTCCACCTCAAGGACATCGTCAAGGGGGGGCTCAAAGATCGCTTCGAACGGTTCCGGATGATGGGGATCCGGACGGTGATGATCACCGGCGACAACCGTTTCACCGCGGCGGCGATCGCGAAGGAAGCCGGGATGGACGACTTCCTCGCCGAGGCGCGGCCGGAGGACAAGCTTGCCTTGATCCGGAAGGAGCAGGCGGCCGGACATCTGGTCGCGATGACCGGCGACGGCACAAACGACGCCCCGGCCCTGGCCCAGGCCGATGTCGGCGTGGCGATGAACACCGGTACGCAGGCGGCCAAGGAGGCGGGCAACATGGTCGATCTCGATTCCAATCCGACGAAGCTTATCGAGATCGTGGAGATCGGCAAGCAGATGCTCATGACCCGGGGGGCGCTCACCACCTTCAGCATCGCCAACGACGTGGCCAAGTACTTTGCCATCATCCCGGCGATGCTGATCGGCCTTTTCCCGGTCATCGCCCCGCTTAACGTCATGAGGCTGGGCTCGCCCGAGAGCGCGATCCTCTCTGCCGTCGTTTTCAACGCGCTGATCATCGTCGCCCTGATTCCGCTGGTGTTGCGCGGCGTGAAGTACACGCCGATCGGGGCCGCAGCCATCCTGCGTAAAAACATG
>JAPLJW010000208.1 GCA_026388365.1 Deltaproteobacteria bacterium | reverse complement strand
CGGAGGACAAGCTGGTCGCGTGGTGGAGCAACCTCATGCGGGGGAACTACCCGAAGGCGCCGAAGGCGGACATGGGCACGGACGAGACGGCCGTCATCCTCTTCAGCGGCGGCACGACGGGTGTCCCGAAAGGGATCATGCCCTCCAATTACAATTTCATCAGCGAGGGGATGCAGGTCTCCGCCTGGGCGAGCATGGGGGGCGGGGATACAATGCTCGCGATTCTCCCCATCTTCCACGGCTTCGGACTCGGGGTCTGCATCAACGCCGTCTTCATGGGCGGGGGAAAGAGCATCCTCGTTCCCCAGTTCACGCCGGAGATCGTCGCCGACCTGATCAATAAAAAACGGCCGTCCCTGGTCGTCGGCGTGCCCACCCTCTTCGAGGCGCTGAGCAGCAATCCCGTCTTTCAAAAGGCCGATCTGAGCTGTCTCAGGGCCACCTTCAGCGGCGCCGATACCCTTCCCCGGCCGGTCAAGGAGCGGTTCGAGGCGGTCGTCAAGGAGCGGGGCGGAAACACCCAACTCCTGGAAGGCTATGGCCTTACGGAGGCGGTGACGGCGATCATGGCGACGCCGCTCAACCAGTACCGCGAAGGGAGCGTGGGGCTTCCCTTTCCCGACATGCTGGCCAAGATCGTGAGAACAGGGACGACCGAGGAGGCGCCCGTCGGCGAGGAGGGGGAGATCTGCGTGAACGGCCCCGCGGTGATGCTGGGCTACCTCGATCAGCCGGAGGAGACGGCCAACACGCTTCGGAAGCACGCGGACGGCAAGATCTGGCTCCACACCGGCGACATCGGCACGATGGACACCGACGGCTTCTTCTACTTCAAACTCCGCCAGAAGAGGATGATCAAGTCGTCGGGGATGAACGTCTACCCCGCCCAGGTGGAGGCTGTTCTCTACCGGCATCCCGGCGTCCTCAAGGCCTGCGTCATCGGCGTCCCCGATGAGAAGCAGGTCCAGCGCGTCAAGGGGTTCGTGGTCCTGAAGGAGCCCGGGAAGGCCGGTCCCGAGATGGAGAAGGCGCTCATCGCCCACTGCCAGGAGCATCTGATCCGCTGGAGTTGCCCCCGGGATATCGAGTTCCGGAGCGACCTCCCCTGCACGCTGGTCGGCAAGGTCGCCTTCAACGTTCTCGAGGTGGAGGAGGTCGCAAAACTCAAAGCCGAGGGGCAATACTGCGGGCAATGATTCCGGATAGATGGAGAAAATTAAGATAATCGAAGCAAGCGGTGAAAAGGAGCATGAAGAATTCAATCGGACGAGAGATTCCCGAGTACATCGAAGGATACGGCCCGGTGAAACCCTACGCGGGGACGGACGTGCAAGAGGGAGAAATCACATGGGTGCCTTCAAGGGTCGTCCCTTATGGGCCGGGAAAGCATAAATTGCTCGGTTCGATCAGAGAAGCCATCCTGGCCTGCGGGCTGTCGGACGGCATGACGATCTCCTTTCATCACTGCCTGCGGAACGGCGACGCCGTTCTGAACATGGTATTGGATGAAGCGGCCCAACTGGGCCTGAAGAATCTGAAAGTCGCATCGACCGCCATCTTTCCCGTTCACGCCCCGCTGGTCGGACATATGGAAAAGGGCGTTGTGACCGGGCTCTATACGAATTATCTGTCCGGTCCGGTGGCCAAAGCGATATCCAAGGGCGTTTTGAACAATCCCGTCATCATGCATAGTCATGGAGGAAGGGTTCGGGCCATCGTCGAAGGGGATGTCGTCATCGATGTCGCTTTCATCGCCGCATCCGCCTGCGATGAATATGGAAATATGAACGGCGTGGAAGGAAAGTCGGCCTTTGGCGTGATGGGCTATTCTCATGTCGATGTCCGTTACGCCCGCAGGACCGTGGCCGTGACGGATTATCTGGTGGAGTATCCCGCCTGTCCGATCGAGATCAATCAGCAACTGGTGGATTACGTCGTGCTGGTTGACAGCATCGGCGATGCGCGGGGCATCGAATCGGGGACAACCAAAGTGACGGAGGACCCCGCCGGTTTAAAAATAGCAGCCATGGCTGCCGGCGTCATCGAGGCTTCCGGACTGCTGAAGAAGGGCTTTTCATTCCAGACCGGAGCGGGTGGGACCTCCCTGGCCGTTGCGTCCTACGTACGGGAATTGATGATCAAGAATTCCATCCAGGGCAGTTTCGCCTCGGGCGGCATCACCGCATATACGGTCAAGATGCTGGAGGAGGGACTTTTCCGGACGCTCTTCGACGCCCAGTGCTTTGACCTGAAGGCCGTCGAATCCTTTGCGAACAACAAACGGCATCAACCGATGTCCATCGGCATGTACGGGAATCCCCACAACAAGGGCTCCGTGGTCAACAATCTCGATGTCATGATTCTCGGGGCGACGGAGATCGATACCGATTTCAACGTCAACGTCACCACCGGCTCGAACGGCATTCTGATGGGCGGCTCAGGAGGCCACAACGATACGGCGGCCGGGGCAAAACTGGCCATCGTCGTGACCAAAGTAGCGAGCAAGAAATACCCCGGCGTCGTGGACCGGGTCACGACGGCCACGACGCCGGGAGAGACGATCGACGTCCTGGTGACGGAGGGCGGCATCGCCGTGAACCCGCTGAGGCAGGATCTGACCGATCGCTTGAAGAAAACGGACCTGCCCCTCGTCGAAGTCGGGCCCTTGAAGGGGATGGCCGACCAGATCGTAGGCCCCTGGGAAAGACCACAGTTCGAGGACCGCATCGTTGCAATCGTGGAATACCGAGACGGTACCGTGATCGACGTGGTAAGACAAGTGAAGACCGCCTAACCTGTCAACCTGATATCCTGCTTGTGATGAAACCACTTGCAAATGTCCATCTACACAAGTACATTTGCACCGTACCCTCTTACGACCCGCTATCCGGAAGACGATAATGAGAAACATATTTGAAAAAATCATTGAATGTTTTCAGTCAGGGAAAGTCCTCTACACAAAGCATGCCCGTGATGAAATGGCATTTGATGAGTTTGGAGAAATTTTGGAACAGGAAGTAACAGAGGCAATTTGTGGTGGCAAGATCATTGAGGAATACTTGGAAGATGAACCGTACCCCAGTTGTATTGTTTATGGAAGAACATCGGCGAACCGACCATTACATATCGTATGCGCCTATACGGAAGATGATAGCCTATCCATTGTAATTACGGTTTACCATCCTGATCCGAAACGTTGGATCGATGATGAAAGGAGACGAAAATGAAGTGCGTAGTCTGTAAAAGTACCGATATTGAAAAGAGACAGATCGAAGAAGAAATCAGGGCAAATAACGACATCGTCCTCGTTCCGATGGCGATTCTTGTATGTGTAAACTGCGGGGAACGTTATTACGATCAGCAAGCCATGAGGAAAATCGAATTGATCCGATCGGATCTGAGAAACAACTCAGCGAAGACCGAGGTGATCGGAAGGGTGCTGCGGCCCGTTGCCGCCTGATATGGCTGACAGATAGCAAGGAACTGGATAAAACAAGGAGACTCGCCATGAAAGTAGGAACGTTTACTGCCGTGCTCCATAGAGAGAGCGATCTATACGTGGCAGAATGTCCCGAAGTGGGAACGGTCAGCCAGGGCGGTTCCATCGAGGAAGCCCTCGCCAACTTGCGGGAAGCAACGGAACTCTATCTCGAAGAGTTTCCCATGCGTGAATTCGAACGGCCCATCATGACCGTGTTTGAGGCGACCTATGCCTAAACTCTACCGCCTGTCTGGCCGGGAGGTGATTTATTTCCTGGAGAAATTGGGA
Source organism: Deltaproteobacteria bacterium (assembly GCA_026388365.1). The sequence continues at coordinate 12,301 of JAPLJW010000208.1, read as the reverse complement.
TTTGCACAGGTTCGCCAGCGCGGCAGCCATGTCGTCCTTCGGAAAACGGTTTCCGAAGGACATCTCGGTTGCGTTGTTCCGCTGCACCCGGAATTGGCCATCGGCACATTGCGAGGCATCTTGAAGCAGGCTGGTATTACCGTGGAAGACTTCTTGAAAGCGGTTGAAGGGTCATAGGGCTCAGCCCGGATTCAGCTTGGCTTAGCCGGATTGCCCCGTCAGCCTGATCAATCAAGAGAATATGACACAGTTTTTGTGGGGTATGGTTCTCAAAATGGACAAGCAATGAAGATGAAGAGTGACGGGGCGGGTGATTGAAAATAAATCTGCCCCCTTTTCTGATGCAACTTCTTGAAGGGGTGATGGAACAACGGAGTCTTATCCTGCGAGGCACGTGCAAACGCTGCGGTGGCGAGGTTTCCCGTGTGATCGAGCCCGAAGATGAATAGAAAGGTGTGTGTTGGTGACAAACTGTCACCAACTGAAACTGAAGGCTGCGGACAGGAAAAATATCAGAAGGATTTTGTAAGCGCGGAGAAAAATAAATCTGTCCCCTTTTTTCCCACATTACTCTCTTTCGATTGGTAATCTTTAGTTTATTTGTCAAATAGCATGTGCGGACTTGTAGAACAAGAGAGAAACACGCAAGATCTGGATGACCCGATTTTCGATTCCGGATGAGGAGACAAAATTGATGAAGCAGATCGAAGAATGCGATCAGATTCTGAAAGATCCAAATGGTTACGTGAAGAGATTCAAGGCGGAAAGCGGCAGGAAGATCATCGGGACCTTCTGCTCCTATGCGCCGGAGGAGATCATCCTGGCCGCCGGGGCGCACCCCTTCCGGCTCTTCGGATCGGGAGAGAAGATCCATCTGGCCGAGGCCCACCTCCAGTCCTACTGCTGCTCGCTGGTCCGGGGCGCGCTGGAGGACGCCCTCGGCGGCCGTCTCGCGTTCCTGGACGGCGTCGTCTTTCCCCATACGTGCGATTCGATCCAGCGCCTCTCCGACATCTGGCGGCTGAACGTCCCCGGCTGCTTCCATCTCGACGTGGTCCTGCCGGTCAAGCTGGATACGGACGGCGCGCGGCAGTACCTGATCGACGTCCTGAAGCGGTTCCGCGAGGATCTGGGTGAGAAGCTGGGCGTGACGATTTCCGATGATGACCTCCGGGCCGCGATCCGGACCATGAATCGGATCCGCGCCGCCCTGACCAGGATCTACGATCTGAAGGGCGGGCGGCCGGAAATCCTCAAGGGAAGCGACCTCTATGCGCTGGTCCGGGCCGCGATGATCATGGACAGAACCCGGGCGGCATCCCTTCTGGAGGAGGTCGCCGCGGAGATGGAGAAGAAGAGCGCTTCGAAGGTCGCGGCGTGGCCGAAAAAGCGGATCGTCCTTTCGGGCGGCGTCTGCAACCACCCCGACATCTACACGATCATCGAGGAGGCGGGTGGCGCAGTCGTCGGCGACGATCTCTGCACCGGTTCCCGGTACTTCAGCGGCCTTATCGACGAAAAAGCCGATCCCGTGACGGCTGTCGCCGGGCGTATTCTTACGCGGGTCGTCTGCCCGGCGAAGCACCGGGGCCTCACCGACCGTGCGGACCACCTCGTCCGTCTGGTCCGGGAGAAGCGGGCGCAAGGGGTGATCTTCTTCCTGCTGAAGTTCTGCGATCCCCACGCCTTTGATTACCCTTACCTGAAGGAAGCGCTGGACCGGGAGGGGATCCCCAGCATGCTCATGGAAGTCGAGGACCGGCTTCCGGCCGACGGCCAGCTCCGAACGCGGTTCGAGGCGTTTGTCGAGATGATCTGAGACGTAGAGGAGAAGACGATGGCGGAAAAAGACGAGGCGAAGGAAAAGCGGAAGATCAAGGCGGTCAAGAAGATGAAGGAGATCATGACGGCCTACTACATCGATGCGAAGACCGCGGAGCAGACGGGAAAAAAGGTTGCCTGGATCACAAGCGGCGGGCCGGTGGAGCCCCTGATCGCGATGGACGTCATCCCCGTCTATCCGGAGAACCACGGGGCGATGATCGGGGCCAGCAAGATGGGGGTGGATCTCTGCGAAAAGGCGGAGGCGATGGGCTATTCGAGCGACCTCTGCTCCTATGCCCGCTCGGACATCGCCTGCGCGCCGGTGAACGGCGGACCGATCGGCGGCCTTCCGCGGCCCGACATGCTCGTCTGCTGCAACAACATCTGCGGGACGGTCCTCAAGTGGTACGAGATCCAGGCCCGGTATTTCAAGGTGCCGCTCTTCATCCTCGACACCCCCTTCTGCCACACGGGATTTTCCGCGGAGGCGAAGCGTTACGTCCAGGGGCAGATTAACGAGTACATCGCCTTCCTGGAGGAGGCCTGCGGGAAGAAGCTCGATCACGACCGGATCCAGGAGGTCGGGCGGCTCTCCGTGGAGGGCCAGCGGCTCTGGCAGGCGGTTCTGGATACGGCGATGAACCGGCCCGCGCCGCTCTCCGCCTTCGACGCCTTCATCCACCTCGCGCTGATCGTGACCCTCCGCGGGACGCAGCAGGTTGTGGACTATTACAAGATGCTGCTGGCCGAGATGCAGCAGCGGGTTGCCGAGGGAATCGGCGCCGTCCCCCGCGAAAAATACCGGCTCCTCTGGGACAATATCCCCGTCTGGTTCCGGATGAAATGGCTTTCGGAGAAGTTCGCCTCTCAAGAGGCCTGCCTCGTGGCGGACACCTACACCTCCGCCTGGTGCGGCGCCCTCCGGTACGTCGATGAAAACGATTTTCTCGGGACGATGGCCGAGTGCCACACCCGGATCTACCTGAACATCGGCGTGGACGAGATGGCCCGGCAGGTCATGGAGATGGTGGACAAGTACGGCGCGGACGGTCTGGTCATGCACTCCAACCGGAGCTGCAAGCCCTACTCCTTAGGCCAGTACGACATCCAGCGGATCGTTCAGCAGAAGATGAGAATCCCGACGGTCATGATCGAGGCGGACATGGTCGACGAGCGGAGCTTCTCCGAGGGTCAGATCGAAACCCGGATCGAGGCCTTCATCGAATTGCTCAAAGAGAAGAAAGGGTGATCCCTCCGCCAGTCCCGAGGGAAACCGAAGGCATCGCGTCGGACCATTCCTGCGATTGGTCGAGACCGGCCCTGACCGATGCCTTCAAGACAGCGGCATCATCAAAACGATTGAAGGGAATGAACCGATGAAAATCGATGTGGCAAATGAATTCATGACCCTGGCCTCGCTGAACAGTCTTTCGCGCCAGGAGGGCCGTGTGGCCGGGTATCTGGTCGGAAGGCTCCGGGAAATGGGGATGGAGGCAACCGTGGACGATTCGGCCCCCCGGACGGGCAGCGACACGGGAAACGTCATGGTTCGCGTACCGGGCAATACCCCCGGACCGACCATCATGCTCTGCGCCCATATGGACACCATCGGTCCCACGGAAGGAATGGTGCCGGTTTTGCGCGACGGCGTGATCACCAGCAACGGTGAGACCGTCCTCGGGGCGGACGACAAGGCGGGGATCGCGATCATCCTGAGCGTCCTTGCGGATCTGAAGGGCGGGGGCGTTCCCCATCCGGATCTCGAAGTGCTCTTTACCGTCCAGGAGGAGGTGGGTCTTATCGGCGCCAAAGGTTTCCATGCGGAGTTGAAGGCCGCCTTCGGTTACATCCTCGACGGAGACGGCCCCGTGGGCAACATCATCAACCAGGCGCCGTCGAAGGTGGATCTCGATCTCGTTCTTTTGGGGAAGGCAGCCCATGCCGGGGTCTGCCCCGAGGAGGGGATCAATGCCATCGTCGTTGCGGCCGCGGCCATCGCCCGTCTCCGCACCGGACGCATCGACCGCCGGACGACTTCGAATGTGGGGTTGATCAGCGGCGGCAGGATCCGGAACATGGTCGCCGACCGGGCGGAGGTAATCATGGAGGTCCGGAGCACCGATGCGGCCCGACTGGAGACGGAGGTGCAGGCGGTCCTGGCTTCCTTTACGGAAGCGGCCGCGTCCGCCGGCGCCGGGCTTTCCGTCCGGAAGGAGATCCCCTTTGAGACCTTTACCGTTTCCGAAACGCATCCGGTTGTGGCGAACGCCTTCCGCGCCGCACGCGCCCTGGGCATCGAGCCCCGGCTCTGGACATCCGGCGGCGGGGTGGACGCCAATATCTTCAACGGCCGCGGCCTGCCCTGTGTGGCCCTCGGCATCGGCATCGAAGACGCCCATTCGCCGAAGGAGCATATCGCCGTTGCGCAACTGGAGGCGGGGGCGCGGTTTATCAAGGCCCTGCTGAAGGAAGCGGTCACAGCGGCCTGAGAAGCGCCGGCGGTTCGGGTCTTCCCGCCGCTGGGAGACGGATCCGTTATCCCCGGCCCTCCTATAAAAATATACGGTTGGTATCTTCCTTCAAGACGCACACATCGTGCAGGCCATGGATTGTGGAACAAACCAAGGAAGGAAAGAGTCCACGCTCGCACGAGTCTACACCTGGCAGCATCGCTGAGAATCAATGAATACCGTTCGTAATAGAGAATATGCTCGTTGATTATTTTCTGTCAAATTCATACATCAGGGTTCGCTCGCGCTGCAACCCCCAGGTTTGCTTAGCTCCCTTACGGAGCCTTTGTCAGAAAACATAATGCTTTAGGTTATCCTTAACACCTCCCTCAAGCTTTGTGGGTGACTACCGAACTCCCACAGTCGGACTTTAACCGTTGGGTCACACGTTTACACGGCATACCCTACAAACAAAACAGGCAGCCTGATTATGCACCAAATAAAACCCAATTTATTTCTTGACAATGCAGAAACCTTTAAGGTAAATGGTTGAAAACATCTCTATCTTGATCACTCCTCAACTGGGTAACATTATTATTTGCGGCAATTCGGTGGGAAAAGAGTGATTGGCATATTTGGCTTATAATGACAGGAGGAGCATAATGAGAATTCCATTTTTAGGAGTATGCATGCTGGTTGCCGTAACACTTGCGGGATGTTCATCAAGTGTTGCATTGATGCGAGACGATACAGGAGGATTTCGTCAGGAAAGATACTATTATGCATGCGAGGATGATCAGCTTTGTGGAGCCTCCCGATCGTATGACGTCAATTGGCAGCGTTGTTATGATTATCCGGTAGCTTATCGGGTTAAATCTTACAATTATACACCATCAGGGACCCAGTACCTTTATCAGCGGAGAATTGTTGTTGCTGATCCATATTATAATTTCTATTGGAGGGGTTATGACTGGAGGGGTTATGAATAGAGTAACGGCATTATTAACATTGCTATTAGGTATTTTCATTTATTGTGCGCCGGTGTCGGCCGATCATTTACAAATAGTAGGGGATAGAGATGAAGTTTATAAACTGGGAGAAGGTCGTAGATATATGGTCCATGAGCCTCTTCCAGGTCATCAATCGCGTACTGCCGTGGGTAACTTTAACTCGATGATGATTTTTATGGCCGACCAGCTTGAACGAAATGTTGATCGCAAAATTCTTGGAAACGCCTTTATCGTTTCCACCTTTTCTAACCTGAATAAACTCAGTGAAAGCAGTCCATTAGGAAGGCTTGTGGGGGAAAACATTATTCACGAGATGCAGGTTCGGAAATGGAACGTGTTTGATCTACGTTTGACTCGCGATATTATCATCAACGAAGCAGGTGAGTTCTCACTAAGTCGTGATATTAAGAAGCTTCGTGATACTTATAAAATTGGTGGTATCATTACTGGTACCTACTCAATTGCCGATGACAGCATTATTATTAATGCACGGGTGATTGATATTGACACAGGCTTGATTTTTTCAACTGCCCAAGTACATATCCCCGTAAACAATTTCACAGAAGCCCTGCTTTTTGATGTGGAAAAACTTAAGCCAATGAAGATCGTTGGTAATTAAATATAAAATGAAATGTATTGTTTTGCTTATGTGGCGAGGACTGGTCTTGGTGTCATTGACGCTGGTACTGATTTCACTTTCTGGCTGCGTACGAGTTTTTGATAATGATGATTATAATTATCAGACCATAGATCAACGCCTTGACGAAGTTGCACTTAAAAACCTTTTCGATGCGATATCTCTTGATTTTTGTAAGTCCTCCTGCTCTGACTGTGCATCACCTTGTACCGAGATTATCAAAAACTCTGAACCAATCAGGTTGTCTGACGGAACTTTAATTCAACCTCCATATGAACAGGAGACAGTAATTGTAACTGATTTTGTCGATCTGCAGTCATTTGAACCGGAGGGAGCCGGATTATTGATGGCAGAATTGATGCGTGGTAGTCTTCACAATGTTTGTTGCAATCGTGTAGTGCAAGGGGAGTTCTCCAAGTATTTCAAGTTAACGGACAAGGGGCTGGTTGTGCTCAGCCGTTCTTCCAAGGACATAAAAAAAGATGAGTACCCTGGCCGCTATATCGTAGTGGGAACATATGAATATGGCAGCAATAAGCTAATGATTTTTGTGAAAAAAATTAATATTTCCACTGGAAAGATTGATCGCATGGTAACGAGAGAACTGGACTTTATGCGAGATTATTCGGGAAAGGTGACCTATGAAGTTAGGTAATAAGCCTTTTTGCTAATCGTAATCTGTAGTGTCTCAACGTTTAACTCTTCTATAAATAACCTTTGTCAGCAAACGTTCAAGACGGCGCTCATTGAGCGACATCGGCGTCATGAGGCTTCGGTTGAAGGGGCGTTGATCGAGATGTATCTGGCAGGGGTTTGTTTAAATTCCTGTTTTGCATCCACGTCGGTATTTTTATAAAAATGTCCACGTCGTCAAACTTACGGGATATTATTTTGCCGTTTTTTGTTTTAATGTGGATATCATAAATGTTCATTTTAATAACTCTTCCGTAGATGATGCTTCCATCTTTAAATTTCACACCTCTAATGCTTTCGGTTTGTGCAAAAGAAAAGGTATAAAAAAATAGAATAAATGTGACTATTATGGCGCAGGGCCAAGCTTTTTCGTGGAATAGTCTCATTTCCTTTTACCCTCCTTTGGATGAAGATCAATCTTGGCCTTAAAACACAAAACTCCGTACTCTTTTGAGACACGGGGTCTGTGATCATACGTCCACCATTGTACCCTCACGTTTTTGAGTTAAGGGATCAAATGACGATCGATAGATTATGTAAATGTGGGATTACCTAAACATAAAAAATCCTGGATGTCAATATCATCGACAGACTACATAAGACAATGTTTCCCATCTGAAATCATCAACTTTTAATGACTCTGCCTGATTGTGTAGTTCAGGAAGCTTCTCAATGAGGCAACTGGGGACGGCGCCCCTTTTGTTCCTTCAGGGACAGCAGGAAAACGGGGCAGATCCCGATGATCAGCGCCGACAGCAGAAAAGGGACCACGAAGGTTGCGGTGAGGTCCTTCAGATAGCCGGCGAGGGCGACGCCCGCGGCCTGCCCCACTCCGTGAATCAATGTGGAAACGCCGAATATTCGGCCCATTTTCGATATGGGGATATAATCCCCGAACATCGAGGCGATCATCGTGATCAGACCGTTGAACGTGAAGGCAAACAGCGCGCCGGAAATCAGCAGGCCGGTTTTTTCCTTCCAGAGGATGGACAGGAGGATCGAGGCGGACAGCAGAAGGAGGGAGACGATGGTCATGGATTTTCTTCCGAGATGATCGGAGATCATTCCCCAGAGGAAACATCCGGCCACCGCAAAAAGTCCGAAGACCGACCAGATCAGCCCGGCCTCTTTTACGGAAAGCCCGATCTCCTCGATTGCATAGGCCACGACGAACGTCGCATACATGATGTATCCGAAGCCCACCAGCAGATAGACCGTTAGAATGGCCCTGAGCGACGGGTCGCGGTAGAGCATCTTCAGCGTGGAGTCCGGGGTGTTTTGGCCTGCCTGCAAGTCGATGGCGGAAGGGTTTTCCTTCAAGAGGAAAAAGCTGATCAGGGCGACCAGGAGCGTCCCGGCGCCCAGGATGATCCAGGCGTACCGCCAGCCCATCGGCCCGAAGCGGCTGAGGATGAAGGGCGCCAGGTATCCGACGACGATGATGCCGACCCCGGTTCCGCTGAGGGCAAAACCGATCGCACCGCCGCTCCACCGGACGGAGGACCAGCCGATGATCAGCGGCACCAGCGGGATATAGGCGCCAACGGCGCCGGCCCCCATCAGAAAGGCCAGCATCAGGCAGAGGTAAAAAGAAGAGACCAGGCCCAGGGCCGTCATCGCCAGCCCGGCCAGCGCGCAGGAAGCGGCGACCACAATGGACAGGCCCCACCGCTTTGAGAAGAGGCTGCACAGGTAGGCGAAAAGGAGGTAACCGGTCAGGATGCCGACCTGAAAGAAGCCCATGCGGGTGTTGCTGAGCCCCAGGTCCGTCTTCATGCTGGGGAGCAGGGCCGTGTAGGCGAAGCGCCCGAACCCGAGCGACGTGAGCTGGATCAGGAATCCCAGGGCGAGGATGACGATGAAATAGGTCTCTCGGTATGAGGGAATCTCCGGTCGCGGGCTATGCATCTTCCACCAGAATGCGTTTCATGTCGTCCTGTGGGACCTTGACCTGCCTATTCATCGGGGTGCGCGGCGTAGAAAAACGGCCGGCCAAAGGTTTGCGTCATCCGTCGAGAACACCCTGCCCGACAGGACGACATCGGCAGGCGCGATGCCGTCATCTCTTTCAGAAGGTGTGCCCCTCGAAGCAGAACTTCCCGAAGCTCTTCGGGGGCGGCAGGGGATAATCACCGTTGTAACAGGCGAGGCAGAAGTTTTCCCGGGGCATCCCCGTGGCCTGGACCATCCCTTCGAGGGAAAGGTAGTGCAGGCCGTCCAGACCGATGAAGGAGGCGATATCCGCCACGTTCCCCTTCTCGGCGGCAACCAGTTCCCCCCGCACCGAAAAATCGATCCCGTAGGGGCAGGGGTGGCGTGTCGGCGGACAGCTCACGACCATGTGGATCTCCTTCGCGCCGCTCTCCCGCAGATGCCTGACGCGGTTCCGGCTGGTGGTTCCCCGGATGATTGAATCCTCGACGATGACGATCTTTTTCCCGTCGATCAGCGGCTGCACCGGGTTCAGCTTGACCCGGACGCCAAAATCCCGCATCGCCTGGCTCGGTTGGATGAAGGTCCGTCCCACATAGTGGTTCCGGATCATCCCCATTTCAAAGGGGAGCCCGCTCTCCTCGGCGTAACCGAGGGCCGCGTAGTTCCCCGAATCGGGGAAGGGCATGGCAAAATCCACATCGGGCCGGTATTCCCGGGCGAGGCTGTGCCCCAGTCTTTTGCGGCAGAGATAAACGTTCTCACCGAAGACCTGGCTGTCGGGCCGGGAGAAGTAGATCAGTTCGAAGATGCAGTGGGCGGGCCTCTCTTCCGCAAAAGGCGTCAGGCTGTGAAGCCCCGCTTCGTCGATGATGATAATCTCGCCGGGCTTGACATCCCGAATGTACTTCGCCCCTACAAGGTCGAAGGCGCAGGTCTCCGAGGCCACCACCCAGCCGCCGTTGAAGCGGCCAAGCGCAAGCGGCCGAAACCCGCGGGGATCGCGGACGGCAATGACGCGGTTCCGGGTCAGCATGACGATGCTGTAGGCCCCCTGCACCCGGGCGAGAGCCTTCGTCAGGGCCTCTTCCAGCCCCGCCTTCAGGTGGGGCGCCATCAGGTGGACGATGACCTCGCTGTCCATCGTGGACTGGAAGATCGATCCCCTCTCCTCCAGTTCCACCCGGAGCTCCAGGGCGTTGATCAGGTTCCCGTTGTGGGCGAGGGCATAGTACTCGTCGGCATGGTGGACCAGGAAGGGCTGGGCGTTGGAGAGAACCGAGGATCCCGTGGTGGAATAGCGGACATGGCCGATGGCCAGGCGTCCGGGGAGCTTCGAGAGGGTATCCTCCCGGAAGACCTCCGAGGCGAGCCCCATCCCCTTGTGCGCCCAGACCTGACAGCCGTCGGCAACGGCGATCCCCGCGCTTTCCTGCCCCCGGTGCTGGAGGGCAAACAGGCCGAAGAAGGCCACCCGCGCTGCATCTTCGTGGCCGTACACCGCAAAGACGCCGCACTCCTCGTGCGGTTTGTCATCCTGTTCTTCCTCGTACATAATCATTCCCTCCCTGTCCGAAACTTGCCCCCGGTATGTCCCGTTAAGACCTTTGCGCAACTTGGGAAATGGTACGCCTGGAGCGGCGTCACATCCCACGGCTCCCGCTGCAGGCTGTCGATCGCTTCCGTCAGGGCCCGGGCGCCGGAGATCGTCGTCGTATAGAGGACGTTGCAGACGAGCGCCCCCCTGCGAATCAGGTAGGCGTCTTTCCGGGAGGAGCGCCGCCCCAGACTCACGTTGATGACGAGCTGGATGTCGCCGTTCTTGATGTGATCGATCACGTTGGGTCTTCCCTCGCTGACTTTAAGAATCGTCTCGACCGGGACCCCGTGCTCCCGGAGCCTTGCGGCCGTCCCCCGGGTCGCGGTGATCCGGAACCCCATCCGTGCAAAGGCCTCGGCCACGGGGACGATCCGGTCCTTGTAAACGTCGTGGACGCTCAGAAAGACCTTCCCCGAGAGCGGCATCTTGAATCCCGCGGCCATCTGCGATTTCGCGAAGGCCAAGCCGAAGGAATGGTCGATCCCCATCACCTCTCCCGTCGATTTCATCTCCGGACCGAGCAGGATATCCACGTTGGGAAAGCGGTTGAAGGGGAAAACCGCCTCCTTGACCGAAATATGTTTCGGCCGGATGGGTTTCGTAAACCCCAGCTCCTGTAAGGTTTTCCCCAGCATGACCTTCGTCGCCAGCTTCGCCAGGGGGACGCCGATCGCCTTGCTGACGAAGGGGATGGTCCGCGAGGCGCGGGGGTTCACCTCGAGGACGTAGAGGTCGCCGTCCTTGATCGCATACTGGATGTTCATCAGGCCGACCACATGGAGCTCCTCGGCGATCCGCCTCGTCTGGCGCTCGATCGTCTCCAGGAGCTCCGGTGAAAAAGTGATCGCCGGCAGGACGCAGGCGCTGTCCCCGGAGTGGATCCCCGCCTCCTCGATGTGCTCCATGATCCCGGCGACAACGGTCGTCTTCCCGTCGCTGATCGCGTCCACGTCCACCTCGATGGCGTCCTCGAGGAACTTGTCGATCAGGATGGGGTGGCCGGGGGAAACATCAAGGGCCCGGACCATGAACCGCCGGAGGCTCCCCGTCTCATAGATGATCTCCATCGAGCGGCCGCCCAGCACGTATGAGGGACGGACCAGAACCGGGTAGCCGATCCGCTCGGCCACGCGGATCGCCTCCTCGGCGTCCATGGCCGTGCCGTTGTCGGGCTGGCGGAGTTTGAGGCGGTTCACGATCTCCTGGAAACGCTTCCGGTCCTCGGCGCGATCGATCGCGTCGGGGGTGGTGCCGAGGATCGGCGCCCCCGCCGCCTCCAGGCCGCGGGCGAGGTTGAGCGGCGTCTGGCCGCCGAACTGGAGGATGACGCCCATCGGCTTCTCCGCCTTCAGGATGTGGAGGACGTCCTCCAGGGTCACCGGCTCGAAGAAGAGCTTGTCGGAGGTGTCGTAGTCGGTGCTCACCGTTTCCGGGTTGGAGTTGACCATGATGCTCTCATACCCCTCCTCGCGGAGGGCGAAGGAGGCGTGGACGCAGCAGTAGTCGAACTCGATCCCCTGGCCGATCCGGTTGGGGCCGCCGCCGAGGATGACCACCTTCGGCCTCGTCGAAGGTCTCGTCTCATCCTCCGTTTCGTAAGTGGAGTAATAGTAGGGGGTGTAGGCCTCGAACTCCGCGGCACAGGTGTCGACAAGCTTATAGACGGGGACGATCCCGGCCGCATAGCGGCGCCGGCGGATCTCCTCTTCGGAGAGGTTCCAGAGGCCGCCGAGGGTGCGGTCGGAGAATCCCAGCCGTTTCGCCTCGCAGAGGATCTCCGTCGAATACGGCGTCTTCTGGATCTCCTCCTCCGCCTCGACGAGCGACCGGATCTGGTTCAAAAACCAGGGATCGATCCAGGTGAGCCGCTGGATCTCATCCAGGGACATCCCCTGGCGGAAGGCCGCGGCGATATAGAAGAGGCGGAGCGAATTGGGCCTCGCGAGCTTTTGCGCCAGGAATTCATCGGGACGGCTGACCCCTTCCGGCAGGTCGATCATCAGGCCGAAGCGCTGGATCTCCAGGGAGCGGATCGCCTTCTGGAGCGCCTCCCGGAAGGTCCGGCCGATCGCCATCGTCTCGCCGACGGACTTCATCGAGGTGGTCAAAAAATCCTCCGTCTCGGGGAACTTCTCGAAGGTCCAGCGGGGGATCT
>JAPLJW010000253.1 GCA_026388365.1 Deltaproteobacteria bacterium | reverse complement strand
GCGTTTGATACCATTTACGCCGAAGGGCAGCGGCGCTATGTGGAGTCCCTTTCCACCTACGCCCGGCAGTTCATCGGCCAAATGGACAAGCCCGACGTGGAGTCCATCGAGGGGCTCTCCCCGGCCATTGCCATCGAGCAGCGGACAGCTGCCCACAACCCCCGCTCCACCGTGGGGACGGTGACGGAGATCTACGACCATCTCCGGCTTCTCTTCGCCCGGATCGGAGTCCCCCACTGCTTCAAGTGCGGGAAAGAGATCAAATCCCAGACGATCGACATGATGCTGGAGACGATCCTTGCGTATCCGCCGAACACCCGCGTGACGATCCTCGCTCCGATCGCCCGGGGAAAGAAGGGGGAATTTCAAAAGGAACTCAAGAAACTTCTGAAGGAAGGCTACGTCCGCGTCCGCGTGGACGGCGAGGTCCGGGAACTCGCCGAAGAGATCACCCTCGACAAGAACAGGCGCCACGATATCGACGTGGTCATCGACCGCCTCGTCATCAAGGAGGGGATCCGGAAGCGCTTGCGCGACTCCCTGGAGACCGCCTCCGGGCTTTCCGAGGGCCTCGCCCGCATCGGTGTGGCAGGCGGGGAGGAGGTCCTTTTCAGCGAGCGGTATGCCTGCCCGGACTGTGGTGTCAGCATCACGGAACTCGCCCCGCGGATGTTTTCCTTCAACAGCCCCTATGGCGCCTGCCCGGACTGCGGCGGGCTCGGCACCCGGATGTATTTCGACGAGGGGCTCGTCGTCCCCGATCCGGAAATCTCCATCCGCGAAGGGGCGATCGTCCCCTGGTCGGGACGCCATTCTCTCCGCTATTTCCAGACGATCGACACCCTTGCTGGCCATTACGGATTCGACATCAACACCCCGTTTCAGGAGCTTCCGGCGAAGATCCGGGATGTTCTCCTGCGCGGCTCCGGGGAGGAAAAGATCCGCTTCTATGCCGACCGGGGCGGAAGGCGTTACTTCTACACCCGTCCCTTCGAGGGCGTGCTCAACCAGCTCGACCGGCGCTACAAGGAGACGACCTCCCTCCATGTCCGCATGGACCTGTCGCGCTACATCAACCTCCGCGAGTGCCCAACCTGCCTGGGCGCCCGCCTGAAGAAGGAGAGTCTCTCCGTGACCATAGGCGGGAAGAGCATCTGCGAGGTCTGCCGATTGCCGATTCGGGAGTGCTTGGACTTTCTCACAGCGATCCCGCTTTCTCCGCAGGAGATCCACGTGACGGAGCGGGTCATGAAGGAGATCCGGCTCCGGCTCCGCTTTCTCCTCGATGTCGGGATGGACTATCTGAGCCTGGATAGGGCTTCGGGGAGTCTCTCCGGAGGGGAAGGCCAGCGGATCCGACTGGCCACCCAAATCGGATCGGGACTGGTCGGCGTTCTCTATGTCCTCGACGAGCCGACCGTCGGCCTCCACCAGCGGGACAACGTCCGCCTCATCGCCACCCTCAAACGCCTCCGCGACATGGGGAACACGGTCCTTGTTGTGGAGCACGACCAGGACATGATGATGGCATCCGACCAGATCATCGACATCGGTCCGGGAGCGGGGGTGGACGGGGGCGAGGTCGTCTTCCAGGGGACGCCGGAGGAGATCTGCCGGAGCGGATTCTCTCTGACGGGGGCCTACCTCTCCGGCCGGAAATCCATCGCCATCCCTGAAAAGCGGCGCTCCCTCACAGGGCGGTTCATCGTCCTCGAAGGGGCGAACGAGCACAACCTCCGGGACGTGGATATCCGGATCCCCATCGGGGTCTTCACTGCGGTCACCGGGGTCTCCGGCTCGGGGAAGAGCACGATGGTCATCGAGACGCTCTACAAGGCGCTCGCCCGGCGGTTGAACCAGGAACGCACCGGCGGCGGGAAGGTCCGCCATATCGCCGATCTGGGCGGCATTGAGCGGATCATCCTGATGAATCAGCAGCCGATCGGACGCACCCCCCGCTCCAACCCGGTCACCTACACCGGCATCTTCTCCCCGATCCGGGACCTCTTTACCGGCCTTCCCGAATCCAGGCTCCGGGGTTACAAACCCGGCCGGTTCAGCTTCAACGTGAGGGGGGGGCGCTGCGAGGCCTGCGAGGGGAACGGCCTGATCAAGATCGAGATGCACTTCCTGCCGGACGTTTACGTGACCTGCGACGTCTGCCACGGGAAGCGTTTCAACCTGGACACCCTCGAGGTCCGCTACAAGGACAAGAACATCGCCGAGGTTCTGGAGATGACCGTTCAGCAGGCGCTCGTCTTTTTCGAAAATATCCCGGCGATCCGCTCGAAGCTCCAGCTTCTCTACGATGTGGGCTTGGGCTACATCCGCCTCGGCCAGTCCGCGACGACCCTCTCCGGCGGCGAGGCTCAGCGGATCAAGCTCTCCCGGGAGCTGGGGAAGCGGATGAACAGCCACACCCTCTACATCCTCGACGAGCCGACGATCGGCCTCCACTTCGCCGACATCCAGAAGCTCCTCGACGTCCTCATGCGCTTGGTCGACAGGGGGAACACCCTCGTCGTCATTGAACACAATCTCGATGTGATCAAGTCCGCCGACCACATCATCGACCTGGGGCCGGAGGGTGGACCCGGCGGCGGCCGGATCATTGCCACGGGCACGCCGGAGCAGGTTGCCGCCGAGGCAGGCTCTTATACAGGCCAGTTTCTCCGGAAGATCCTTTGACCGGTCCGTGAGAGAGATAGATAGATTCCGGGCGGCGCTATTCCCGGCGGGTGTCCGTTCCCGGGGCGACCCCATTCGGGGCAGCAGCGGTTTAGAAAAATTGTCACGGCAGAAGGTGAATGACCATGCAGACCAAAACAGACCATAAAGCGGTTTCCCCTCAGGAAAGGGCCGGAAAGGCAGCGAATAAGAATAACGCCTATCGCACGGTCCGTTTTGATGAAACCTACCCGATTCCAGAATCCCTGCTTTCCCTGCTGAAATGCGAATACCTGCGTCAGGAACTCTGGGTCCCTCTGGAGAAAAGGGAAGGCCGGATCTGCGTCCTAATCGACGATCCCCAGAACATCCTGAAACGGGATGCCATCGAAAGCCTGCTCAAGACCAAGGCGGTGGAGTACTGCGTGGCGGCGAAGGAAGACATCCTGCTGTTCATCGACCACTTCTTCAAGTCGGACGACAATATCGTCAAGCTGGTCGATGACGTCATCAATGAGGCGTATCTGCGCCGGGCGTCGGACATACACTTCGAACCCGATATCCGGGACCGCCTGGTGAACATCCGTTTCCGGATCGACGGCGAGTGCATCCTCTTCAAAAGTTTTCCCTACGAATACCGTTCCGCCATCGTCTCGCGGATCAAGATCATGTCCAACCTGGATATCACCGAACGGCGGCTTCCCCAGGACGGAAAGATCAAGCACAAAGTTCCGGACGCCGGAGAGATCGAACTGCGGGTGGCCACCATCCCCACCCAGGGCTATGTGGAGGATGTGGTTCTGCGGATCCTCACGCGGGGGGAAATCCTGGTTCTCGATGATCTCCAGATGGCGCCCGAGACCCTGGATCGGTTCAAGGCGATCCTGAAAAAACCGTATGGCCTGATTCTGCTCGTGGGACCCACCGGTTCGGGAAAGACCACCACGGCCCATGCTGCCCTGCACATGCTCAACCTTCCCAACGTCAAGATCTGGACGGTGGAGGACCCCGTCGAGATCACCCAGAAGGGGATCCGTCAGGTTCAGGTCCATCACAAGATCGGTCTGGATTTCAGCAACGCCATGCGCGCTTTTCTCAGGGCCGATCCGGATATCATTATGGTCGGGGAGATGCGGGATTACGAGACGGCAAAGATGGGCGTGGATGCGTCCACCACGGGCCATCTGGTTCTCACCACCCTGCACACGAACAACGCGCCGGAAACGATCGTCCGGCTCCTGGATATGGGGATCGATCCCTTTTCCTTTGCCGATTCCCTGCTCTGCGTCCTGGCCCAGAGGCTGGTCAGATCCCTGTGCATCATCTGTAAAGAACCCTATCATCCCGAGGCGGATGAATTTCACGAACTTGCGCGCCATTATGGAGAAAGGGCCTTCTCCATGTTGAACATGGTTTGCGATGACCAACTGACGCTCTACCGCCCCAGGGGCTGTCCGGCCTGCAACGGCACCGGCTACCGTGGAATGGCGGGGATTTTTGAACTGCTGACGGCTACGGACAACATCAAACAGATGATTATCAACCGGGAATCGATGGCCGCCATCCGGAAAACGGCCACGGATGAAGGGATGAAAACCCTGCTGCAGGGCGGCATTCTTAAAATTCTGCAAGGAGAAACGGATCTCATTGAGGTGTTGAGTATCTGCATGCGATAAAACGGCGGGCGCATCTCCGGTTTCCATTCAGGGGGAGCCGCCGCCCTTTCAACGCGCGTGTCAAGCGCGGCGCCGGGACTGGGACCGCCTCTTCCGAAACAGCCCATAACCATAGATCGCCATGTTCAGCAGGAGCGCGCCGAAGCCGAGGGCGACCTGGGTCCCGCGGGTGAGCCCGGAAGGGTAGATGACGGCCGTCATGTAGTGTGCGATGAAGTCGCCCCCGTAGCCGGTTTGGCCCCCGAGTTCCCGGAGCGTCGTCTCCAGCGGTGTCAGCGGGCAGAACACGCCGAGAAGCTCGACCAGCGTCCCCCAGGCGACGGCCGGCAGATGGAGCCACATGAGCCGGGGCCGGCGCAGCACGAGAAAGCCGCCCAGCGCCACGAAGAGGACAAAGGCGAGATGGACGATCAGGACCAGATCGGCGGACAGACGGTAGAACATTTACATAAGCTTGCGCAGTTCCGAGGTGTCAAAAACCAATCGAATTTCGCTGATCTTGCCGCTGGTTGTGGAGACGAACTCGGCGGTTCGAATCACTCCGGCCGGGGTCACGGTGTCGCAGTCATACAATAAGGCGGCGCCATCCTGGTCGAAGAAACGCTTGAGGAGCTTTACGCCCCGCAGCATGCCCTGGAACCGCTTCAGCGCGCCGATGAAGTCGTCGGCCTTGTGGAAGGTGTCGATACTGCCTTTGAAGTCAAGATCATCTGCGAGGCAGCGGCGTGCCGTGACGAAGTCACCGGCGGTCCATGCGTTGTGATAAGTCTCGATCAATTGTCGTGCGATCATCTTCAACCTCCTTATTTTTTAAGCATTCTTTATCTCCGTCCTTAGCGCAAGGTGTGTCCAAACTGCGCCGAAGAAGTCGATCGACCCAAACAAAATGAGGACCGGATTCACGAGACCCAGAAAAACGAAGACTGCAAAGGCCGCCAGGACGAAGGTTCGTGTGTAGACCGAAACACGGAAGAGCGATCTCGCCTCACATTTGGCCGCGTACCAGTAGTTGACGCCCATATTGAAGGCGAGGACCCCGGCGACACGAATCCAGACTTCCGAGGTTTGGGGCACATGAAAGACGGCGAAGAGCAGATTGGGGGCAACGATCAACGTGGCCCCAAGCACGAGCGCGTAAATGGCAAACACTTTGACGGTAAACGCAGGCTTTGACATATGCCCTCCTTCCATGAGTGCGCCCAACGGGCGACATGAGCAGACCGCAACCGGCTGTGGGTCCGCTCGAGGGAATGATTGGGCGTCACTTCGCCGACAGCGCCCATTCAGCCGCCCTGCGGGCGTGAATGGTTGTGGTGTCAAACAGGGGGACCTCAGAGTCGTGCTGACCGACCAGAAACGAGATCTCCGTACAACCCAGAATGATGGCTTCCGCACCCTGTGCTATAAGTTCTGCCATGACCCGGCGGTACTCCGTCCGGGATTCGGGAGCAACTTTACCGAGGCACAGCTCTTCATATATGACCCGATGGATGATTTCGCGATCTTCCTGCTTCGGGATCAGCACCCGGAGCCCGTGGCGCTCGCGGAGCCGGTTGCAGTAGAAATCCTGCTCCATTGTGAAACGCGTACCCAGCAAGCCGACCGTCGAGAACCCGGCGCGCTGGATTTCGGCGGCTGTAGGGTCGGCGATGTGGAGCAACGGGATGCGAACAGCCGCCTCGATCGCGGAAGCGACCTTGTGCATGGTGTTTGTGCAAAGAACCAGGAAGTCTGCGCCGGCCGATTCGAGTGAACGGGCGGCGTCGGCCAGTAACTCTCCTGCGGCCTCCCAATCTCCAGCGTGCTGAAGTCGTTCAATGTCATGAAAATCGACGCTGTAGAGGATCACTTTCGCGGAATGAAGCCCGCCCAGTCGCTCCCGGATGGTCTCGTTGATCCGTTGGTAATACGGAACCGTCGATTCCCAACTCATCCCGCCGATCAGGCCAATGGTCCTCATGAATACTCCTTATCGTTCCACCTTCCTATGGCTTGAAATTCTTTCCGACGCTCCATGCCTTCCCGGCATTATCGCCGACCGCCCAGTACCGATTGTCGGGCATGGTCAACGTGAAGGGCCTCATCTTGCTGATGTCCGGTTTTCCGTCGGTACAGCACTCGGCGTTGGCGTATGCGCCCACAATCTCACCGACGAAAACCTCGTTGGTCGGGAGGTCCCAGACATTTACCAGTTTGCACTCCATGCAGAGCGGGCAATCGTCGATCATGGGCGCCCCCGTTGTCTTGCCCGCTATCACTTTGAACAGAGTCGATTTATCTTCTTTCCTGCCCGATGCGATTCCGCAGTAGTCGACCTTCTCCATGAGGTCAATATTCGGGATATTGACGCTGAACGCCCCGGAGGCATGAATTCCTCCATTGGTGTGGTGGGTTTTCCCCAGCGCGACGGCGATCATGGGTGGACTGAAATTGACTCTCGTGACCCATCCGACCGCCATGAAGTTCGGGCGTTCATTTACAAACGTTCCCACTAAAACCATGGGCATCGGATACGTGAAAGCATTCTCGTCTATTGCAATCTTCCCCATTGTCTCCTCCTTCTTGAACATTGGACGTCAGCGGCGCGCGGCCTGCAATCCCGGGATTGCATCAGCCCTTCAGCCCCGCGCGTCCGACTGCGTGCCATCGTTTGGACGCGCTACTCTATTTCACCCCGCAAGAACCGCTGCCTCAATTTCTCCGGAAATTTCTCGATCGCATACCGGAGCATGGTCCGCGGCATAATTTTGCCGTGAGCCTTCAGAAACTCTTCTTCGGCAAGCTGATCGTGCTTGCCGATTTCACGAAGCATCCAACCGGCCGCTTTATGGATCAGATCCTCGTGATCTCGAAGCAATCGTTCTGCGATATGCAGTGTCTCGGCAAATTCACCGCGTTTGATGTAGTGAAATGTGGCCATGATGGCAATCCTCCGATCCCAAAGCAGGTTGGATGCCGCCAAAGCGTGGAGACGAGATCTGTCGCCGCATCTCAAATGGGAACCGACGATGTGTTCCGCCGAAACATCCACCAGATCCCAGCTATTGATAAACCGGGTATTCCGCAGGTACAGATTATAAATCCGCTCCTGAAGTGAAGAATCCCCCTGCGCATACGCACGAACCAAAATAAGGAGAGCCAGCAGCCTTGCTTCATGGAGGGGGGAGTGAAGTAATCGGATGATCTCTGAAAGGGGGAGCTTCTCGTATTCTTTGGCCAACTTCCTTATCTCCGGAACGCGGAGACCGACAAATACATCCCCTTCACCATATTGACCTTGACCCGTTTTGAAGAATCTTTGCAGTGCCCGTGCTCTTTCGCTATCGCCCAGTGCCTGCAATCTGTTGCATACATCTGGAGCAGTCAAACGAGCAATACGCTTCGGATCCTTTGTGTTTTTGAGCATATTTGATTGTGTCTCATAACGTTCAATGACTATTCCAGATTGTATTGCCCATCCATTCTTACAATCGCGCCCCCGCCAAACCACACGCGAGAATCGCCTGCGCCGGTTTTGGGGGAAAATATCCGGACGAAGTTCGGGGCATCGCGGAATCCATTTTGCTCTATTGTAATCTTGTCCCCCTCCCAAATCCCATGCGCCAGAAGATAGTAACCCAGGGCCGAATTTCCGGAACCGGTTGCGGGATCCTCCAAATATCCATACGGGGGGGCGAACACTCTGGTCCGGTAACGGCTCTCCGGAAATGCAACCTCCGACGAATAGAGAAGAACGATGTCCGCACCGATCCGCAGGCAGAATTGTTTGAGTGTCTGAAGATCCGGAGTGACGCGGAGAATAGGCTCGAGTCCCTTCATCGGGACTATCAATGTCTCCAATCCACCGTTGATCATCTGAATCGGCCGTGATGGATCAAGGTCCTCAAGGCGACTGTTCAGAGCCGCCGCAACATCGGCCGCGCCAACCTCTTTCATGGAAAACCTGGCGGGCGGAGCGGAGATATAAACGCTCTTCTCGTCTCGATAACGGTTCTCGACCTGCAAGCGGTCGGTCCGTGTCGCAATCAACAGCAACGTCCGCGAATGCAACGCTTCATTGTTTGCGATGATATCGTTCATGATGGCGATGGTCGCATGACCGCAGAAAGCGACTTCTCGCTCGGAAGAAAAATAGCATAATTCGTAATCCGTTTCCGTTCCGGGGCAGACATATCCTACCTCGCTAACAAATCCTTTTAACTCTTTTGCGATCTGCATCTTTTCATCTTCGGACAGCTCTTCAAGCTGATCAAGATAGACGACCGCCGCGGGATTCCCGGATGAATGTTTAGAAGCGAAGGCATCGATTTTTTTGAACCGGAGCTTCTTCATAACTGGCCTCATGTACCTCAACGGTGATTTGCATGCGGGGTGGCCTGACGCTTCGCTTAAGGGACATCGGGGACGCCCTGATAACGGGCAACGACGCTCGCACTGCCACTGAACGTTGCCGAAAGGGCGATGTGCACATTGCCGCGCGTCCCCAAAGCCCTTGCAAGCACACGGTTAGCAATCCTTAATAGACAGTATATTTGGCTATCCAAAAATAGTCCAGAGTCAGCACCTCAAAATTTCTTGAGTACCTCTTGAAGGTCTTCTTCAAGTCTGTTTCAGTTGGAAAGTTTTTGAGGATCTTGTGCGCTGTTCCGTCTTCAAGATGTCTGATTTGATAGCTGTTGCCTTGCCCGTCTGTTCCTGAAAGGGAGGTGCTGCTCCCTTCGACATATCTGTTATCGATCATGACGACCAGGGCATTTTCAGGCATCTTGGCATGGAGGCCTCGAATAAATACGTCTCTCCTCGTTTTGGGAATGTGAGAAAACCAGAATCCGCAGAAACATGCAGTAAAATAGCCCTCAATCGGTGTCAAGGCGTAGGCGTCGGCGATGGCAAAGGATACCTGACACGCATGATACCCTTTTGTCTTGGCGACTTCGATGACCTCTTCATTACAATCTGTCGCAAAAATCGAAGCGGCTGTTTCTGCAATGGTTTGCGTCCAATAGCCTGTTCCGCAGGCAACTTCCAATACGTGATGTCCTGAAAATACGGTCTTCAGCCGTTCTTTCAATTCGCGGAGGTTTTGTTGGCGTTCAGGTTTCAAATAAACCTTCTCATATTCCTTCGCTCTTTGAGCATAGTATAATCTCAGGAACTTATCTCTATCCATGTTATTTCTCTATTTTTAAAGGGCCAGGCTAAACATGTCGACGTAAAGTCTGATTTCTAACGTTGCTAATCGGCAGCGCTTATTTTGCGTCGGCTGCATTAGCCTTGTTGGGACTATTATTGTAAATTTTTTTCTCGCAAACACATAAGCCCTTCGGCTTTCGTACTCCACGCCGGGATAGGGTTCCCTCTCGATGATCTCTGTCTTTTCAAACCCACTCTTCTTTAGACAACCGGAAATGAAATCTGTAGTGAAGAACATGAAATCGATATCGATTTTCTGTATGGATCGTCTTCTCATCAATGTGGTATGTGAAAAGAAATATTCCATCCGGCTATAATATACGGAATACCTCACGGAATGCTATCTCTACTTGTTCTTCCGTGAAGTGAACGATGGCGTAGAAAGCTACGGCGCCGGCTATTGAGTCGTTTTCAAATTCGAGTTCAAGAATATTCCCCTTTCGAAAGTGTATCTCCGGGTGAATTGTCCGTGCCTGTTCCAGTATTTTTTCGGATAGATCCAGTCCGGAGATTTCAATTCCAAGATCTTTTAGGTATTTTGCAGTCTGGCCGGGACCGCCGGAATGAAAGTTAGCCCAAAATATTTTGAATCCGTTACCATACTGCCGGGAACAACCGTTTTCTTTTTTCAGCAAATTCAGAGTATCCCTCTATCCCGAAGAGTGTTCTTTCTTCTATTATGATCCGCAGAAGGATCGCCGGCACCAGAATGAAAAGAAATGCACATAGGGTCACCCAGTTAAAGAAATACAGGGATATTCCGGCATTGGCGATGATCATTCCGGCATAGGCCGGATGCCTTGTATAGCGGTACGGTCCGGAAAACACAATTTGGTGCTGGGCCACGGTTCGAACTCTGTGCGAATAGAACCGCCCCAACGTACGAATCGCCCATAACCGATAACAGACGCCGAACAGAAAGATATTTATGCCGGCAAAATGAGCAACATTCGGCAATCGCCAAACGGATGGGAACCAAAGGGCCGTGAGAAACGTGAGTGCCTGTCCGAACCCATATATCTGACATGTCGCAAAATCCAATGTTTTTTTGCCCTCGGTGTTCACATCCTTTTTGGAAATGCGTAACTCGATGAGCATCCACAAAATATAAAAACCGATGAATACGGTATCAACATTAACCGGGTATTCGTTCCAGACGCCCGTCATGCGGATGGGCCCGATAAAGGCAATTACAATGATCCCCGCAAGCAAAAAAAACCACATGATCAGGGGTGTAAAGTCCTTGCTTTTCATTGAAATCATCCCAAAGTTTCTCATGAGAATGAAACCCTGATGAAGATTTCGGGGCTAACGCTGAGCTAACCGGCGCAAAAGGGGGAGCGTGAGCGGAGCTCTTTTGCGTCCGAGTTCAGCGCCTTGTTAGGTGGAAAGCTGTTGCCCCCAGGCTGGGAGTCAGGGCCCGGAACTGTTACTGGTTGACCGCCGCCATCTCTTCAGGCGAGTATCGATCCCCGAGCACCTGATCTGCCAATTCATTGAGCGTAGCTCGATTCTCCTCTGTGAGGCGACAGTCAAGTGCCCCCAGGTTGGTCTGGAGATTGGCGAGCTTGGTCGTGCCTGGAATGGCTACAACATGATCTCCTTGGTCCAACACCCAGGCCAAAGCAACCTGCGCTGCCACGCATCCCTTTTGGGCAGCAATCTCCTTGATCGCCGCCACCAGTTTGATGTTAGACTCGATATTTCCCGGCTGAAACCGAGGCTGCATCTGGGCCCGGAAATCAGTCTCGCTGGTGGGCCGATCGCTGGTTGAGGTGTAGCGGCCGGTCAGCATCCCCCTACCTAAGGGCGAGTAGGCTACCAAGCTGATGCCAAGCTCCACACATGTGGGGAGTATGTCCTGCTCAATATCACGGCTAAATATCGAGTACTCGGTCTGAAGGGCGGCAATGGGATGAACAGCATGTGCCCGCTCAATCGTCTTGGCTGAAGCCTCTGACAAGCCAACAGCCCCGATCTTGCCTTCTTGAACCAACTTCGCCATCTCACCTACTGTATCCTCGATCTGCGTGGCCGGATCAACACGGTGGAGATAATACAGGTCAATCTTTTCGGTACCCAGACGCTTAAGACTCTTTTCGCAAGAGTTCCGGACATTGGCCGGAGAGCCGTCCACCCCCACGAAGGCGCCCGTGGCCGGGTCCCGTTTGGGACCAAACTTGGTCGCCAGAACAATTTGGTCCCAACGTCCGGCAAAAGCCTTACCCAGTAGTTGCTCATTGTGTCCTTGGCCGTAGATTTCAGCCGTATCAAAATGAGTGATACCCAGAGCTACGGCCCGGTGGAGTAGATTGATGGCCTCCGACTCTTGCGTGGGTTCCCCGTAAAACTCGGAAAGTCCCATACATCCAAGTCCAATGGCCGATAATGAAATCCGTGATTGCCCAAGATTACGTGACAACATAACGCCTCCTTATACCTTTACCCTTAAACCTAGACTTTGATCCCGAGTCCCTCATTTAGCACCTAACGCCAAAGCTCAGCGGCGCGGCTTAGCCGCGTCCGCTGGAGCGCTTTGTTGGGCAGAACTTGTTTGCTGAGGCTCACCCAGTTCCATGGCGGGTGCCACTTCAGTCTTTATCTTGATTATCGCCAGATACTTCTTTTCGTTGGAGAACGCTGCGCAAGCAAACAACACGATTGTGATAGCAAGCCCTATGCACATCAGAACAACCACGGGCAACAACCCCGCCATCAAAACCATGGTCGATTCGGGGACAGAACCACTGTTCAGTCGCGATAGCACTACAAACGGATTGGCCAGCAACGGCTTTGACCAAAACAGCCACATACCAAGTCCAATTGCCATGATCAGCAGTATAGCCCCGACATATCGCCATGTTTTCACAAACCTTGTTCGTTTCGCTAAAAACTGCTGCTCTTCGTTACTCAATTGCATGCTTGTTCCTTCTCGATGCCCAACATAGTGTAGACTGCCGAACGGCGGCCTTTTATCACCGCGGCTCCACTTTTACCAATTGCATAAGATGCTGACATAAGATAGGTTGTCTGTCAAATGGAAACCACAATAATCACCATTTTAAATCATAACTTGGAATTGAATAAAAGCACCGGGATCGATTACCGGGTCCGGACCTCGACACGGGCGCGTAACCTCCGCCTCACGCTTTCCCCGCGGGAGGGGCTGACGGTGGTGGTGCCCCGGAATTATGATCTCCGCCGGATCCCGGCGATCGTGGAAAAAAAGAGAACCTGGATCGAGGCGCACCTCCGGCGGTTCGCGGAGGCGAACGCGGCCGTCGTCCGAATGCCGGTTGTCGCGTTGCCGGAGGCCCTGGAGTTTCCGGCCCTCGGGGAGTCTTGGCAGATCGAGTATCGCCCGACGAATACGCGGGTCGTCGGGGTGCTGATCGACCAGCCGGGGCGGATCACCGTTTACGGCGCCGTTCACGACCACGAAGCCTGCCGGGAGTCGCTGAAGCGCTGGCTGCGCCTTCGGGCGCGCGAGGAACTGGTTCCCTGGCTTGCCCGTCTCGCCGGGCAGAACGGTTTCAAGTTCAACGAGGCCCTGATCCGGGGTCCCAAAACGCGCTGGGCGAGCTGTTCGTTAAAGGGGACAATCAATCTCAGTTTCAAGCTGCTCTTTCTGGAGCGCGATTGGGTTCGCTGCGTCCTGCTGCACGAGCTGTGTCACACGGTCTGCATGAACCACTCTCTCCGCTTTTGGGCGCTTCTGGGCGGCCTTGAGCCGGAATGCAAGGCGATCCATAAACGGATGCGCGACGGCTGGAAACGGGTTCCGGCATGGCTGGAGGATCGGGAAGGGGAATAGAGATTTGCCGGGTTCCGGGAGGAATGCGGGTCTCGCGGATTAAAAGGAGGGTACGGATGCTGAGCAAAGAAGCGGTCATCGAAAAGGCGCGCGAATGCGGCTTCGAGGATGCGGGCGTCACCACGGCGGAGCCTTTCGACTCCCAGCGGGCGCTCCTGGAGGAGAGACGCGAGGAGTACGGCTGGGCGATCCAATCGGGCCTGGATCTGATTGCCGGGACCGACCCCCAAAACGTTCTCCCCGGGGCGAAGTCGATCATCGTGCTGGTGGAGGCCTATTTCCGGGAGGCCTTCCCCCCGTCGCTCGAGCGCCACTTCGGCCGCTGCTACCTCGACGACGACCGGATGACCGGGAACCGTCTCGGAAAGAGGGTCAAGGCCTTCCGTTCCTTTCTTCGGGACAACGGGGTCGATTCCAAGGTTCCCTTCCATCTTCCCCACCGGCAGGCCGCGGCGCGGGCGGGTCTCGGGACGTTCGGCAAGAACTGCCTCTTCTATTCCCGGAAGGTGGCCGCCGGTGGGTCCTGGGTCCTCCCCATTGCCGTGGTCGTCGATCAGGTTTTCGCGCCGGACGAGCCGACCCTCGATATCGGTTGTCCCGACTGGTGCCGGAACGCCTGCCTGGCGGCCTGTCCCACGGGGGCGCTGAAAGGCCCGCGGAAGCTCGATCCGCGCCGCTGCATCTCCTACCTCACGTATTTCGGCGGTGAGATGACGCCGCGGGAGTTGCGGGCGCCGATGGGGCTTTGCGTCTACGGCTGCGACCGCTGCCAGAACGTCTGCCCCCGGAACGCCCCCTGGCTGGCCCGGGAACTCAGCATGAACGAAAAGGCGGCGGGGATGGTCGACGATTTCCGCCTGGAAAAGCTCCTTCGGATGGACAAGGCCTGGTTCACGGAAAAGATCTGGCCACACATGTTCTATATGTCCGATGCGGACCTCTGGCGGTGGAAGACGAACGTCGCCCGGGTCATGGGGAACACCCGGGATGAGGCCTACATTCCGCATCTGACGGAGGCCTTCCGCCGGGAGGGAGACGAGCGGGTGAAGGCGATGGCCGCCTGGGCCCTCGGCCGGATCAGCGGCGAGACGGCGAAGCAGGCCCTTGCGGCCTTGCTTCAGGACAGCGCCGGCCTTGTCCGGGAGGAAATCGTCGCGGCGCTGGAGGAGTCATAGTCGGATCGGTTTCGGGCATGAGGGGGCGCAAAAACTAATTCTTGACATGAGTGGCAAGAAAGCTTATAAGAAACACGCTTTCAGATTTGGTTTTGGCTGTGTCCCCACCCAGAGCCTGCAATAAAGGCTTCTGGGTTTTTTTGCGCCTGAAAAATAGACAGGCATTGGGAGGTACGTCCAGGCCGGAGGAAGACAGGAGGAATATGGCAAAGCAAAGTCAGAACAAGTTTATCAAGCGGCAAAAGGAACTCGAGCGCGTACGAAAGGCAAACGAGAAAATGGCCAAACGGCAGCAACAGAAGAAAGACAACATTAACGTTGAGAAGGAAATTGAATGAGTTTTAAACAGTTTAATCTACACCCGCAGATCGAAAAGGGCATTGAGGCCCTCCGTTACACGGCGCCGACGCCGATTCAACTTCAATCCATTCCCGCCATTCTCCAGGGCAAGGACGTCATGGGGATGGCCCAGACCGGAACGGGAAAAACCGCCGCGTTTGCGCTTCCCATCCTGCAGCGCCTGATGAGCGGCCCGCGAAAAAGGCTCCGCGCCCTGATTGTCGCCCCGACACGGGAGCTGGCGGAACAGATCCACGAGGCCATCGACGGGCTGGGCCGGGCGACGAAACTCAAGAGCGTCACCGT
>JAPLJW010000021.1 GCA_026388365.1 Deltaproteobacteria bacterium | reverse complement strand
TCCGGATTGCCGAGATCATCATTGAGGAATTGAAGTTGGAAGAGATCACGCCGGAGTCGTTCGATCCCGATATGGATCTGGTGAACGAACTCGGGGTGGACAGCATGGACCTGGCTACCGTAGCCCTGGTTCTGCAGGACGAATACGGTGTCTTCATCGACGAGGACGACTATCCGAAATTAAAGACCGTCCGGCTGATCGCCGAATACCTGCAATCCCGCCTGCAGGGGCGAAAGGATAAGGATGCCTGACGATCGTGAAGGCCGCGGGGATGAGGCCGGGAGACCGGCCGGAAAACCGGAAGGACCGGACCATCGGCGATGGAAATTTTCCGAACTGCTGGCGGAGCCGGAGGTGCGAGCCCGTTGGGAAAAGGTTCGAAGGTACTTCTTTCTCCGGGAATCCACGTATGATATGAGCAACCGCTGCAATCTGCGTTGCGACGGCTGCTATTACTACGAGGGCGAAAAGCAGCTTGCCCGGGAAAACGGGGATGCCGGGGCGTGGCGAACGCTCATGCGCGCGGAAAAAGAACGCGGCATCACCTATGTCGTCCTGGCGGGCGCCGAACCCTCTCTGGTCCCCGGGCTTTTGGAGGTCTGTTTTGCCGAGATGCCCCTGGGCTGCATTGCCACCAACGGCGTCCGCCGCATCGATCCCGCCGTCGGGTACAAGATCCATATCTCCGTCTGGGGGAATGACGCCACCAGCCTCAGTGTGCGCAAGGCCTCGGGATTGCTGGTCCGCCAGATCGAGAACTACCGCAACGACCCTCGGGCCGTCTTCGTCTATACCTTCACGCGCGAAAATATCGATGAGGCGGCCGGCGTCGTGGATGTGCTGACGGCGGCGGATTGCCGGGTCACCTTCAACATGTTTTCCTCGCCGGTCGGTTACGCCGGACCGCTGCGCCACGACGGGGTTTCCTTGATCCGTACCCGGGAGATGATGGGGGAGATGATGGCCCGGCATCCCGGGCGCATCCTCTTCTCCCCCTACAGCGCCGTCGCCCATACGCATGCGAAGGGTCTTCACGACCTGTACCGGTGTCTTTATCCCCGGATGAATCCCTCCACGGACATCGGACTCGGCCGTTCCTTCCGCCAGTTCCGGACCGACCTCACCTGGGATCGTGAAGCGGCCTGCTGCGTTCCCGATACGGAATGCGGCGACTGCCGGCATTACGCGGCGGGGAGCGCCGTGGTGACCGCCCGGCTTTACCGGCACGTGACGGATCCACGGACCTTTCGGTCCTGGCTGGACTATGTCGATACCTATTTGGCCGTCTGGGTCATGGGATACGAAAAGGGGGAGAATCTCTGCGCGGAAATGGTTTCCCCCCCGGGGTGCGCAAAAACCGGGAAGAGATAACGATGCAAACCGTAAGCACACTATTGGATCAAGACTGGTACGAGCGCTACAAAGCGATTTCCCGTCTGAATATCCGCAGTTCCATTTATGATGTCACGAACCAATGCAACCTGCGCTGCAAGGGGTGTTTTTTCTTTTCCTCCGACGAACACAAGGCGGCGCCGGAGGAAGAGGACGTGGCGCGGTGGGAGGCCTTCGTGGAACAGGAACAGGCGCGGGGAGTCAATCTGGCCATCCTCATCGGGGGCGAACCGACCCTCTATCTCGATCGTGTCGAGGCCTTCTACAGGCGTCTTCCCACCTACTGCGCCACCAACGGCTTGATCAAGATTCCCCGCGAGAGGTTTCCCGGGATGATGGTGGGCATCTCTCTGTGGGGCGATGAAGAGGACGAAAGGCTTCTCCGGGGGAAGGACGCCTTCGCCGTCTCCAGCCGGAATTACGCCGGCGATCCCGATACCTATTACCTTTATACCATCACCCCCCGGCAGCTCGGAAGGACGGAGCGCGTCATCAGGAAGATTGCCGATACCGGGCTCAAGGTCCATATGCAGCTCCTATCCAACGATGAGGGGGTGGACGGGTTTTCCTGGACGCCTTCCCAGCTCGCGGATATCCGCGTCGAAATGGACGCCATGCTCGAGAGCTACCCCAAGACCGTTATCTCCTGCCGATATTACCACGAGATCATCACCACCGGCCGGATGCTGGGAAGACCCTTCGCGTGGAATGAGTGCCCCTCCGTGACGGAACCGCTCGACGATCGCACCCCCCGCCCGAAGCGACTCATCCGGTTCATTCGCTGGGCGGCCGATCTGAAGACGATGCACCGCTGCTGTACCTCGGCCACCCGGGACTGTACGACCTGCAAGGACGGCGCCGCCCACATGAGCTGGGTGATGGTGAACAAAAGGGCGCACATGCGGTCTACGGAGGATCTCCAGAACTGGATCGAGGTCTATGAGATGTTCGCCAAGCTGTACCGGTTCATCCCCTGGTAGCCTGGCAGGCTGTTGACCGGGAGCGCATCCCGCAAGCCCCGCCTTGTGGGCGGGGATAAGGGGTGCAATCGGAGACAGACGGCTTCCTTGCCGGGAAGCACCGCCCTGCGGGCGGGCTTCCAAAACGCCCATC
>JAPLJW010000225.1 GCA_026388365.1 Deltaproteobacteria bacterium | reverse complement strand
TCGGTGTGGCCGTGAAGGATGCGGATGCGGCCTTGAAGTTGTTTGAAGGACTTCTCGGCTTGAAGGTCCAGGGATCCGAAACGGTCCCGGAACAGAAGGTCCGGACCGTCTTCCTGCCCGTAGGGGAGACGGAGGTGGAACTCCTCGAGGCGACGGCGCCGGACAGTCCCATCGCCAGATTCCTGGAAAAACGGGGTGAGGGTGTGCAGCACATTGCCTTCCGCGTCGAGAACATCGAGGAGGCCTTGGCGGAACTGGAGGCAAAAGGCGTCACCCTGATTGACCGCAAACCACGCATTGGGGCCGGAGGGAAAAAGATTGCCTTCCTTCATCCCAGAGACACCTTTGGCGTCCTCGTCGAGTTGTCGGAACATATCGTCTGAGGCGGGCATGGAAGAGTCAACATAGCTGAATGGGGTGTTCATTAAATCAAGACTTCCTGCGGAGTGATGGACATGACGGATGGCGTCTATAAAAGATTGGCCCGGGTGCTGAATACGCTGCCCAATGGGTTCCCTTCCACCGAAAGCGGCGTGGAAATCAAACTGCTGAAGAAGGTTTTTACACCGGAGCAGGCCGACCTTTTTTGCGAGATGCGGTTGACCTTCGAGACGGCGGAAGAAATTGCGGGGCGCACCGGACGTCCTCTGGAAGGATTGGAAGAAAGGCTCATCGGCATGTCGAAATCGGGCCAGCTTTTTATGATCAAGCTGGGAAAGACGCAATATTTCAAGATGCTGCCTTGGGTTTTTGGAATCTATGAATTTCAGAGTGGGCGTCTCGACAGGGAGTTTGCAGAATTGATCGAGGAGTACGCGCCGGTCTATGGCCAGCAATTCTTTTCGAAAATGCCGCAACTGATGCAAGTCCTTCCCGTCGAAGAAATAATCTCCGATAAGGAAGAGGCCCTGCCTTATGAAAAGGTTTCCTCGATGATCGAGAATGGCCAGTCTTTTCTCGTCAACGACTGTATCTGCAAGAAAGAAAAAGGCCTTTTGGGAAGACCGTGCGACAGACCCGTACAGGTTTGTCTCGCCGTCGCTCCGATCCCCGGGGTTTTCGACAACGCCCCCGAGGGTCGTGTCATTTCCAGGAGTGAGGCTTATGCATTGCTGAAAAAGACGGAAGAGGAGGCACTCGTACACATGACCAGCAATGTGCAGTACGGTTCTTTTTACGTCTGCAATTGCTGCAAATGTTGCTGCGGGGTGCTGAGTGCAATCAACGATCTGGGCATACCGGCTGCGGATGTCGTCAATTCTCATTATTACGCCGAAATCGATCCGGATCAATGTCTCCGTTGCGGGCTGTGTAAGGACGAGCGGTGCCAGGTGGGCGCCATCGAAGAGGGAGATGACGCCTATCGGATCATCCGGGATCGATGCATCGGCTGCGGTCTTTGCATCAGCACCTGTCCTGCGGAAGCCGTCCGGTTGATTCATAAAGACCCGGGAAAACGGGTGCCGCCTCCCATCACGGAAGAGGCCTGGTTCGACGAGCGCGGGAAGGAGCGGGGTGTGGATTTCTCGGCGTATAGATAAGGAAAGGAGTCGATCATGAATCGTGTTCACCATAAGAGATTTCATGAAATCCGATATGCCTTCATTCTGACCGCTGCGACGGTATTTCTCTGGGGGATCATGTGCGGCTCGGCGCCTGCCGCAGAGAGTATCGAGCTGAAACTGGCCCACTTCATGTCTCCCCTGCATGTGCAGCACCAGGAATCGTTCCTGCCCTTTGCGCAGAACGTGGAGAAACTGACCCAGGGCCGGGTCCGAATCAAGGTCTATGCGGGCGGCGCCCTGGGCGGACCCATGCAACTGCCCGATGTCGTGCGGACGGGCATCGCCGACATGGCCTTCATCGTGCCTTCCTATACGGCGGGCCGTTTTCCCAGGAGTTCCGTGCTCGACCTTCCTTTTCTCTCCGATCAGGCTCTGAAAGCCGCCCGGATATTCTATGATCTCTATGATCCTTATCTGGCCGACGATTATCGGGACTACAAGGTCCTTTGGCTCTACAGCAGCGATCCCGGACAGCTCTTTACCGTGACCGGGCCGATCAAAACCCTTGAGGATCTGAAGGGGAAGAAAATCCGTTCCCCGTCGGCCGCCATGAGCGACGCCCTGGGGCTTCTGGGCGCCCATCCGGTCAGCATGCCCATTTCCGAACTCCATAGCGCCCTCGACAAGCGGGTGATTGACGGCATGCTTTCGCCCACCACGGCGATCCAGGATTTCAAACTCTACGATCAGATCCGCTACGGAACACGCATCAACATGTTCAGTTCCCTGCTCATGGTCGTGATGAACAAGG
>JAPLJW010000096.1 GCA_026388365.1 Deltaproteobacteria bacterium | reverse complement strand
CCGACGGTTATGCACCCGCTTTCCTTCCTGATGATGCCCGTAAGAATGGAGATAAGGGTGGTCTTTCCAGCGCCGTTTGGACCGAGCAGCCCCATGATGGAGCCACGACGCACCGAAAGATTCACATCCTTCAGAACGGGCTTGTCGTAGGCCTTGTAAAGATGCTTGATCTCGATCAACAGTTCACCCTTTTAGTAAGTTCTGAGAAGACCTTGCGGTCAAAAGACTCGTGACCCATGATCTGTCGCACGGCTTGAAAAGAGCCCAGAACGGTCCCCACGATTCCCGGCGCCAGCGCGTTCTGGCCTGCGAAAAAGAGTCCGCCCAGCGGCGCGCGGTGGAGCGCGGAAGCGACCGGCAACTGACGCACCGAACGCATGATGCCGTAAGGCGAACCGTCCGGACTGTTCACCCAGTCCCGGAGCGTCAGGGGGGTATAGGCGTCGATGATCTTCCCGCCCGCCAAAGACCCGAACATCTCTTCGGCTTTCCCGATCAGGCCCTCGGCCCGGCGGATCTTTTCCTCCTTGTAATCCGCGCCGCGCCGACCCGTCGTCGTATCCTCCCACTGGCGCCACTCGGAAAAAGGACTTTGAGTGATCATCGTGAGGAGGTTTTTATCTTTATTGGCGGCGCGCAATTGATAGAACACACCATCGGAAATCCATCCCTCCCGGTCCGTACGCAACCGGTAGATATTGTGCGGCAGGGCGGGGTGGGTCCGGGCGTCCACGGCGACATTCGCCGCAAACAGCCCTTCCGTCTCGGCGAAGCCCCGAATCCTCCGCGCCTGCCGGGGTTTCACGGCCCCCTCCGGCAGCATCGTCAGAACCGCCTTGGGATGAACGGCGGCCACGATGCAGGATGACTTGAGCACCCGCCCGGAAGCCAGTCTCACCCCGGCTACCTCCTGACCATCGGCAAGAATCGCCGCCGCCGCATCATTGCAGTTGAGGCTGCCGCCAAGCCCCGCAAATCGCGAGATGAACGCCTCCGCCAGATCCGACCCGCGTCCCCGCAAACGCCAGGCGGATAGAAGATAGGAAGTCAGCGCCAGATGGTGGTAGATCACGGGGCAATCATGCTCCGAAAGCCCCATCCATCTCGAAGCGACGCAAAGAACGCTCCGCAGCCGGGCGGAACAGTTCATCTTCGTCAGGTAAACCGCGAGCGGCGAGAAAAGATCCCCGTCGAGGAAAGGAATCGTCGCCGAAGACAAGAAAGACAGGGAATTCTGCAGATCGGCGATGGCGCGGAGATTTCCGAGGATCGCCGCGATCGGCCGGCGATCCCCCGGGAACGCCCCTTCCAGCGCATCGGCGAACGCATCAATCCCTGCCGGCAGGTCGAACGTAAAATCATCGAAAAGATAACGGTCGATGGGGCCGACCCGCCCCATCCGCTCCGCCGCCACCGCTTCCGTGACGCCCAGAAAATCGAACATCCTCCGGAGAGGTTGACCCTCCGCAAAGGCGCCGAAATAATGAACCCCGACGGGGCAATCCACGCCGTCCCGGGTATAACTGCGCATTAGACCGCCCGGAAGGGGGTTCTTCTCGATGACGGCCACGCGCTGGCGCAGCCGGGAAAGGATGATCCCGGTCGAAAGACCCCCGATTCCGGAACCGATGATCAGCGCATCAAAAGGCTTTTCTGTTTCCATTGAAGGCCGCCTGTCTGGTTCAGCAATATGGAACATCAATACCGGTTTGACCCGCAAAGTGAAGCGATAAAGATCCGGAATCGGGATCCCGTTATTTCAAACGGTTTTTCCCGACGAATCCGGCCAGGGCGCGGACGGAGGCAAAGGCCTCCACTCCCATGTCCTTGCTTTCGATCTTGACGCCGTAATCCTTCTCCAACATGAGGACCAGTTCCAGAACGTCGATGGAATCGATCCCCAAATCCCCTCCGACAAGCCGGTCTTCGTCGCCGATATCTTCCGGAGTAACGTCCAGGAGGGACAGAGTATCGATGATCTTGACCTTCAGTTCCGCGATAAGCGCTTCCATTTTTTACCTCTTCCGAATGATGATGTTTCCGGCGGGCTTACAGGCCCAGATTCCGGGCAATGATCCCCCGCATGATCTCGTTCGTGCCTCCCAGGATTCGGGTCACGCGGATGTCCCGCCACGCCCGCGCAATGGGGTATTCCTCGCAATATCCATAGCCGCCGAACAACTGTAGGCAGCGGTCAGCCACCCGAAACGCCATCTCCGTCGTCCAGTATTTGGCCATGGAAACCTCGGTTACGATATCGCCGCCTTGCAGATGATCGCAGACGAGCCGGTCGATGAAGGTCCGCCCCAGTTTGATCTCCGTGGCCATCT
>JAPLJW010000210.1 GCA_026388365.1 Deltaproteobacteria bacterium | reverse complement strand
GAGTTCCATGTCGTCGGCGATTCCCCTGAAGCAAGTCATGGCGGCGTGGGTGTGACCGTTGACGAGGCCCGGCATCACGAGGGAATCTCGGGCATCCAACTCCATCCGCCCGGTAAATCGGCCCCGGATCTCCTCCAGCGGCCCCACAGCCGCAATCCTTTCCCCGTGGATGGCGACGCCTCCCGCCGGGAGGATCGTATCCTTTTCATCCATCAGGAGGACTCGACCTCCAAGAATCAGCGTATCGACCTCTTTCATTCGGAATGCATTCCTTTCTCGTCTCCCTTACTCCTCATTCAGCGGCGCCAGCCGAGATCCAGATCCATCTCTTTGGGCGCCTCCAGGCGGATCGTGGTGAAGAGCGAGCGTTTCTGCCCCTCCGGGATCTCCATCCGCCAGATCATCTCGGAAGAACTCTTCTCGTTTGCTTCCGGATCCAACTGAAACGTGATTTTTATCCGCTCGTCGCGCGGCTGCGGCAGGGGCTCTTCCAGACGCACCCGGATTGCGGAGGTTCCGGCATTGCGGATGTCCAGGCGCCAGGCCCACTCCTGCGTCTGCCGGTCAACGATCAGCCCTTTCTCCCCCGATTTCCGGGACAAGAGGACCGACTGGGCGGTGACCAGGGGATCGATCCCGAAGGAGAAGGTTCCCTCCTGACCTGCGAAGGAGAAGGGACGCGTTCCGAGCACGGCGCCGTCAATCAGGAAGGTCGCCGCACCGGAAGGCGCCTCGCTCCCTTCCGGAAGTTTCACGGAGGCCCGGATGAAGGCCTGGGATGTCAGGCTGGGGCGGAGGAGATGGACAAAGTCGGCCTGCCAGGCCTCCTCCCGGATCTTCAGGCGCTGGTGCGATCCCGCCGGGATCGTCTTTTTCCCGAGGGTCCAGACCGCATAGGTCGTCTGACGCGCCTCCCGGGGCTCTGCCGCATCCTGCGCCTCGGCGTAAAGGGACGCCCCGGCCATCGGGGCTGCCATGGCGTCCGCCTTCTGGCGGCCTTTGTTCAGACGGACTTCGGGATGGGGGCGGATGATCCAGGGCGGCAGATCCGGCGGCCCGAGCGCGGAACGAGGTTGGAGGGTGGCCAGCTCCGCGTCGATCTGATTCCAGTCGCTTCCGGAACTCTGCCAGATCTCCGCATCCCAGGTGAAAAGAACCCGACCTTCGCGGGGCCGGGCGTCTAATCGGTAGTGGGGAAGCCATCCGCATCCGTTCAGCGTATAGGTCATGGTCAAATCGGCTTCGCGCACGGGGGAACCGCTCAGGATCAGCGTCATCTCCCAGAGCGTCTCCTTCTGGCCCGCGATCCGGGTTATCTCCTCCTGCAGCTCACGGATCTTTTTGTCCAGCCTTTCCATCTCCGGCTCGAGGGCCAGCTTCTCCTGCATGTTCTTTTTAACGCTCTTTCCGATCTGCTCCGCGAGAACGACCGTCTCCTCGGCCGTTCTGGCCTTTGCCTTGGACTGCGCCTGCCAGAACCGGAGTTGCGCCTCCAGGGACTGGATCGCGGAAACGACGCCGTTCCTTTCCGTCTTCGCCTGCCGGAGCTTGTTCCGCAGATCGGCGATTCGCCCTTCATCCTGACGATTGATCTGCCGCCAGGATTGATCCTCGATCTTCAGCGGGGAGTTCAAATCCAGGCGCGCCGTCAGCGAATCGGGAAGGGCCTGAGCGGGCAGGTTGACCACGGCCTTGAAACTACCCTGGCCCGTCGTCTGCGGGGAAATCCGGGTCACGTCCGTCACCCGGGCCGAGTTGGGAAAGAGCGTCACCGCCCGCGGAACAGCGTGGGCAACTGCCGGGAAAAGGAACAAACACAGGACTGAAAATGTTAGCATTTTCGTGATCGATACATTCGTTTGCATATGACCTCCTTGCTCCTTAGCCCATCTTCCGCAGTTCAAGAGTTTGGAAGATTTAATATCAATGAGTTGTGATGTAAACTAGGTCATTTTCTCCACTACATTTTCGATGATCTTCGGTTTGTTGGGGAGAAGGATCTTCATTCTCTGGAGCAGCACCTTGAGTTCCTTCTCTGGAGTTGCCACCATCCTGAGTC
>JAPLJW010000328.1 GCA_026388365.1 Deltaproteobacteria bacterium | reverse complement strand
GTTCCATCTCCGCATGCCAGAGGGCCATCTTCAGGCCGAAGGTGATCGGTTCCGCATGGATTCCGTGCGACCTTCCGATCATGAGCGTATTTTGATGGGCAAAGGCCTTCTTCTTGATCGCGGCCAGCAGTAGATCCAGGTCCTCGATAAGGATCTCGGCCGCCTCTCGGAGGAGAAGCCCAAGAGCGGTGTCGAGTATATCGGAGGAGGTCAGTCCCCGATGAATGAAACGGCCGTCCTCCCCGACCTTCTCCGTCACGGAGGTGAGAAAGGCGATCACATCGTGCTTCGTCGTTTTTTCGATCTCGTCGATCCGGTCCACGTCAAAGCCGGCCCTTTCCCGGATGTTCTTCATCGAGGCCTCCGGGATCTCCCCCCGCATCGCCATGGCCTCACAGGCCAGAATCTCGATATCCAGCCACTGCCGGTAACGGTTCTCCGGGCTCCAGATCGTCTCCATTTTCGCTCGCGAATATCGCTTTATCAACCCACTCCTCCTCTTGTGACGCCGGTCAACCGGTTTAACCGGTCGCCCATTTCTGACCGAAGCGTTGAAAATCGCCTGACATTGGAGCCGATTGCAAAACCAGTTCATTCCATCACCCCGGCGAACCCCGGATCGGGTCCGGGGTTCGCCGGAATGACGCAGAAGGACTTTTGCAATGGACTTAACGGTTAATTTATTATGAGTTTACATTGGAGTCAAGAAATTTACGTTGTGATCCGGGCGCAGGCCCGGGACACCCTCGTCCTGCAAAAATTCCCTTCCGACCCGAAACGGGATCAAAAGTAATCAAAAGGGATTGACAAATTTGCCCCCCGCCTTTATTAGCATGGGACAGAATCACTTATTTTCAAGGAGGGAATATGGATATCGGCGCCTTTCGCAAGACTGAGCATGGGGTCGATGAAAGGTTTATCAACCGCTGGTCGCCCAGGGCGATGTCCGGCGGGTTCATTGAAGAGGAAACGCTCATGTCTCTTTTCGAGGCGGCCCGATGGTCCCCCTCTTCCAACAACAACCAGCCCTGGCGTTTTCTCTATGCGCGGCGGGAAACGGAGTTCTGGCCCCACTTCTTCGACCTCCTCGCGGAGGGCAACCGGATCTGGGCGATCCGCGCCGCTGTCCTGATCGTGATCATTTCCAAGACAAGCTTCGATTTCAACGACAAGCCGTCCCGCACCCATTCCTTCGACGCGGGCGCGGCCTGGGAAAACCTCGCGTTGCAGGGCGCCTTGAAAGGCCTCGTGGTCCATGCCATGCAGGGATTTGATTATGACCGGGCAAAAGAAGTTCTTCATATTCCGGATGGGTACCAGGTCGAGGCGATGATTGCGATCGGGCGGCCGGGCCGAAAAGAGGAACTTCCGGAGAACCTCCGGGAACGGGAGTTTCCTTCCGGACGGAAAAGCCTTGCGGATCTGGTTGCGGAAGGCCTCTTCCCCTGGCCGCGCAAATGATGGGAGGTGCCGGGATGTTCGACGATGTGGATTCCGGATGGGAAAAGAGGGTCGTTTCCCCCGAGGTCTTTCTCTCGCGGATCGAGCCGGGGATGAGCATCTTCCTTGGGACGGGGGTGGCCGAACCCCGGACCCTCGTAAAATACCTTACGACCTCGGGCATGACCAACCTGACCGACCTGGAACTCGTCCAGATCGTAAGCCTCGGCGACGCCATCGCCTTCCGAGACACCGCCCGTGATCACAAATACCGGTTGAAGACCTTCTTCTCCGGCTGGCTGGCCAGCGATGCGATCACCTCCGGTTTTGTGGATATGATCCCCTGCCGCTTTTCCCGGATCCCGCGTCTGGTGGAGTCGGGGGCGATCCGCGTGGATGTCGCCTTCGTCCAGATCACCCCTCCCGACAAGGCCGGCTATGCAAGTCTCGGCGTATCGGTCGATGTCGCCAAGTACGCGATGGAGAAGGCCTCCATCGTGGTGGGCGAGATCAACAGCAGCGTCCCGCGGACGATGGGCAACACCTTCGTCCATGTGGATAATTTCCACTACCTCGTCCGGGCAACGGAACCCCCGATCTACTTTCCCCGCTGGCCGTTCGACGACGTGATCGACAGGGTAGCATCCAATGTTGCCTCCGTGGTGGACGACGGCAGTTGCATCTCTTTTTACTCCGGCGCCCTTTTTGAGGCTTTGGGCCGCCATCTCGTCCACAAGCGCAACCTGGGTGTTCACACCTATTTCTTTACCGATCCTCTCATGGATCTGATCAAGTGTGGTGCTGTAACCAATCGGAAGAAAAACTATTTCCGTGATAAATCCCTG
>JAPLJW010000265.1 GCA_026388365.1 Deltaproteobacteria bacterium | reverse complement strand
TCCCGGAACGTTCCCGTATCGCGTCCAGCATGGAACGGAGACGGACCCGGACCGCCCCGAGGTTGGTGATCTCGTCCATCTTGATCAGGCTGTAGATCTTGCCTTCGCCCCGGATGATTTTCCGCACCTCATCGGCGGAGATCGCGTCCAGACCGCAGCCGAAGGAAGTGATCTGCAGCATTTCGAGATGGGGCGTATGGGCGACCACCTTTGCCACGGAGAGGATCCGATTCGTATAGGCCCATTGGGTCAGGACGGGGCTTTCCTTCAAGGAGTGATCCGCAAATAACGGTATGGCATTCTCCGGAATGACGTCCACGCCGAATCCCGCGAGCAGCTCCGGAAGGCCGTGGTTGATCAGCGGATCGCCGTGGTAAGGGCGGCCGGAGACAACCACGGCGAAGCGATGCTCCTCCCGGGCCTTCTCCATCCGAATGAGGGCCTGTTTCTGCAATTCCCGCCGCACCTCCCACTGCGCTTCGAGCCCCTTCACCACCGCCTCGTCGACGCGTTTTTTCCCGATCCCGAACCTCTTCAGGAAGAGATGAAGCTGCTTTTTCAGGAGCGCCGTGTCCTTGAAACTGACGGCCGGGCTGTCGATCGGGACGCCGTAGCGGCCCTCCGGGTCGATCGCGCTCCGGACGACGTCGGGATAACCGGTCACGACGGGGCAGTTGAAGCTGTTCTGGGTATCGGGGTCCTCCCGGCTCTCGAAGATCACCATCGGGTAGAAGATCCGGTCCACCCCCTTCTCGATCAAATCGAGGATGTGGCCGTGGGCGAGCTTTCCCGGAAAACAGATGTTATCGGACATCACCGTCCCGACACCCTTTTCAAAGAGCTTTGTCCCGGACGGCGCGGAGAGAACGACCCGGAACCCGCAGTGGGTCAGCAGCGCGCACCAGAAGGGAAAGTTCTCATACATATTCAGGGCGCGCGGGACGCCGAAGGTGAGGATCGGCGCCCGGTCCGGCGCCAGCGGCCGGTCAAAGACGAGTTTGAGACGGGTTGCAAAGAGGTTCTCCCCCGGCCGGAGGCTGATGCCGCCGTTGCTGAAATGGCGTTCGCACCGGTTCCCCGTGAAATAATTCCGCCCTCCCCCAAAATTCATCCGGGTCACCGCACAGCGGTTCTCGCAACCG
Source organism: Deltaproteobacteria bacterium (assembly GCA_026388365.1). Next base: position 1,809 of record JAPLJW010000265.1, on the reverse strand, counting down.
GCGCAGTGCAGCTCTTTCTGCGTCACCTTGTTTTCCAGGGCTTCCCCGTCGAGTCCCGGAAAGGTCGTTGCCGCGTACGGTTCCGCAAGATGGTTGCTGCGCGCCGTCAGGGCGGCCCCGTAGGCCCCCATCATCTCGGAGATGTCGGGTCGGATCACCTCCCTCCCGATCTGGAGTTCGAAAGCGCGCAGGACGGCCGGATTGCGGAAGGTCCCCCCCTGGACGACGATTTTCTCCCCGAGCGTGGACGGATCCTTCAGTTTCAAAACTTTATAGAGGGAATTCCGGATCACCGAACAGGCGAGACCTGCCGAGATCTCCCCCACCGTAGCCCCCTCGCGGAGGGCCTGTTTCACCCGGGAATTCATAAACACGGTGCAGCGCGTCCCAAGATCAAAGGGCTCGTTCGCTTCGCAGGCCATTCGGGAGAAGTCGGCGATCCCGAGATTGAGGGAGTGCGCCAAGGTTTCGAGGAAGGAGCCGCAGCCCGAGGAGCAAGCCTCGTTGATCTGGATATCGGAGACACAGCTGTCGCGGACGTAAATCGCCTTCATATCCTGGCCGCCGATGTCGAGGATGAAAGAGACGTCCGAGGCAAAGAAGCGGGCCGCGCGATAGTGGGCCATCGTCTCGACGACACCGTCATCGAGGGCGAATGCCGCCCGGATGAGATCCTCGCCGTATCCCGTTACGGCCGTCCGGAGGATACGGGGGACCACACCGGCCTTCCGGCAGGTCTCCCGGAAGGCATCGAGCCCCTTCCGGACGGCGCCGATCGTATCCCCGCCGTTGGCCGCGTACCAGGTCAGCGCCACAGAGCTCTCGTCGTCCATCAGGAGGATCTTCGTTGTCGTGGAACCGGAATCGATCCCGAGGAAACAGGGTATCCCGGTGAGAAGGCCGATATCGATCCTTTGCGCCCGATGCGCCCGGTGACGCTCTTCCCAGGCGGCGAACTCCTCAGGATTCCCAAAAAGCGGCGCGAGCCTTTTCCCGGCATCCTTAGGCCCATGCAGCGTTCCGTTTGCGAGGATCTGCACGCATTTTTCCAGTTCGAACCGGCGGGGGGCATCCCCGTGATGGAGGGCCGCCCCCTCCGCTGCGATCAGCTCCGGATGATCGCAGATCACAACCCCCTTCTGCGGATCGAGAGGGAGCAGGCGGTGAAAGGCCTCGCGCAGACAGGGAAAGAAGGTTAGCGGTCCGCCGGCGAAGAGGACCTTTTCCCGGACGTCGCAGCCGCGGGCCAGTGTCGAGATCACCTGGAGGGCCATCGCATGGAAGACCGAAGCGGCGATGTCCTCCCGGGAGACCCGGTTGCTCAACAGGGCCTGGATATCCGTCTTGGCGAACACCCCGCAGCGGGAGGCGATCGGATAAAGCGCCTTGCTCTCCCCCGCCAGGCGGTCGATCGTTTCGAGGGGCTCGTCGAGCAGAACCGCCATCTGCTCGATGAAGGCCCCGGTGCCGCCCGCGCAATTCCCGTTCATGCGGATGTCGGGTTGAAACCGATCGTCGAAGAAGGCGATCTTGGAGTCCTCGCCCCCGATCTCGATCAGGGTGCGGACATCCGGCCACCGCTGCCGGATCAGTCTGGTGGAGGCTACGACCTCCTGAATGAAGGGAAAACCGTAAGACTCCGCCATGCCCATGCCCGCGGAGCCGGTGAAGGCAAGATCCAGGATGCAGTTTCCCAGTGCCTGACGGGCCTCCGTCAGCATCGCCCGGACCGTATCCACAGTCAGGGCATGGTGTCGGCGGTAGCGCCAAAAGATGATCCGGCCCTCTAAATCGCAGAGGACCAATTTT
>JAPLJW010000203.1 GCA_026388365.1 Deltaproteobacteria bacterium | reverse complement strand
GCTCGCCCCCTCGCGCCAGAGGTTGTGGCGGAGGTGGTGTTTGATCCGGCCCGCATTGGCCATCCCGCTCGCGGAGATCACGACGGCCGGTCCCCGGACGGCATTGATCTCCATCGACTCCTGCGTCGTCAGGGTATAGTGAAGCCCGGGGAGGTTCAGGGGGTCTTCGCCTTTCGCAAGGAGGGCCTTCGTCTCCCCATCCATGTACTCCCGGGATTTTCGGAAGATCTCCGTCGCCTGGATTGCAAGCGGGCTGTCAACAAAAACGGGCATATCCGCAGGCAGGCGGCCGTCCTTTGCGAGCAGGTGGAGGGAGTAGATCATCTCCTGCGTCCGCCCCACGGCGAAAGCGGGGATGATCACCTTTTCCCCCCGGGCGTGGCTGTAGGCGATCGCCTCGGCGAGTTCGTTCAGGCTGTCCGCCTCGTCCTTGTGGTCCCGGTTCCCGTAGGTTGACTCCATGAAGAGAAAATCCGCCTCTTCAATCGCCGTCGGGTCCCGGATGAGGAGCTGGGCCGGCCGGCCGATGTCGCCGGAGAAGACGACGCGGCTTGTTTTACCATCTTCCGTGACCGCAAGCTCCACCATCGCTGCGCCGAGGATGTGGCCCGCATCCCGGAAGGTCACGGTCAGCCCGGGGGACGGCGAAAAGGCCTCGCCGTAGGTGACGGCAGAAAAGAGGGGGAAGGCGGCCATGGCGTCCTTTTGGGTGTAGAGCGGAGCGATGTCCGCATCCCCGAGGCGGAGACGTTTGCGGCTCTTCCACCGCGCCTCCATCTCCTGGATGTGGGCGCTGTCAAGGAGCATGATCCGGAGGAGATCCCGGGTCGGCGGGGTCATATAGACCTTGCCGCGGAACCCCTTCTGGACGATCCGCGGGAGGAGGCCGGAATGGTCCATGTGGGCGTGGGTCATCAGCATGAATTCGATCCCGTGGGGATCATAGAGATCAACGTCCCAGTTTCTCTTTTCGATCTCCGCGTTCCCCTGATGCATCCCGCAGTCGATTGCGAACCGCCGGCCGGCCGCCTCCAGGATGTAACAGGAGCCGGTCACCGTCCTGGCCGCACCCATAAATTTCACTTTCATCGCCGCCTCACAAGTCTCGTTGCTTCGGGAGAACCCTTCGCCGGGTCGCTGGATATTTTTCGACCCTGCACGTCCTCGCTGCGCTGCCGGAAAACCAACTCGCGCCTGATGGCGCTCAAACATGTTTTCCGGCGGGCACTCCGCTACGGCGACAGGGTTCCCCGAAAAATCTCCAATGCGTCCCTTGCCGAAGGCTCCTCCCCAAATGCACCAGTTTCATGGTTGCCATCAGAACCGTTTTCCGGCTTCCCCGGAGAAAGGGCCGAAGGCCGTCCTCGATGTCCATACCGCAACAATTCAGGAATTGCAACCGGCCCAGCATTATTATTCACTCCCTCGCCTTTTAGCGATCCATCCCCTGGTCCGATTTGGCCTCCTCAACGTGCCGCTCGATGACCGCCCTTTATAAAAAAAGATTGCATTGCAGTTCGCAGACGTGTATATCTACATCTACACTTGGCATGTATAGTTTATCTCTTCTGATCATCGAACCTCGATTGGGAGAGGATGGAGCATGAAGACTCAAAGACGGGAGGAACAGCTCATGAAAAATGTCAACGCCCTGAAGGTCCGGAATCAGTTGGGGGAAATCCTGGACGGACTTGACGAAACGGGTGAGCCCGTTCTGATCAGCAAGGGACGGAAGGTGCGAGCCGTGCTGATCACGCCCGAGCAGTTTGAACGGCGGTTCCTCGATTATCAGACCGAAGAAAAAAAGCAAAAGCTCCTGGAGATGATAGGATCCCTGAGGGACCGGCGTATCGGTGAAAAGGGCAGCGTGGACGTTCTGAGAAAGCTCAGAGGATACGAAGCATGATCTGGATCGTTGATGCTTCCGTCGCTGTGAAGTGGTTTCTGAATGAGGAGCGCAATGCCCATGCCGATGCCGTGCTGGAGCGCTGGATCGATCAGCCGGAATTTTTTGCCGTGCCGGAACTGTTCTGCTTTGAGGTCTTTTCAGTCCTCTGCCGTGTTCATCCCCGCGGACGTGATGTCTTTGTCGAAGGCGTCCTGCCTCTGATTCAGGGTGGTATTATCCGGCAGACCATGACGGGGCAACTGGCCGGCGACGCGGCGCGGTTCGTTGCGATCGGACTGACGGGCTACGACGCCTGTTACGCGGCGCTTGCCGGGCAGTTGCACGGAGTATGGCTGACTTTCGACGCGCGGGCCCACCGCCTGATTGCAGGCGAGGGTGTTTCCCACAACCTGGCCAAGGGGCCGCCCACAGGCTGGCTGTAGGCGGACCCAGAGCGGGACCGGAACCGGATTGACGGCGTGGATTATTGAATGCAGAACTGATTTGTCCAAAACCATTTAATGGCGTACAAGGACTCGTAGGTCAACCAAAACATCGTCAAGGAAGCATTGATATGGGTTTAGATGAAGAAAGAATTGAAAGAATAATAATAAAGAAGAAGCGGAGACAAAGGACTCTCTTCTGGATGCTCATGATAACGCTCGTTACTCTTTTATTCAGTACATTTATCGGCCTCATGGACGTTTATATTGCAAATCTTGCCAAGGTCAACGCTGACACCTATCGTTCAACGGATACGGAGAGACGGATAGATGAATTATACAAGGCAAGGCGTGCATTACAAGAGGGAAAACCTGTGCATAAAAACTAAGGGCCTTTTTTTATCTCCAGCCCTTGTCATTTGCAACAGGGCATACGAATCGGATCGGCTAAAGAAATCCCACCAATGATGCCACAGATATTGCGACTGACCTGCCTCCGAGGTGGTCCAGTTTTTATATTAGGAGTCTGGCATAATCTTGGATCATATTTGAAGAGGTACGATCAATAGTCATCGTTCTGACCTGTAATCTTCAATCTTCACCAGAACGATCGGGCTTGACAGGTTTCTCGCTTCCGGGTAGATGCATAGCTAAGTATTGGGGACAAATTTGAAATCTGTCCCCAATACTCTGTCTCGTTGATCCGGAGGCTGACATGCGACCCGATATCGAGAACACCTGCCGGGAAACCGACACCACGGACTGGAAAGAGATTCCCGTCGAATACGGGGCGGAGATCCTGAAGGTCCGCGTCCCGCCGGACTGCGCGATCATCGGCATGAAGGAGATCCCGGTCCTCGCCGACCCGCGGGCCGCCTTCGAAGAGGCGCTCTCAAACCCCATCGGCTGCCCGCCGCTTCAGGAGATCATCCGAGGCAAAGGGAAACCGGCCGCGGAGCTGACCGCGGCGGTGACCGTCTCCGACATCACCCGCCCCGTCCCCTACCGCGGGGAAAAAGGGTTCCTCCGACCGCTGTTGAACCGCCTGGAGGCGGCGGGGATTCCCCGGAAAAACATCCGGATCGTCATCGGCAACGGCATGCACCGGCCCAGCACCGCGGAGGAACGGACCGAAATGTTCGGCGAAGAGATCCTCCGGGACTACCCCGTGATCGATCACGACTGCGAGGACGAAGCCTCGCTCACCTTCATCGGGAAGAGCGCGACCGGCGGGGATGTCTTCGTCAACAGCGCCTTTTTCCGGGCCGATCTTCGGATCGCCACGGGCCTCGTGGAGAGCCATTTCATGGCGGGACTATCCGGCGGGCGGAAGGCGATCTGCCCCGGCCTCGTGGACAAACGAACCATCGAAAAGTTCCACAGCCCCGCCTTCCTCGAATCCCCCTTGGCGCAGAACCTGATTCTCAAAGGAAACCCCTGCCACGAGGAGTCCCTGGCGATCGCCCGGACCGTGGGCGTCGATTTCATCGTGAACGCAACGCTCGACCGGGATATGCGCCTGACCGGCGTTTTCGCCGGGGATCTCGAGGCGGCCCACGATGCGGCGGGCGCGCTCGTACGGGAGTATGTTTCCGTCCCGGTGGAGCGCGAATACAATATCATCCTCACCCACGGCGGCTATGTCGGCCGGAACCACTACCAGGCGGTGAAGGCAGCCCACAACGCCCTTCCGGCGATCCGGAAAGGGGGGATCATGATCATCGCTACGGACAACCGCGACGAGGAGCCGATCGGCGGGCCGGAATACAAAAGCCTTCTGCACATGCTCAAGATCCAGGGGACCGATCACTACATGAACATGATCGAGGCCCCCGGCTGGCGCTTCACGAAGGACCAGTGGGAGCCGGAGATGTGGGCGAAGGTCTTCCGAAAAATCGATGAGAAGGATTTCATCTACTGCACGCACACGATCCCGCGCGGGGATTACTGCCTGATCCCCGGCCGGTGCGGCATCGACTTTCTGCAGGAGGAGACGGAGCGGCCCGCCGCGGCAGCCGTCCGGGATATGGTCGAAAACGCCCTGCGCGCAGCCGTGGCCGGATTCCGCAAGCGGGGGATCGAACCTGCCGTCGCCTTCATCCGGGAGGGACCCTACACGATCCCATATCTCGCGACGGGGAAGGCGGAAGTCCGGTGAACAAGGTCATCGAGGCGGAACACCTCCGCAAGACCTTCGGGGCGCTCGTTGCCGTTGACGACCTTTCTTTCTCGGTTGACGGCGGGGCGTGCTTCGGGATCCTTGGCCCCAACGGGGCGGGAAAGACCTCCACGATCCGGATGGTTTACGCCTTCTCCCCGCCGAGCGGGGGGACGCTTCAGGTCTTCGGCCTCGACATCACCCGGCAGGCGCGCGCGGTGAAGTCCCGGATCGGCGTCTGCCAGCAGGAAAACAACATCGATCCGGATCTCACCGTCCTCCAGAACCTCGAGGTCTTTGCCCGCTACTTCAACATCCCCGCAACCGATGCGACACGGCGCTCCCGGGAGCTCCTGCGTTTCATGGCCCTCGACCACCGGGAAAACGCCCGGGCGCTGGACCTCTCCGGCGGGATGATCCGGCGTCTCGTCATGGCCCGCGCGCTTCTCAACCGGCCGGAGCTCCTCATCCTCGACGAGCCGACGACCGGCCTCGACCCCCAGTCGCGCCACCAGGTCTGGGAGCGTCTGGAGGAGCTCAGGGCGGACGGACTTTCCATTCTGCTGACGACCCACTACATGGACGAGGCCGCCCGCCTCTGCGACCGGCTGATCATCATGGACCAGGGACGCCTCCTCGTCGAGGGAAAACCGGCCGACCTGGTCCGCCGGCATGTCGGCCGCCATGTCCTCGAGGTCGCGGACCCGGCGGAGGGGCTGCCGGCATTCCTCCGCGAACGGGGGGTCGTCTTCGAGAACCTCGGTCACCGGCTGATCGTCGATGTGGAAGACGGAACCGTCCTCTACCGGGAGATCGACGGGCGCTTCTGTAACGGGGGGTGCGTCATGCGGATGGCGACGCTGGAAGACGTGTTTCTAAGGCTGACGGGAAGGGAGCTGAGAGAATGAGGATCTATCCGCCGCTCTCCCGCCGCTTTCTCCGGGTCTGGCAGAGGAATCTGACCGTCTATCGGCAGAGCTGGAAGATCAGCTTCATCCCGCCGTTGTTCGAGCCCCTCTTCTACCTGCTCGCCTTCGGCGTTGGTCTGGGCGCGCTCGTAGGAAACATCCGCTACGGGGGGGAGGAGATCTCCTACGTCCGATTCATCGCCCCGGCGCTCATCGCAATCACGGTGATGAACAGCTCCTTCTTCGAGAACACCTACGCCTCGTTTGTCCGGATGTACTACCAGAAAACCTTTGACGCGATGATGGCGACGCCGCTCACCGTAGAGGAGATCATCATGGGCGAGATCATCTGGGGGGCGACCAAGGCAGTGATCGCAACGGCCATCATGATGGTCGTGATCAGCTTCTTCGGCCTGATCCGCTACCCGGAGGG
>JAPLJW010000243.1 GCA_026388365.1 Deltaproteobacteria bacterium | reverse complement strand
AGGACCAGTTCCAGAACGTCGATGGAATCGATCCCCAGATCCCCCCCGACGAGCAGGTCATCGTCGCCGATATCTTCCGGGGCGACATCCAGGAGGGACAGGGTATCGATGATCTTGACCTTCAGTTCCGCGATAAGCGCTTCCATTTTTTACCTCTTCCGAATGATGATGTTTCCGGCCGGCTTACAGGCCCAAATGCCGGGCAATGATCCCCCGCATGATCTCGTTTGTTCCTCCCAGGATTCGGGTCACGCGGATGTCCCGCCACGCCCGGGCAATGGGGTATTCCTCACAATATCCATAGCCGCCGAACAACTGCAGGCAGCGATCGGCCACCCGGAACGCCATCTCCGTCGTCCAGTACTTGGCCATGGAAACCTCGGTCACGATATCGCCGCCCTGCAGATGACCGCAGACGAGCCGGTCGATGAAGGTCCGCCCCAGTTTGATCTCCGTGGCCATTTCGACCAGTTCGAACTGGATATGCTGAAACCGGCTCAGGTTTTTCCCAAAGGCCGTCCGCTGCCGGCAGTACGCGAGGGTCATTTCGAAAACCATCTCCGCTGCTGCCACGGCGCTGATGGCCAGCACCAGCCGCTCCGGCTGCAGGTTCCGCATGAGTTTTTTGAAACCCGTCCCCTTCTCGCCCAGGCGGTTGGCCCGGGGAATCCGGCAATCCGTGAAAAAAAGCTCCGCCGTGTCCTGACTGTGCCAACCGATCTTGCGCAACCGATTTCCTTTGACAAACCCGGGCGTATCCGCCTCGAGCAGATACAGATCGATCGCCGTATGGGGATTGTCCACCCCCGGATCGCGGGCGGCTACGACGAAGAGGTCTCCGTTGATCGCGTTGCTGATGAACGTCTTCTGGCCGTTGAGGACGAATTCGTCCCCCGCTTCAGTCGCCGTCGTCCGGATCGCGGCCAGATCGCTGCCCGCCTGGGGCTCGGACATGGCGATCGCCGTGATGCAATCCCCGGAGACGCAGCGGGGAAGGTAGCGCCGTTTCTGCTCCTCCGCGGCAAAGGCGGTGATATAGGGGACAACAACGTTGCTGTGCAACCGGGCGGACAGTCCGCAGTGGTTGGTGCGCGTCATCTCCTCCACCACGATGACCGTATAGAGAAAATCCGCCCCCGCCCCTCCGTAGGCCTCCGGAACATCCGGACACAGGAACCCCTGCTCTCCCATCTTTTTCCAGGCGCTGCGGGGGACGATCCCGGCCTCTTCCCATGCCTCCGCAAACGGGATGACCTCTGCGGCCAGAAACGCCTGCAGGGTCCGGCGGAATATGCGATGTTCCTCTTGATAGGGAATCCGTCCCCTGGCGTCGATCGTCTCTTCGGTCAAACCTTTCAGGTATCCTCTTCCGGGCGAAAAACCTGGATACTGACGACGGCCGCCACCTCCGTCCCCAGACGCACCGTTCCTTCAAAAACGGCATAGCCTTCCAGGGCGCAATCCCTCCGGACCTCGGTGATCAGCGTGGCGGACAGGGGAATGCGCGGCAGACGGAAATCGGCCCCCTTGATTCCCACCAGCCAGCCCTTGGTCCCGCCCCGCTTGGATTGCTGTCGTTTCCACCCCTCGAGAAGAGCCGCCGTCTGAGCGACGAGCTCAATCGTCACCAGCGCATCGACGGCCCCGTCGCGGTAGAGCGGCCAGTCCTCCGTAACGACGGACGAGGCCGCCGCCCCGTCGTCATCGACGGCCAGCGCCTTGCCGATCAGCCGCATCCGGTCCCGGTGAGGAATCAGCGCCTCAATGTCCATATCCGCGTTTACCTCGATGCCCTCATAACAGAAATCCCCCGCCGCGGCAAGGATGTGTTGGTGATATCTGTTGACCCCTCTGTTGACACCCCTCTGTTGACTCCTTGACACGTGGGCTGGTTTTGCTTATATTGCTGCCATGAAAAAAACAATGCCTCATCCACCACCTAAAAAATATATGGAACCGGTGGAGGAAACGACACCAAAAGCGCGATGGATGGACAAGATCCGGAAAGGAGCGGCGTCTCTGCCCCCGCGGATCTGGACTTTCGGCGGAGCGGCCATTTTGATCGTTTTCATCGCCTGGTTCATGCTTGCACCCGCTCAGAGAGAAGCGCCGCGAGCGACGCACCCACCCGGGTCCACGGGAACCACGAGGACCGCGAACGGCCAATCGCCGGCATCCGCCGCCTCACCGGATGCCAGGATACCGGAAAATGGGCTTGCCTTCATTCAGACCATCAGCCTGCAGCCCCCCCGTCCCTCCCGGATGGACACCCTGAAGGCAGAGGTCGCAGTCGCGCCAAACGCCCCCGAACGGCTCATCTACACCTATCGATGGAAGGTGAATGACCGGGTCATCGAGGAGGCGACGGGGGACACCTTGATTCTGTCGCCCTTCAAAAAAGGGGATCTCATCACCGTCACCGTCACGCCCAATGACGGCAGCACCAACGGCCTCGCGGTGGAGAGTCCGCTGGTCGCCATCCACAGCGTCCCCCCGTCGCTTGAACTGAAGACCATGCGCCAGGCCAGAAAAACCGGAGAACCCATTGAGCTGCAACTGGTCGGTGTCGCTCCCGACGGCGACCTGGTCGCCTTCAGCCTGGAGCCCCCCCTTGTGCCGGGCATGACCATCGACAAGCGTTCGGGAAAGATCTCCTGGGTCCTCCCGCCGGACCAGAAGGGCTCCTTTCGCTTCGGCGCTTCCGTTGAGGACGATAAGGGGACAAAGGTCACAAAAACCTTCGATATCACCGCAGAATAGTAGAGATGGTTTTATGCAATTTGTAAAAACGTTTGACATTTTACATAACCCAATCCCTGGCCGGTCGGGCCGCCTTTGTTGAACTGCTCCCTTTTTTACTCCAGGAACTTGCGCACAGGAACTTGCGCATACCGGCAAGCTGCCGACGAGTGCCGACATCATGCTGCTGACCGGTGGCTATCCGCCTCTCTACGACCGGGATCTGCCCGCTGCCTCCTGGTTTGGCGCCTAATTTCCTGCGTATGTCGAACGGGGCTCGTTTCTTGGTTATTGGGGATCAGGACGCCGGAACAGATGGAGACTCATCCGTTGCGGGGCAACATTTTTGAGACGTTTATCATTTCAGAACTGTTCAAATCGCAACTCAACCGAGGAGAGCGACCTGCATTCTCTTTCCGGCGGGACAGCAACGGCAATGAGGTCGATCTTATTGCCGAGCAGGGAAACATGCTGATGCCGATCGAGATCAAGTCTGGCAAGACCATGACGAGGGATTGATTTGCCGGAGTTGAAGCGCCTGGGTAGTACCTTTCAACCCATACTGCTCAGGAGCGATCGAAGAAAAAATGAAATGCACCGGTTATTGGTGCCACCTACTACTGTTCAGCAGCGGTATGTTATTGGAAGTGAAGCTTACCAAAAGAATTCCTTGCTGCCCTCATTGGTAAACCAAAATAAAAGGCAGGATCGTTATTGACCCTGCCTGCTATCAACATGGTAAGCACAATCTTTTATGAAACCCCTAGTAAACTGAGGTTGTTTGCTGAAGCTTTCTGCTCATCCTGAAAGTCAAATAAGACCAAGAAGAAGCATTGTCGTGGGTTCGGGAACACGATGGTTGACTTTAAATGTCCAATCTTCAACTTCACCTTGATAATAATGGCCTGTAGGAGTGAGATTATCTATATTAGAGTAAGCATCAGCATTGCAAACCACACGCGCTCTCAGCCAGCCTACGAAATTTAAGTAATCATAATGTGGACTCAAACTGATAAGAACTTGCTTTGGGGTGGTTTGAGGATGCCGGGGAGGAAACCGTCTCTATCATAACCTGTCATCTGTACACTTCCCTCTGAACAGCTACGCTTGCCGTTTTTTTCTGAGTTTTACGATTTCAGGTAAAAGAAAAACAACGATCGCAGCAAGGATGGTTATCAGGGAAATGGGCCGTGTCACAAACCCCATCCAACTGCCATCTCCGATGATGATCTGCTTCCTCAGAGAGTTTTCCGCGAGGTCACCCAGTATCAGCCCCAGAATGAAGGCCGAGGTTGAATATTTAAATTTCTCGAAAAAGTATCCAATAAAGGTGAAAATGAACATGATGATGACATCGTAGAAACTGTTTCTCAGACAGTATGCCCCGACGACGCAAAGCGCCGTGATCAACGTACCGAGCATCGGGTACGGAAGCTTCAATATGCGCGCGAATTCTCTCGTAATATACCGGCCACCCACAAACAGCCACAGGGACGAGAGAATGAGGCTGATGAAGATTGCATTGAGCAAAATGGGCTGCTCCCTGAGGAGCAGCGGGCCGGGTCTGAGTCCCAGGATCATGAACGCCGCCAGAATAACCGCGGCTGTCGGGCTTCCGGGGATTCCCAGGATCATGGTGGGAACCATGGCCCCGCCGACACAGGAATTGTTGGCGCACTCCGGGGAAACGACACCCTCCGGCCTCCCATGGCCGAACTCTTCTGGATTTTTGCTGGAGCTGACGGTTTCTCCATAGGCGATAAGGGAAGCAATCGTTCCGCCAGCCGCCGGGATAATGCCGATGATCACTCCGATGATCGCCGATTTGATGAAGACTGCCCACATCTTGAGCATATCCCTCATTTTCATCAGCTCCATGTTGACCTTGGAATCGACGATCAGGGTGTTGTCCTGGTGACGCAATTCCTCGATGTTCTTGAATACCTCGGCCATGGCAAATAAACCGATCATCACCGGAATATAATCGATGCCGTTGAGCAGCCAGGGCTGGCCGAAGGAAAAGCGCTCGACGCCGTTGATGGCGTCGATGCCGACCGTTGAAATCATCATGCCCATGATTGCCGAGAGGATGGCCTTCATCTGGTTCTTTGAGCCAATGCTGGTAATGCAGCTAAGACCGATCAGAGCCAGGGCAAAGTACTCGGCGCTCTGGAATTTCAAGGCGACGATGGCCAGCAGGGGGGCGCAGAGGAGCATGGCAAAGGCTGAAAAGATGCTGCCAAAGGAAGAGGCAGTGACCGCCAAGCCCAAGGCAATGCCGGCCTGCCCCTTCATGGCCATGGGATAGCCGTCAAAGGTGGTCGCAACGGCCTCCGGCGTTCCTGGTGTTTTGATCAGAATGGCCGAGATGGCGCCGCCGGTGGCCCCTCCGACATAGACGGCCACGAGCATGACGATCGCAATAACGGGGTCCATGGTGTATGTAAAGGGCAGGGACAGCACCACGGCCATGGATGAACTGATCCCCGGCAGGGCGCCGCATATCATCCCGAACATCGTCCCGACAAAGATCAGCAAAAAACTGGTCGGACTACATGTGGCCACGACGGATTGAATCAAGATGTCCATATGCGATATCCCTCCGGACTCAGTAGATGAAGTAGCTCAATTCCCTGAATACCCCGATGCCCCTCGGCAGCGGTACAAAGAATAACTTCCCGAAAGTGACCACGAGAATCACCGTCAAGAGAAGGGAGAACAGGGATAGCACGACTGTCTTTTTATATCCCATGCCCCTGGCGCTTCCGAAAAGAAACAGAAGGGTTGACAAGGCAAAGCCGATGATGTCCATCAAAAGCAGGTATGCCGAGAGAATGACGACATTGAGCGCCAGCAGCCTTCCAGCTACTGATTTCAAGTTCAACAGGGGAATAGGGATTTTTGTTTTGTCTTTCGCAATTTTTGCAGTGATAAACACCAGCATGGCAAGCCCGATGATGCCCAGTATCATGGGAAAGCCCCCCGCACCCAGAGCGTCTCCCGTCAGGGATTCCTTTTTCAGAAAAAAGGCGAGAACAAGGTAAAAGAGGATGAAAAGCCCCATCACGATATTAAATATCATTTCCATATGGATAGTTGCCTCCCGAAAATTGGAGCATCAAGGAAACTTAGATACCTGGAATCCACCCCCAACAGCCGGCAAACTCCGGACAATAGGTAGTTTGCCGACTGTTTACATGCACCTCACGGCATAAGGGTTTCTCAGTGTTCAGGCTATCAATACCATCATCGCAGGGTATCGAGGTGGATTATAGATACCCCTCTTTAAGTGAACCGTAAGTTATTTGATTAACCCCGCCTGCTTGAAAATTTCAACATATCCGTCATGCTCGGTATCCCAGGCCTTTCTGAATTCGTCGGCTTTCATATATCCGGGTTTGACGTTGGTCATTTCCTTCTTTTCCATTTCCTTGTAGGCCGGATCGTCATAGGCCTTCTGGAAGGCGTCGGTGATGATTTTCTTGATTTGCGGCGGCGTTCCCTTTTTGACCACAAACGCGCGCCATGAGCCCTGCGTGAAGTTGATGCCCTTTTCGACGGAGCAGGGAACATTCTTCAGATCGGGTACGGTGCTGAGCCTTTTTTCGTTAAGGACCAGCATAGGGCGGATATCTCCCGACGGGACAAGCGTCAGAAAAGAGATCAGCTTATCCTGGTAGACATCCAGCTCGCCGCCCAAAATGGCTGCCTTTACTTCCGAACCGGATTTGTAAGGGATGTATGTCCATTCGATTCCGGCCTTCTTCGCAAAGCCGTTGGCAATATAGTCGTCCAAACCACCGGGAGAAAGACCACCGATTTTGAGCTTTTTAGGATTTGCCTTGGCAAAGGCCAGAAGCTCATCAAAGGTTTTGAACTTGCTCGTTGAGGAAACGCCGAATGCGACCACATCGGCCTGAACCTTTAGAATCGGCTCGAATTCGCTTCTGAACTTGACGGAGCTTTTCTTCTGCGCCTCGATAATGAGCAAGGAAGGCGTGATCTCCAGAATGGTATAGCCGTCGGAAGGCGCGCTGTAAGCATATACCAGGCCCTCGATGGTGCCGGCGCCGCCTTTGTTGACGGCAACAAGTGGTTTGCCCAGGTATTTTTCCACAATTTGCGCATACTGTCTGGCAAAAATATCACTCGCGCCACCCGTTCCAAACGGGATGACCAGTTCAATCGGCCGCTTGGGGAAGTCTTGCGCATGCACACTCGCCGCCAATGTGAGGGCAACCATCATCCCGACTGCAATTGATAACACCTTGCTGACTCTCATCTCTTCACCTCCTGGTTTTCAATACGCATCCTTCAAAATAGGCCGTTAAACGGTGAACACTTTACGGGAGACATAAACCATGCCTTCCATAATCGGTTTTGCCGTTCCGCATACCCCCGCCCGCAGTAAATCCAATTGGTTGCCCGGAAGTTTCTTCAAATGAACAAATACTTCCAAAATACCTGAAGGATGTCCGATTCGCACCTCTCCGCTTCGTTTAGACAGTGAACCGACCACTTCATTGACCACGGTTCCATCGATCAGCGCCGCCGTTGCAACACAAATACCTCCGGTAATGGCGTACGTTTTGTGCATGACCGCCATGGACTTCGTTCTTGCCAGCAGGTCCACATCAGCAGCCTTTATGGTATCGCCGGAACTGGTCTGATAATCCTGTGGAACGGCAACCAACGCTACCTTGGGCACTGCTGGCCCTGTCTGATCTTTGCTCGCAGCAAGTCCCATCATCACTGCGGCCGTGGTTCGGATATCCTCCATGATATCCAGAATGATCGGATTCGTTTCCGTATCCACCGGTAATTCCCTTCCTGTCAGCCCGATGTCCTTAGCCTTCACAAAAACGGAAGGGTTGGCAGCGTCAACAAGACTGACCCGCACGGTGTTTCCGTTTTTCAGTGTGATTTCATCAGCGACATTGCCGGTGGGCAAAAGCTTACCCGTTTTTGAGCCAGCTGAATTGAGGAAGTTTAGGGCGATTTTCGCGCCGGTGCCTGGAACCCCGGCAATCGAGTAATCCCCTTCAGTGACAATTCCCCCATTCGCTACAGGCACCTCGGCCTCAATGATTTTTTCGGTATTGGTATTGTATATTCTTACCTTTGTAATAGGTTCTCTGGCAGGAACCAATCCTTTCAGAATGGCGAAAGGGCCTACGCCAGAGGAGATGTTTCCGCAATTCCCCTCATAGTCGATAACGGCGTCCTTAATGCCGACATAACCGAAGGTATAATCCACATCGACATTAGGCCTTGTGGACGGAGCAATCAACGCCACTTTGCTTGTTAAAGGATCAGCGCCGCCAAGTCCATTGATCTGCCTCACATCTGGACTGCCGTAAATATTGAGGATCACACGGTCGCGTGCTACCGGATCATCGGGCAGATCGCTTGCCATCAGGTAGACTCCCTTGCTGGTCCCCCCACGCATGATCAATGCCGGAATCTTGATATACTCGTTCATCTTTCAGCTCCTCCATTTATATGTCTTCAAAATGGTTATGGACGAGTTGGATTAAAACTAAGAAAGGCTTTTATTCTATAAATCTTTCCTGCCTTTTCAGCAAGCCTTAAAGTGCGATTCTGCTTCCTTCGTAAAAGTATCGTTTTTTATTTATGTATGGCGGGGTGTGGAATGTGTTTATTACGATTTGAAGTCCAGCATTTTTTTCGAGATTGAAAATTTGAGGATACAGGAAGCAGCCCACACCCCCAATCATCAGAGTAATCACCCTCCAAAAAGTGAAGATTTCATTTGGTATCCTCCGTTGAGAATGGGGAGATCCAGAGAAATAATGTCGGATAAAAGACTCCCCAAGGCGTTCTTTTACCCTGAAATCCTGGCCGGTTCGAAATGGCGGCGGGCAGCGATGAAATCGGGCAGGTGCCGCGCCATGTGCCAAAGGCTGTGGCGGTGCTCCCAGAGGCGATCCCGGAATCTTCGGCGCCAGGAGGCATCGGTGTAAAATCGCTTCACCTGTTCGTTGTAGAGCTGGTCGAGCCTCTCCCGAGAGGCGATGCCTTTTGGAATAAAGACGAAGTTGAGGCAGTTCATCAGACGCCAGTCCTCAACGAATGTTCCCTCCTCCCGGATCGTCTCCCAGATCGGGGCTCCGGGGAACGGCGTGAATTTTGTCATGTTCATGTCGTCGAGCCCCAGCGAAAGGACGTAATCACCCGTCCGGCGGACGGACTCCTCCGTTTCGCCCGGCAGCCCCATCATAAAGAGCCCCTTGGCCCGGAGCCCCGCCGCCCGGATCATCTCCACCGTCTTGCGGACCTCTTCCAGCGTCACGCCGGCCTTGTGCCGCCGGAGCATCTCTGGATCGGCCGACTCGATGCCGAGAGAGACCATCAGACATCCGGCTGCCTTGAGCATCGCCAGGAGTTCTCGGTCCGTCTGGCCGACGCGGACGGCGCAGTTGAACTGCATCCCCAGGGGGTTCCGGGTCAGCATGCCGCAGAGTTCGGCGATCCGCGGCCGGTTGGCGGTAAAGAGATCGTCGTAGATGTTGACGTGCCGGACCCCGAAGCGGGTCCGGAGGTGTCGCATGTGGTCGTAGATGTAGCCCGGGGAGTTCCAGCGATACCCCCGCTTGAAGACGGAGCGGTCGCAGTAGGAACACTGGTAGGTGCAGCCCCGGCTGGTGATCATCGTGGCGCCGGGAAACCGGATGTAACTGAACAGCGGCAGATTGTACCCCCGGGGGAATCCGGCCAGTTTTTCGTACGCGGGAAACGGCAAGTCGTCGAGATCCGGCAGCGGAGCCCGCGGGGCGTTGACGACCACCCCTTCCCCGACCCTTCGGATCAATCCGTCGATCCGGGCTGGGTCTTCCCCCGCCGCAAGCTCGGTCAGCGTCGCCTCCCCTTCCCCCGGACACAGGTAATCGATATGGACAAACCGCTCCAGCAAGGCCTTCCCCAGGGCGGAAACATGGACGCCGCCGAAGACGGTGATGACGCCGGGACGCGCCTCCTTGACGGCAGCGGCCATCTCCCAGGCGTCGAGGAACCCCGAGGTCGTCGCGGAAAACCCCACCAGTTCCGGGTCGCGCCCGAGAATGAGGCGGACGTTTTCCCCTACCCCGGCGACCGCCCGTGGTCCCAGACCGTCGTGGATAAAGACCTCGTGGCCTGCGCGTTCAAGACAAGCCGCGATGGAGAGCAGCCCCAGCGGGGCCATCCGGTTGGCCGTGGCGGTAATGTCCTTTTTCCCGGGGACCCAGTTGGAACCGGCGGGGTGAACCAGAACGATCCGCATGTAAAATCCTGCCTTCCTGTATGCCTTGATGCTCTCGTCAAAAGTCCCCAAACGGTCATACCGGCGAATCCCGGATCAGGTCCGGGGCAGGCTTAGTCAAGCCCGGAATGAGAAAAGAATCAAATTGCGACTTTTAGCGAGAGCATCCTGCTTGATTTCCGTTTACGTCTTTTGTCGACTCTCTGCAAGCAGCGCGACGATATTTTTCCGGTGGTTGAGGAAAATTAAGAGGACCGTTACGACTGTGCCGGTGATGGAAACCGTCTGGGAATCGCCCGACAATGCCGTCGCCCCCCCAAGGATCAGGACCATGAAGAAGGAGGCGATGAAGGGAATCCGCACGATGCCGTAAACAACGACCCAGACGAGACAAGACAGGACGGTCCCCCAGGGGGCGATCAGCATCGTGAATCCCAAGAATGAGGCAACCCCCTTGCCGCCCTGAAACCGGTGAAAACAGGGGAAACGGTTCCCCGCGACGAGGGCCGTTCCAACCCAGGAAACCAGGGCGGCAGGCAAGAAGTACAGGGCCAGCGCCGCCAGTCCGACGGCCCGTCCGGCATCGAGGAGGAGAACGACCACCGCCCACCCCTTGCCCGCCTGACGATAGACATTCGTCGTCCCGGCATTCCCGCTGAATTTCGTCCGCGGGTCTTCCTTGCCCAGCAGACCGAGGGTGATGATGGCAAAATTGATCGAACCGGCGAAATAGGCCAACAGGAGAATCAGCCCCAGGAGCATCCTACACCCCCTCTCTCACCCAGGCGGGGGGGGTCAGCTTCCCCCCGAAGATGTCCCGCATCTTAAGCCCCCGAATCACCTCGACCGGTCGCCAGTCCCGACCATACAGCCGAATGTCGAAGCGCAGGATGGCCCCTTCGCCGGGAAGGGGCGTGATGCGGCAGGGATAAGTCTCGCCGGCCCGGGTCGGGGAAAAGATCTCCCGCCGATCGAATCCGATGGGGAAAACGACCCGGTTCCGATATCGCTGCCCCCAGGCGCAGGCCGCATGCATGGCCGCATCCAGTGGAAAAGGGGAACCGAGGGGCCCTGCGGCCTCGGGGAAATCCCCCCCGAAGACGGTTGTCGAGACGCCGGTTTCCGCGAGGATAATATCGCCCCGCACATTGCGGTAGGCCGGGCCGAAGGGGACGAGTTCGTCGTAAAGACGGCCGTTAGGGACCGTGAACGTCGGTCCTTCGGGCATGCCCGCATCGTCAAGGTCCGCCAGCGGATCCGTTCCGCAACCCGCTTCCTCGAGGCGCGGCGGCATAAACAAAACGGAGACATGCTCCATCCGGCGGGTGAATTTCAGATGCCTTCCGGAGCGGAGGGTCGTCAGCCGGGAAAGACAGCGACCGTCAGCGTACCGCACATGCTCATGCAGCGCCGTAATTTCCCCCGCCCCGGGATGGATCTCGAGGAGATGGTGAAACACCGCCCGCGCCTGCCGGCGGGGATCGGCGCCCCAGATGGTCGGTTTCGACCGCGCCACAGTCTGCAGCGCCTCCACGGCCGGCAGAATTGCAAGACCGCCGACGTGATGATCGCGCATATAGGCCGGCGCCGAAATGGCCAGGGAAATTGCTATCGTTTCTAAGGGTTCGGAAAGGCTTTCCATAAATGCACGGTCTTGGGATCGACGGCCACCGGAATCCCGTTGGCGTTCAGCGCGCAATGCTGTGTGAATCCGCGACAGACATCGGCGGCCGTCTCCCCATGGGTGATGATGTAATCGAACCGGAGCCTCACCCGTTCGAGCAGGCCGGGCCGGGTATGGATCCACATGGGATCGTCGTAGTGCAGGGGCTCATGGAACCGGACGCCCATCTCGATGATCGGATAGATGTAACCGCTATCCTCGATCTCGCGGTAGGGATAGGCGGCATCGCGCATAAGGGAGGCCCGGCCCAGCTCGAAATACCGGAGATAATTGGCATGATACACAACGGTAGAGCGGTCCGTATCGGCATAGAGCGTCCGGTTTCCGCAGCGATGCCAGACAAGCCCCGTCGCCGCATCGCGGACATAACGCCCGTCATCGCCGTACGCCTGCGGCTGGAATGGTTTCGGTTTCATGTCAGGTCCCCCGGAAGATGATACAGCAGTTCGTCCCCCCGAAGCCGAAGGCATTGGAGAGGGCCAGTTCATGGTGTTGACGACGTGCCGTGTCGGGCACGCAGTCGATGTCGTCGAAACGGGGATCGGGCCGGTGGTTGATCGTCGGCAGGATGATTCCCTGCTGCATCCCCTCGATGGTCAGGGCCCCTTCGATGGCCGCCGCGGCGCCGAGGGTATGGCCAATCTGGGATTTGTTGGAGGAAAGGGGGATCTTCGCCAGGGCCTTCCCGAAGACGGCCCGCAGGCAGTCGATCTCGGCCAGATCGCCCTTCCGCGTGGAGGTTCCATGGGTATTGATATACCCGATGTCCGCGGGCT
>JAPLJW010000309.1 GCA_026388365.1 Deltaproteobacteria bacterium | reverse complement strand
GGAAAGGTCCCCGGTTCCCAGGTGTTGGCTCAAAAAACGAATGTTAATCACGCACATCGCAGGGGATAATCTGTTTACCTTATATTGTTCATCAAGTGGATCAATTGTTCCGCTCTGCTCTCCAATTGGTTATATCTGTCTTCTTTTGCTCCCATCATCTGCAAATACTCATCCGCAATGTTTAATGCGGTCAGGATGGCAATGTTCAAGGCGTTCCTGCTGCCGGCGGCCTTTCCCGCCTCCTCCACCTTGCCACTGACAAACCTGATAACACTCGCTACATGCTCATCCCCCGAATCGCTTATTACTGAGAGCTCCTGCCCCAGTATCCTCACTTCAAAGCGCTTTTTCAATGGACGACCTCAAGGTTTGTTTTAGGGCGACTTTATCTCCTGAAGCAAATCAAGAAGCGAGTCCACCTTTGTGCGTACAGCATCCCTTTCTTCCCTCAAACCCCCCATTTTTTTATTAGCTTCATCTATCTCCGTCGTTTTATTTTGCAGCAGTTCTTCCAACTCCAGGTTCCTTTTCTTCAGCAGCACATAATCACCGATCAAACCATTGATCTTCTTTTCCAGCTCATCGAACTTCATAAAATCCACGATTCCACCCTATTTCCCTTTGATATTCAATATGAATAATTCCACCGCACCCGGACGCCGGCACCACTCAATTTTCAGTCTAATTATGACGATCTGACCCATGAAAGTCAAGACCTTATTTCACCGCGAAAGGAGTCGGATGATCGACGGGATATTTTTTACGCGGTCACGTCGGCCCCTCTGCTATTTCCGCGCTCGATCCACACATCCCGGAACCCGAAAATGCAGTGGACGGTTCCTCGATATGCTGAAAATAGTCCTGCAGGGCCTCCCATGCAGAGTCCCGATCGTTGATACGCCCCGCCGCCTGGCGGAACTGGGCGCCACCTTTGAGGCCCTTCGTATACCAGAGAAGGTGTTTCCGGAAGTCCCGGGTCCCGATCTTCTCACCGTAAAAATCGATGGCCAGCATCAGATGATGCCGGATGATTTCTTCCCTCTCCGCGAGGGGCGGCATGGAGATCCCGGTTCCCGACAGATGGGACAGGATATTTCCGATGAGCCAGGGATTACCCAGGGTTCCTCTCCCTACCATGACCCCGTCACAGCCGGTTTCCCGAAACATCCGTGCGGCATCCTCCGGACAGCGGATATCGCCGCTCCCGACCACGGGGATCCGGAGCCGGCCCTTGAGAATCGCGATCAGCCCCCAGTCCGACCGTCCCCCAAAACCCTGGTCGGCCGTGCGGGGATGGAGAATGACCGCATCCACGCCGCATTCCTGGGCGATCTGTCCGATCTCGATGGCATTTACCTGACGGGCGTTCCACCCGGCGCGGATCTTCACCGTCAGGGGCAGGACCGACGCCTTTCTTACGGCCCGCAGGATGGCGGCCGCGCGCTCCGGATCCCTCATCAGCGACGCCCCGGAACCGTTCTTGGCGACTTTCTTCACCGGACAGCCAATCTTCACGTCCAGAAGGCCCGCCCCCCGCTCCGCGGCAATCCTTGCGGCCGCGGCAAGCGTTTCCGGATCGCAGCCGAAGAGCTGGACTCCGAGCGGCCGGTCCCCGTGCGAAGAAACCAGGTAGCGGAGGGTCTTG
>JAPLJW010000242.1 GCA_026388365.1 Deltaproteobacteria bacterium | reverse complement strand
ATGAAAAAACGGTTGCCTTTATTATGGCTGAGCGATTAACCCATGAAAACCTCAAGTCCAACCCCTGGGCCGCTTATCTTTTCATGGAGGCGGGAGGGGGATGGTCCGGCAAGAGGGTTTATCTGAAAAAGCTGAAGGAAGAGCAGAACGAGGAGCTCATTCAGAAGATTTGCCGGAAGTGCGATTACTCGCGTTATGACGTCAAAAATCGGTTTATCGTTTATTTCAGTGTCGAGAACGTCTTGCCGCTGATCGGAAGTCAGGAGAGCCTTTAATCGCCTGCATGTCGATTGGGAACGGAACGACCGGGGATCGTTCAAACAGGAGGAGAGAAGGTACGGGGCAGTGACGGCCGAATCGGATCATCCCGTCTGAGAGCATGAACGCTTATCATCGAAAAACGGTCCTTGCGGCCATGATCCTTTTGCTGGTCATGCCCCTGGCTTCCTGCATCTTGCCCATCAGGACCTTCGATGAACAGAAGTGGCGGGCGCAAGTGGAGTCTGCAGACCCAGCGCTTCTGCACGCCCCGCATCTGAGAGACGGTCGGTATTTCAATCCCTGGATGCCCATGCAGAAGGGCTTCATTGATTTCATACGCTGGCAGCTTTCTGAAAAGACTCCCTATTCCCCAGGGGAGGAAAACGATGTCCCCACGGTCGTGCCGGGCCTCCATGAGAAGATAAGGTCATCACCAGGCGATTTTATCGCCTGGATCGGTCATGCCTCATTCCTGATCAGAATCAACGGAGAATACTGGATCACCGATCCGATCTTTTCGGAGCGGGCGCTGCTGCCGAAGAGGAAAACCCCGCCCGGTCTCTCCCTCGATGAGTTTGTAGCCTTGCCCGGCAAGAAAAACGTGCTGATTTCCCACAGCCATTACGATCATCTGGATTCCACCAGCATTAGACGTCTCCCCGCCGACACGCGGGTCTATGTACCCCTGGGATTCAAGGCCATGATGAATGATCTCGGAAAGCAGGACGTGGTGGAAATGGACTGGTGGCAAGCGGTTTCCTGCGGCGACCGTTGCCAGGTGGTTTGTCTTCCCGCCCAGCACTGGTCGCGGAGGATCACTCAAAACACGGATACCACCCTGTGGGCGAGTTTTCTGCTGGTGACCCCCGACCGGAAAATCTATTACGGTGGAGACAGCGGCTACTTTATCGGCTACCGGGAGATCGGACGCCGGTATCCCGGCATCGATTACGCCCTGCTGCCCGTCACCGCCTATGAACCGCGCTGGTTCATGCACTATGCCCATATGGATGCCCGGGAGGCGCTCGACGCCTTCCGTGACCTGAGCGCCCGGTACTTTATCCCGACCCAATGGGGAACCTTTCGGCTGGGAGACGAACCGATCGGGCAGGCTCCTGCCGCGTTGTCAAGCGCCGCGCAATCCACCAACACCGATCCGGCCCGGATCATCGTCATGGGCATCGGGCAGCTTTTGCCTGTCGAAATTCAAGCACCAAAATCTGAAAAATGAGGGAAAGACCCTTCGCAGGGATCAGAGCTGCAGCATCAGAGAGAGGGCCATCATGGGTGCCGTTTTGAAATCGTCGGAGCCCAGTTCGTTGCCGTTGCTGTCGGCGATACGCATCTTGCCGTTGAAGGCCGCCCCTCCGTAAAGATCGAGCTTGAAGTCCCTGCCCATCCGGTACGTCAGCCTTGCATAGCCCACCGTCGAGTCCACCTCGCCGATCCCGTTGGGGGCGGCTCCGCTGCCATCGAGGCGGAAACGGAATGACCGGTAGGCACCCCCCGCCGCGATCTCCCAGCGATCAGAGATCCGGTAGGAAAGCTCCAGGCCTGCCGGACCGGAGGGGCTCGTGCGGAAGGGATTGTTGAGTCGCAGTTCCTCCGTGATCTTCCAGTCGATGGCGATGTATGGAAAGCCCTTCGTTTCCGCCATGCGGCTGAAAACACCTGCCCCGGCACCCACGGTGAGCCCGGGACTAACGCGATAGGACACGGCGAAGATGGCCCCGTAGCCGAGGGCATCCTTCCAATTGGCGACGCCCGATTCGCCATACCACTCCACCTGGGGGGAGACGAAGAGCGACCAGCTGTCGGTCATGCGGTAGCTGACGGGCAGTCCGGCGGAAAACCGGTGGATGTCGCTCCAGGGGTCCGCCCCCGCGAAGGCCGTCGTGCCGGAGAAGTCAAATTTCTCGAATTCATAGCCCAGGCTGATGCCTGCGCGCAGCGAGGTCGTGATGGGCGTCGATGTGTCGAAGTTGAACCCGTAGCGCTGCACGCTGAAGCTGCCGCCTTGGCCGAAATCAGACTCGAACTGGTAAATTGGCGAAAACGAGAAGGAGTACACCGTTCGACCCGTGTCCCTGGGACCGGCAGGCTGGGCCTGAGCGCCGGGGGCGAATATTGTAAACAACAGGGCCGCGGACAGGACGGCGGGGTAAATCGCGCGCATTGATAAGAAGTTGCTTTGCATGGGTTGAGAATAGGGAAGGCAGTTTTGTATGTCAAGAAGATTTATTAGTTTTGAGACAGGCGACGATAACAGCGGTTCGTGGGGTTCCGGTGCTGGTGTAATCTACTGTAGTAAGGGAAGTGCGAATTTCGGTGAGTGGCTGCTCATGCGTTAGTCCCATCCCGTATGGTGTATGCATAATAAAATCAAGAGGATTTCTTGACAACCGGGGATATTACGGTTTTATTATGGCTGAGCGATTAACCCATGAGAACCTCAAGTCGAACCCATGGGCCGCCTATCTTTTCATGGAGGCGGGAGGGGGATGGTCCGGCAAGAGGGTTTATCTGAAAAAGCTGACGGAAGAGCAGAACGAGGGGCTCATTCTTTATGCCCTTTCCTTGCAGGAGTAAATGCGACGATGCTCTACCATCATGCACCGGTCCTGCACGAAAAGGATACCCGCTTTCCCGGCAAGCTCCCTGGCTGCCTCGCTTTTAATATCCAATTGGAGCCAGATGACGTGGATGTCGCCCTTTTTCCTTCGACGCTCCACAGCTTCCTGAACCACAGCCGGAACCTGATCTGCGGGACGAAAAACCTCCAGGACATCGATGTTTTCTCGAACATCCTCGATGCGGTGATAGGCCTTTCGGCCGATGATCTGATCGACATGGGGATTGATCGGAATGATGTTGTATCCCTTCGCTGCGAGATAGGAGGAGACCCGATGGGATGCTGCCTCAGGATCGCGGGAGATGCCATAAACGGCGATCGTACGATAGCAGGCAAAGATATCTCTGATGGTCTCCGACATTGCCGTCTCGTTTTCCGATTTTCCCTGATCCGCTGATGCTGTCGGTTCCCTCATTTTTTCCCTCCTGATGAATTCCAGAACGTCATGAAAAAAAGATGCCCTGTCCCCTAAAATGAATGAATTCCGCCAAAGAGGCGCTTCAAATCCTAAGGACGGAGTGGTAGACCCGGTCAAGTCCATCCGCTTCGTCGTCCGGACGCGGAAGGTTGGCTGCCCGTTCCCGGCAAGCTTCGACGAATCCCCTCCGCAGCCCTTCATCGTCAAACAGGCGGATGGCTTCTCGAATGAAATCGTCTGGGTTACGATGGTCGAACAGATACCCGCAGGGGCGGTCGTTTTGATTTCCCAGGACGGGCCAGCGGTTTCCGGGAATATCGGAAGCGAGGATCGGCCGCCCCGCGGCAATGGCTTCCAGGAGGGTATTGGACAGCCCCTCCGAAAAGGAGGCGTTCAGGACTGCATCAGCTGAGCCGTAGGCGGAACGCATGGCAGCGGGCGGAATCCGGGGGATCCATCTGGCGAAGGCAGAAAGCCGGCGGATCTCCTCCTCGAACCGCGCAGCGTAGACCGCATCGAGAGCAGGGCCTGCGAAAACGGCGCGGACCGAGGGTCTTGCGCAGTAAACCGTTTCGAGCCATCGGAGGCATTCCAGGTTCCCCTTGATGGGGCGTATTCCGGCGGGAATAAAAAAGAGGAACAGCCCGGACCGATCGCCACAATCCCCTTTGAGATCGATCAACTCATCCCCCTGCCAGAGAAACGCCTTGGGCACCTGGACGATGCGGTCCTCCATCCCGGGAAGAAGATCCGTAATACGCTTGAACACCCAGGGGCTCTGGGTGATGATTCCCTTGGAGGCTCGGCATACCTTGAGAAGGATCTCAAAGGTCCCTTCAGCGGTCCCATCCGGCGCCCGATCATGGTTGATATCCGTACCGGCGGGGGA
Organism: Deltaproteobacteria bacterium; assembly: GCA_026388365.1. The sequence continues at coordinate 8,883 of JAPLJW010000242.1, read as the reverse complement.
AACCACGAAAGGGATGCTTCCGGTCGCCGCCTTGACGGCTCGATTCAGTAGCAGAGCTCCCGCTTTGAGGGCGTGATGAGCATGGATGATGTCGGGCTGAAAGCTTCTAATCTCCCGGGACAGCCCTTCCTGATCAGCGTTCTGCGAGGAGAGGGTCTTCACGGCATGACCCATTCCTGCGAGCGACCGGCGCCAGCGCTCGGCCGTCATGGCGTTTCCCGTAATGGAAGGAAGGGCGGTAGGGGTCAGGATCAAAATACGCAGGGGCAACGTCACGCATTCACCTCCGGAAATGGGGTCAAACAGACGCCATATTCGCTGAGGGCATCCCGGAACTCCTCTCCCAACAGGACCATCAACTCGGTTTCCCGGTCACGGGTAGAGAAGGAGGAGAAGGGCCCCTGCAGCGTGCCCGCCGGGACCCTTCCCGGGTGGACCATCAGTTCGGTGAGCCCGTCGGGCAGATGCTCCAGTGTATTTTTGAGGAGCGAAGGCGTCAACCGTCCTTTCAGGTAGAGACCCCGAAAATGGTCTGGCACGCTCACCGTTGATGTTGCAGCGCACGGGCGGGCCTCCGCGGCGAACCCGCCAAACATCCGGGCTTCGGCCTCGAGAAACCGGTCGTTTAAATGTCCCTGCGGAGGTTCGTCGGGGATTCGCATCCAGGGGATGCCGAACGTCTCGGCAGCCCGAAGAGCGGTTTCGATGACGGCCGGAAAGACCTGGAGATGCTGGTGGCCGTCCAGGTGGGTGATGGGAACGCCAAACTGCAGGAGCGCCTCCACTTGAGCCGCCGTCTCCCGATATATCTCCTCTTTTAGAGCGGCGTTCCCCCGCTGCTGGAACAACTTTTGGGCCTGGGTCTTTCCCGGGAAAAAGCCGTCCGGTCCGGCGAGAAAATGCAGCCTGCCGGTCAGGGGCCTTCCCTCTGAGAGGTTGAGATGGATCCCGAAGGAAACCCCTTTCCATAACGAAAACCGGATGCGGCGGAGGGCGTCCTCAATCGCCGGACCGTTGGCCAGGACGCTGGCGCTGGTGACCACGCCTGCCTCGATGGCTTCAAAAATTCCGGCGTTCCTGGGTTCGTCAGCCCCGAGATCATCGGCGTTCACGATGAGTTTTTTCATAGGTTCCGGACCCCTGAAGCACGGATGAAAAGATTGCGGAAGCTGTAACGCCCCTCTCCGGCATCGGTAAATTCTGCGCGGCTCGACGAACGAAGGCTCAAAAAATGTCCGAACAGGCCTTTTTCAATCTTCTCGTACTCATCCGGGGTGAAGGGACGGACCGTTTCGCGGACCACGGAGATCTCGGAAAACCGTTCCTCCAGGCGGCGTATCAGGGCGGAAGGGTTGGCCAGTGAGATGGCAAGGATCCAGAGCCTGCCCCCGTCCCGCTCCAGATGGTCCGGCGCCGCATCGATGATGGAGAAAAGATGCCTTGTTCCATCAAAGCCGCCGTAGCGAGGGCCAAACGGATACGGACCCGGGGTCTGGGGAGGGGTGGCCACGATCAGGTGGAAACGCCCTCTTTTCGAGACAGGCAAGGCCTCGTACCAGGAGCCCGCATGGATTGAAATTCGCTCCCCGACATGGTTCATCCTGCCGTTTTGGGAAGCTGCATCAAGGGCCTGCGGGTTTAAGTCCGTGGCGGTCACATGACCGGCGCCGAGCTTCGCCGCGGCAATGGCGAGAAAGCCACTGCCGCAGCCGAGATCGAGGACGCTTTCCCCGGGTTTGACATCGAGGATACCGGCCAGATCGACGGTCGATGTCGGCGGATGATGGACCCCCTTGGGGACAACAAGCTCAATCGTGCCACAAGGAAGATCGATCCGGAGCCCTTCACTGCTTTTTGAGGTGCCATCATCGCTGTATCGGCGGCGGGCTGCCGACAGGATGGCCTCCACGAGGGCAGGATAATCCATTCCGGACCATCCTGCGGAAAGGGCGATGGCTTCGTGGAACTCCAGGCTTGGCGTTGTGTTGGCTTCCATAAAAAAGAAGGTTCCGCCCGGCGACAGGCGGATGTCGAAGCGGGCGTAATCCCTCAAACCCAGAACGTGGAAAGCCCGGATGGAAAGGGCTTCAAGTTCCTCCTTGAGGGCCGCAGAAAGTTTGGCTTCTCCGGCGTCCTGGCGTTCTGCAGGAGGGTCCTTCAGCTTGAAGGGCTCCGAGAGAATCCCGGATTCGCTATCCCCCGGAAACCATTCCAGGGGGGGCAGGACCTGGATTCCGTCCAATCGCTCGAGGAGAGAGACAGCCAGTTCCCTGCCGGGGATATACTGCTCCACCAGGACCGGCTGGCCGTAGCGATGGAGGAGGTCGGCGGCGGCTTCGAACGCCTTTGCCTTGCTGTCAGCCAGGACAAGGCCCCGGCTCATATGCTCGCAGGCGGGCTTCAGGATCACCGGGAATCCCAGCCATGTGGGGATTTCCCAGTCCTTTCCGGTGACGACGATTCCCGGGGGAACGGGGATGCCGGCCTCGGCCAGGCGCGCCTTGGCGGCGGCCTTGTCGTCGGCAAGAAAACAGGCTTTTGAGTCGGACCCGACGATGCGGGCGCCCCTGGATTCGAGCCTTTGACGCACCAGGGGTCGCAAGAGGCCCCGTTCGTGGAAGGTGTCGGTGTGATCGATGATCAGATCGCAGCGGCGTGACATTTCCGCAGCCTGGAGTTCGATTTCTTCAGAATCCACCAGAACGGATTCATGTCCCAGGGTTTCAAGCCCCCGGGCGATGGACTGCGCACAGCGGCAAGGCGAGCTTCTGGTGTGGACGATTCCTACGCGCATCGAATGATCCTCATACATGACATGTGGAAAGGCCTTTCCTTGTCCGGCTTTCCGGATAGCCAAGTAAATATTCTTAGAACCTGCATCGATCGGTTTGGTTTGCTGAAAACAATCTGGACGTTCCCAAGATCAAGCTTGCAAATCCAGATTCAGCCGGCAAGATCATAAATCCGCTTCCGCCGAACGTGCGATCAAAGCCCATTTCTTAAGCGCTATCAATATGATCAATGAATCGATTCCGCATTCTTAAACCAAGCCGCAAATTATTTTTTGCCTTTAACGTCACCAGCCACTTTAGCAGATTCCCAGAGAATCTGACACGTTCTTTCGAATTCAGTGCCTGCAATCCTTTTTTGAAGTTGAAGGCACTGCCCTCTCGGAAGAGAAGCGTTTTGTAATTGAACGTGCTGATGGTCTTTCTTTTTTCTGTCTCAATTTCTTGTCGATAAAGCCGCCCCGGTGACACCCCTTGTTGAATGCTATTGAACGAAACTTTCCCCGCTATCCTTCCTGATGCCAGGGCAGATGAAATGCCCTCGCCAAAGAGATTCAACAGACCGCTGGCCTCTCCGGAAACAAGGATACGCTCTGTGCCGAAACAAAACAATCCTCTTGGCGCTGCATAAGCCACCCTACATCCGAGCCGCCTGATCAAACGCGCTTGTTCGATACCGATTCGCTTCCACAAATACTCCTTAAATCTGGCCATGGCCAAGGTTGCCTTGTCCGCCAGCCTGACGACGACTTCCATCACCAACAGGTCGTCTTTAATATATGCGGAAGGATACGGAGAAATTGCGGGAAAAGCAAAAAAATGAAAGAATCCAGGCTCAAGATGACACCCGCAGGCATAGGTCTCTTGCAGGGCAACATACCAGGTCAATCTTGCCGTCAATGGCGGATCAATCTGCTTCACCATGCTTGACGCACCGCCATCGGCGGCAATTACTATTTTACTGTGAACATGAAGACGCTCTCCATTAGATTTCACGCAGAAGAGATCGACGCCGTCAGTACTCTCTGTAAAGGATTGCATTTTTGTTTCATCAAGAACCTCTGCCTGTGAAGCCCGGCAAAGCCATGCATCAAGACGATCCCGCCAGATCATCAGTCCATGGATCGGTATATCCCCCACATAGCCGCCCGGAAAATGCATCCGCATGGCATTGACGTGAGAAGGGACCGCCAGGAGGTCCTGCGGCACGTTTCCGAAATGTTCCGACAGCGTATTGATTGAATCCGGCACGAGAATCCCCGAGCATGCCTTGTGGCGAGGAATTTTTTTCTTCTCCACAATGACTGTCTTCAATCCCTTTCGGGTGCATTCCCGGGCAGCCGCGCACCCCGCAGGACCCGCGCCAACGATAGCGACATCACATTCAATCATGGTTTGGACTCATTGAGGATGTTTCCTTATTGTCATCATCCATTATTGATAAAAGCCGTGCGAGATCCGTTCAGGATTCATTTACAGACGGATTGTGCCGCATAATACCCGCAAAGACCGTGAACGCCTCCGCCGGGGGGGGTGGAGGAAGAGCAGAGGTAGATATTTTCTGCCGATGTCCGGTAGGGATTCAGGGAAGCAATGGGCCGGGTATAAAGCTGAGAAAGATCCTGGAGGCCGCCGTTGATATCCCCCCCCACATAGTTTGGATTGTATTGTTCCATGGCTGCTGCTGACAGGACGCTTTTTGCCAGGATCACCTCCCGGAATCCCGGCGCGTAACGTTCGATCTTTTTTTCAATGAGCGCCGACACATCCGCGGCCGATCCATGGGGGACATGGCAATAGGCCCATGCCGTATGTGCGCCGGCAGGCGCACGCGAGGGATCAAAAAGGCTCTGCTGGGCAAGGATGACATAGGGTGAGGGGGACACGTTTCCCGCATGGATATCACGGATCGAGGCCGCGATCTCCTCGAGGGAACCGCCCAGATGAACCGTGCCGGCCTTCCTGCAGATATCCGCTTTCCAGGGAATAGGCTCTTTGAGGGCCCAATCCATTTTACAGACACCCGGGCCGTAGCGGAACCGGGCGAGCCTTTTGCAGTAACCGTCGGAGAGGCCAAGACCCTTGATGCTGATCAGCTGGCGGGGCGTCACGTCGAAGAAATAAGCAGCGGCCTTCGGCAAATCCGCTGCAGAAGCAATGTGTCGTCCGGTGATGACCTCGCCGCCGCCGTTGCGGAAGCAATCCGCCAGCGCGTCGGCCAGCTTCTGGGAACCGCCCTTGATGATGGGCCATCCCACGGTATGGGCCAGGGTGGCCAGAATCATGCCGAAAGCCGCTGTTGCCGTCTTTTCAAGGGGGATCATGGCGTGGGCGGCCAGGCCGGCGAAGAGGGCGCGCGTCCGATCGCTTTGAAATTGTGTTTCCACGAGACCCCTGAGGGAACGCAGGGCGGGGAGGGCAAAGCGGGTCATCAGGAGGGGGTTTTCCGGGAAGTGGAGCGGCTGCAGGATATCGGTAAGAAGCTTCTGCTCATGATCCACAAAGGGTTGTAAAAGCCTTTTATACGCCTTGCCGTCGGCGCCCAAGGCATCGGCCGTGACCTCCAGAGAACGGTGGAGGAACAGGGCCGATCCGTCCTCAAAGGGATGGGCCAGGGGGATCTCCGGCTGTATCCACTCCACGCCGTACTGCGGCAGATCAAGCTGCCGAAAAAAGGGGGACGCGAGCGAAAGGGGCTGAACCGTGGAACAGACATCATGAATATAACCGGGAAGGGTCAACGCTGCGGAACGGACGCCGCCGCCGACGGTCTTTGCGGCCTCCAGAAGCAGGACCGAGTCGAATCGGCGGCCGAGAGTGATCGCCGCTGCCAGACCGTTCGGCCCCGCACCCACAACCACGGCATCGTAATCATCTCTCTTTGGCATCAAAGTTTCACGTTCCGAATCTGGTCTTTTTTCACAACGAAACATTTCTTCAGCAGGTAAACGGGCATATAGAGGGTAGAACGGATTGCCGCGCTATAGCGAATATTGGCAAACCTGTTCCACTGGATGTTGGGATCGACGAGAATATTCTGTTGCGCAACTTCGCCATGGGTTCCCAGGCGGCGGGCCAGATTGCCGAGGGTTTCATGCCAGAACCGGTCCTCCTGCGCTGCCGCACCCAATCGGAAGCCCATTTCTATGAGGGGATCGCCGGCCCTGAACAGGGGATGGACCTCAATGAAGGTGGAACCATTATCACTAAAGCAACGGAAGGTGATCCAGCCAGACAGGATGTGCCCCTGCGCGGTCATGAAGCTGAAGGACGTATCGTCGGCATAAATGACCATGAGGCCTGTTGCCAGGACCAAACCTCCGGGAAGGGTCAGATTGAGCAGTGCCGTCGTTCCCGGGGCGATGGCCGCATTCCCGGAGGGAAACAGGTCATTGCCTTTCGGCCAGAAGTCGGGGAATTCAGACCGCCAGGCGGAGATGATCTGCCGGGGATCCAGATCCGTATCGTGCAGGCAAAGACGATATCTTTTTTCCCAAAGCCGGCCAAAGCCTTCAGGAGGGTTGGAGGCCCGCCGGCCATCGACGTTGATATTCATCACCCCCGCGGGGATGCCTGCAAGGGACAGACAATCAACGGACCTCGCCCAGCCGGGCGGTGGTGACTGATCGGGGGATAAGGGGCTGACTGAAAGGCCGCTTTTTTCCGGAAAGCGCCGACAGCACAAGGCGTCTTCTTCATCGTCGTAGAGCGCCATGACGGTATCCAGGCCCGTGAGATGAAAGACATCCCGATAAGGACCAGGGAGTCCGCAGGCCGATACGGCGATCTGTTTCCGGCCGGCCCGTGATGCGTTGATGAGCAACAACCCCGCCCCTTCCACATCCATATGCCCCAGGCCGGACAGGTTCAGGAGAATCCTTTTCGCTGGCTTTATGGCCTCGTCAAAAGCCCTGGTGAGAGCTTTTTCGCAAGCGACAGTGAGGTCGCCCCGGATATCGAGGATGGAAGCCTCCTGTCCGGCCTTCCTTGATTCCACGGTATAGGCATGGCCGTCGTTCTGATGGTCCGTAAGGGCTGTTTTAGCCGAGAGTTCGGTCATGGTTACGGCAGATAGCGGGTCGTCCTGAAATTCGGCAAAAGCGTCAACCGGATGGGTTTCTGCCAGACGATCACGGGAGAGATGAAGCCGGTTGGCAATTCCGGGGAGCAGTCGCAGGGCGAGGTCCACAAAGGGATTGTTTCCCATCCGGTCGAGATAGGCGAGTTGACTTGCCCGCCCCACGATGGCCTGGGCATAGGTCGGGTAGGCGTGCGTCAGGGTCTGGAGTTTATGCAAAGGCGTCTGGAACGCCTTGATCACCTGAAGTTCGTGAATCACCTCACCCGAGCCTTCCCCCAGGATGTGTGCGCCGACAATCCGGCCGCGGCCGTCGCAGAGGATCTTGGCCATGCCGACGTCATTGCCGTCTATGAGGGCCCGGCGCATGGCGTTGTATTGAAAACGATACACCTTGAGCTTGTGCCCATACCGGGCATGCGCCTGCTCTTCCGTCAGGCCGATCCAGGCAAGGGGCGGCTCGGTAAAGACGACATACACGTTGTTGCGGTAATCGGCGGTTCGCTTGACAGGCAGGAAGGCATTGGTCGTTGCGACGATGGCCTGGGCCTCTGCCGTTGAAGCCAACTGAAAAGGGCCTGCGATATCGCCGCAGGCGTAGATGTGGGGTGCGGAGGTCCGGAGCTTGGCGTCGGTGATGACGCCCCGGGCATTGAATGCTACGCGCGCTTTCTCAAGGCAAAGCCCTTCCAGATCGGGCTTCCTTCCGACGGCGACGAGCATCTTATCCGCTTCGGTCTCTTCGATAGGACCATCCGATCTCTGAAACGTGAGCACGACCTTGTCCTTCCGGCCCTGGACTCTCACCGCCTTCGCACCGGTCAACAGATGTATGCCTTCGGTGTGCAATGACCGCAGCAGGTGCTGAACCAATTCGCGGTCCGCCGAAGGGACCAGGCGCGTGGCCATCTCGACCACCGTGGTTTCCACGCCCAGTCGCCCAAAAGCCGAGGCATACTCGAGGCCGTCGACGCCGCCGCCCAGGATGATGATCGACCGGGGCAAATCCTCCAGACCATAGAGGGTCTCGTTTGTCAGAAAGTCGATGGCTTGCAGACCGGGAATATCCGGGATCAGGGGCGAGGTGCCGACGGCAATGATGAATTTCGCTGCGGAGAGCATCTGCCCGTTGACTGCAATGCGATGGGAATCGACAAAAGATGCCCGGCCCGGGATGACCCGGATGCCGATCCCCTCGAACGTTTCCGGAAGATCCTTCTCATAGGCCCGCTGAACGATCCCGCGAATATGAGGCATGATTTTCCGTCCCTGGATTTGCCCTGCCTCATCGGTGAGCAGACCCACGCGCTGAAGTAGCGAAACGTCATGGTTGAGGTGACTTAAACGGATCAGGGCCTTGCTGGGGATGCAGGTGGAGTTGGTGCAGTTGCCGCCGACCCTGTTTTTTTCGATGACGGCCACACGCTTGCCCAGGCCATTGGCCGTGACGGCGGAAACCATCCCGGCAATGCCGGCGCCGATAACGATCAAGTCATAATCATAGGACGATTTCATAGATATCCCTTGTTTTTCAGGGCGTGGACGACAAGAAAGGTGTGTCTGCTTCCTGCTCCATCTCCTGACCTCTCCCGAAGGCTTCACCTGACTCTGTTTTCTGCAGCATACTGAGAAGTAAATGTAACGAATTGTCAGCGGAAACCTCTATATACCAGTTTGTTTCGCTGTTTGGTCATCATGGATACCTTCAGCAACGCCGGGCTCAACGATCTTACGTAAATCCTCCCAGAAGGTTTTTCTTTTTTCTGAATCCTGCGGCGTCAATGCGGGAAACTCCAAGAACGGCACTTTGATGTTTTCCTTTGCCAGTTCCTCCGCCAATATCTCCGCCATAATCCCCATGAGGACAGGTTCATCGGGGGAAGGATGATCGACCGGATTGGGAGACTCCGTCTGATACCGGTTGACTTTATGCTTGCCCCAGTGAATGCCGCAGGTGGGGCTGTTTTCCAACCCCAGAAAGCAGGTTAAGCGGTATTTGTTCTTAATGAATTCCCT
>JAPLJW010000285.1 GCA_026388365.1 Deltaproteobacteria bacterium | reverse complement strand
GATAACCCTATGCACCCGGCAAAGATAATAATGCATCAAGCACAACGTCTTGTATCTTTGGCAGATGATCTACCTAAAATCAGACCCAAACGTGATTCTCTACAACTATTATTTTTGATAATCTGTGCAGAACATATAGCCAAATTGCATGATAATTTCACAAAAGAAGGAAAATCACGTGCCTTTGTTCGACAATTCTTCAAAGTGCTTGTGTCTCAACCTGATCAGGATATACTAACATGTGGCTTTATTCATCAACACCCAAGACGCATGCTGAATATCGAGGAAGTAGCGGATTTCTTATATGATGTAAGATGCGATGTTGTTCATGAAGGTATGTATTGGGGGTTCTCTTTCCGTTATGATGGTATACCGATGATGAATATAAATCCAAAAATAACCGTGACGATTGCGCTATCCGACCTTCGTGATATTGTTATTCGTTGTTGTATAAATGCAATTAAGTCTTATGAGGGACGCCCCAACCAATAAATCCTACGGGCCGGTAAACTGCGCCGCTGATTTCAGGTGTCACTATCTTTCAAACCGTAATTCTTAGAAACGAGATTTTTCGAAATCATTCAGTAGTGAAAGTGATGTCGCTTGTTGCTATCGGGCTGTGATCTCATACTTTTTCGGAAAGTGTGCATCAACCGGATAAACCTAATTTTATATCAACCAAACGGATAAGGAGGTAGGAAATGGCTAAGGTATTCAACATGGTGGTGGATGAGAAGGGAATCGGGGTGATCACGTTCGACGTGGTCGGCGAGGCGATGAACACCTGGACGGAGGACGCCTTCATCGGCTTCGACCGGGTCATGCAGGAACTGGAGATCGCCAAGGGGATCCGCGGGATCATCTTCATCTCGGGGAAGCCGGAGAACTTTCTCGCCGGCGCCAACCTGAAGCTGATCTCCCAGATCGAAAGTGCAGAGGAGGTGCGCAGGACCCTGGATCTCTTCCACGGCTCCTTCGCCCGTCTGATCGCCCTGGGGTTTCCCTCGGTTGCGGCGATCCACGGCCACTGCCTCGGCGGAGGTCTTGAATTCTCGCTCGCCTGTACGGCCCGGATCGCGAAGGAGGGGAAGAACACCCTCATCGGCCTGCCGGAGTGTAACGTGGGTCTCTTTCCCGGCGGCGGGGGGACGCAGCGTCTGCCCCGTTTGATCGGCTACGGCGCCTTCGAACTGATCCTGAAGGGGACGATGCTTCCGGCCGCCAAGGCGTATGAGATGGGCATCGTGGACCGGCTTATTCCCGCGGAAGGCGACCTGCTTGCGTCGGCGAGGGCGCTCCTCGAACAGGTCATCGCGGGAACGGCGGACCTGAAGCGGCCCGCCCAGGATTTCTCCCAGATCGACGCCGTCGCCGAGATGGCCAAGGCCGGGATCCTCAAGGCGACCAAGGGCCGGGAGATCCCGGGGCCGATGCTCGCCCTCAAATCGATGCACGAGGGGCTGAAGCTTCCCCTCGAACAGGGTCTGGAACTGGAGAAGGCCAACTTCGTGGAGGTTGTCCTCTCGAAAGAGGCCAAGGGGAGCATTAACACCTTCTTCATCAAGGGGATGACGGACAAGCCGAAGGCGATGATGACGAAAGGGTTCGTCCCCAAGCCGCTCGGCAAGGCGGCGGTCCTCGGCTTCGGGACGATGGGACGGGGGATCGTCATCGAAATCCTCCGGAACACCCCGCTTCCCGTGCTGGTGAAGGACATTCCCGAAGCGCTGGAGCCGGGCAAGGCTTTCGTCCGGAAAATACTGGACGGGATGGCCGAAAAGAAACGGCTCAAGGAGCCCGTCGATGCGATCATGGCCCGTCTCACGGCCGTCTCGGAGTACACCGCGGCCTTCCGGGAGATGGACATCGTCGTCGAGGCGGTCTTTGAGGAGCTCGGCGTAAAGAAACAGGTTTATGGGGAGCTCTGCGGGGTCGTCCGGGAGGACTGCATCATCGCGAGCAACACCTCGTCGATCCCCATCACGTCGATGGCGCCCTTTGTGGCGAAACCGGAGCGGTTCGGGGGGCTCCACTTCTTCTCCCCCGTCTGGCTGATGCAGCTCGTGGAGGTGATCCGGGGCGAAAAGACCGCGCAGGAGACGATCGACAATCTCCTCAACTTCGCAGGCCTGATCCGGAAGCGGCCGATTGTCTGCCGGGATAACGCGGGCTTCGTCGTCAATGCAATGCTCTTTCCCAACCTCGTCAACGCCCTGAAATACATTGAGGAGGGAAATTCGATCGAAAAGGTGGACCGGGCTATGACCCGTTTCGGGATGCCCGTGGGACCCATCCGGCTCACGGATGAGGTGGGAATCGACATCCCCTACAAGGCCTTCGTCGGGATGGGTATCAAACAGGACACCCTCAAGAACGTGGTGGAATCGGGGCGCCTCGGGCTGAAAAAGTCGGGGAAGGGCTTCTTCCTGAAGGACGGGAGCGTCGATCCCGCTGTCCTGCCGCTCATCGCAAAGCGTTCGCCGCACGAGGCCGGCGAAGAGGAGATCCAACTGGGACTCCTGACGGCGATGGTCCAGGTGGGGAAAGACATCCTCGACCGGAAGATCGTCGATGATGTCCGGATGATCGACGTCGGGATGATCTGGGGGCTCGGTTTTCCCGCCGACAAGGGCGGTCCGATGAAGTGGGCCGACCTCATCGGTCTGAGCCAAAAGCTCTACGGGAAGAATTTTTACTGAAAAAGGGTTGATGGGAATCAAAGGCGCCCCGGGGGGAAAGCCATCCGGAGCGCCTTTGATGTTTCTCACGGGCTCGTCTCCGGTCGGCGAGGATATGCGTCGGAACCGATGCAGCGATCGAATTGCACCGGATGAACCGTTTTTGAGGTTCATCCGGTTGATGCGACCTTCCTTTAAAAAAACTGTTTGATTTCCTCGAGCGGGAATTACAGAATTCCGGGGAAATTTAAAGGGGCGTTGACAATGAAAATAGCGGCAAGACCCTGCATGGTCCTTCTCGCGTTGTTCTTATTATCGGCGTGCGGGGGCCTGCGATATTCACAGGTAGCCCGCGAAGCAAAAGATTTTCATCCCCAGAAGGTTGCCGTTCTTCCGGCCGATGTCGGCACGTATGAGGAAGCGCGCGGTATTGTAGAACAGATTGTTGCAGGGGTCCTGGTGGATAAGAAATGGTTTACGGACGTGGTCGATGCCGCAACGATAGTCAACCAGCTCCAAAGCAATGAAGATTACAGGAGAACCGTCCTCGATTATCTGGTCAAACTCAAGACGATCAATGTATCCGACAGCAACCTCAGTAAAAAGATCGGAGAGACATCGCAGGTGGATGCGTTTATTGTCATTAATGTCGATTTCTGGAATTATACCCGGGAAAACGACAAGAAATTCGGCAAGGTTGGCCTGGGCATCAAGATGGTCGAAGCCTCCACCGGAAGGATCATGTGGAAGGCCGGTCATCATGAGGCAGAAAGTTACATGCTGTTCAGGCCGGACCTGGCCGATGTCGCCGAAGATTTGATCAAGACGATGGTAGGAGAAATGCCCCGCTAAGCGCCACCCTATTTTTTCAGGTTCATCCGGTTGATGCGCCCTTCAGTAAATCGGTCAACCCGACGAAGATCCGGATTTCAAATCGCAACTGTTGATGCCGACGCAGGTTGAGCTGGCGGATTTGTATGACGGTGCTGTTGCGGGCCAAAACGGGTATCATCTGACCCCCCTGATCACCCTGACGGCTTGCTGTCCCTGGGCGTCGGATGTAACCAGTTCCTCTGCCGCCCGCTTCAATTTCACCAACGGCGCACGGCGCTGGTCTCCCCCTTCGACCTACTTAGACGCTCGGGTGCTCCCGGTGCGTTCTGTTAAATAAAAGCTGTTGATTGCAGATGGCAAACATTATCTGACGGCCTATCTTTCTACTCTTCAAATTTCCCTGCTGAGTGATTGAGGGATTTTGAGAATCATGCGAGAGTAAAGATGTTAATGCTTGAATTGATGTGGCGCCGCCGGGAAATCAGGCAGCTACCGTGGGAAACAAACATCGCCCTTCAGTAAATCGGGAGAAACCGATCTGCTCGACTCAAAAAATTATCCTGCCTTTTGCCCATTTTTCCTTTCCAGGTGTGCCTGGTTCTTGCCGTCGAGGTAGCCCTCGAACATGATCAGTTCCGGGTACTGGTCGAAGGTCTCCCAGCCGGTAATCGTTATGCCTTTCTTTTCAACATCACTTAACGAGAATATACGGAGGAGGTTAACCTGGAAACCATCTTTCATGCCGGGTTTATCTACACATCTGATATTTTGAGAAAGTGTATCTACGGTCAAACCATGGGCGTGAACCAGATGTCCCCAGGTGCCATCACGAATCTCTTTCACGGTCTTGGGTTTGAACAGTCCCATTAATCCATTCAATAGTCCCATACGACCTCCATCTATGTAAGCAAACGATTACACATCACGATTACGTCCGCCAACAGTTCCTCTTCATCTTTAACCCCGCCACCGATTTTGCGGCTCAGTGGTCTTCGGTGCTTTTCCAATCATAAAGGAAAGTATGCTGATGAGTGCGACAATGGTTATCGGGATCACGAACAAAATGGTGAGCAGCACGTGCAGATCCAAAGCTTTAATACCGATCAGCGCGGCGATACTCAGAAAGAATAAAATCAGGAAACGGGTTGCTCTGAGCATGTATGACTCCTGATGCCTTTTTTCAAGACCTGAGTTTAAATAAATCTCGCTTGCCCGGAGATCAGAACCACAGGGTCAGCGTGCATGATTTGTATAGAGGATGATTCTTGAAGGGGCTCATCTTATGTCATTGAATGAGCGCTGACCTTTCGTCTGGGGTGGTGAGCTGTCAAAGATTAGTTATTGCATTTCCCCTTCCTTATTCTCTACCTGGTCCAGGTCTTTTCCCTACCGGGAATGGATCGCCATCCGGTATAACAGAAATATCATCCCCAGGGAAAAAACGATCATGAAAATCCTTCTAAATATTTTGACCAGCTTGCTTTCTGTTTTGGTATTCACTGGAGCTTTTTCTTCCTTTTCGTTTTCCATAAATTCTCCTTTCATAATCCGATATTTACACCGATCATCGTGGCAATCTGGTTGCCCTTATGATTGACTCGGAGCCTACTGGTCCCTGTCCGCTGTTTTTCTGAAGTGCGCCATACCACGCAGCATCAGCACACCGGAAATAACGATACTTGCAAAGATGAGTGCATGCATGGGAAGTACGGTGATCGCCGACTATAAAACAAAATTGTCAATGATCAGGCCAGCTACAGTTAAAAACTGTCTCATCATTTTCTCATTTCCGGATGCATTCCGTTGAAACTAAAATTATCGCACAAGATATGCTGCGCTGTTTCCAGGGGTCGCGTCGTCAATGGCAAACGGAGATCACGCCTTAAAAGAACCGTGTGTCTATCAATGCAGAAGAGCGTTCGCAGGTATCTGCAACATACTATTTCACGGCATCTGTCTTTTTTCCTCCAGCAGCATATACGATGATAAACAGTAAGAACCCGACTTCAATAATCACGAGTAACGTGGTAATCAACCCCGGCAGATCCATCATCTTGATCCCGATCAGTGCGGCAAACCAGCAAACAAAAGAAACAACTACGATTATGACCCTTCCCATCTTTCTAACTCCTTTGTGTGATGATCAATGTGATTGAGATGTCAGCCGACCATCCTCAAGTTCACCCGGATGATACTCTCCAATCCCGATCTGATATGAAATCTGCCAATCAAGAGAACCGGATGTCTATTGATGCGGCAGAACGTTCGCAGATTTCTGCAACACACTATTTCACGGCATCTTCTTTTTTTCCTCCAGTAGCATATATGAGGATAAACATTACGAACCCGACAACAATAATCACAAGTAAAGCGGTAATTAACCCCGGCAGATCCATCATCTTGATTCCGATCAGTGCGGCAATACAGCAAACTAAAGAAACAACTACGATTATGACCCTTCCCATCTTTCTACCTCCTTTGTGCGACGAGCCATGCGATTGAGATGTCAGCCGACCATCCTCAAGTTCACCCGGATGATACTCTCCAATCTCGATCTGATATGAACCCTGCCAATCAAGAGAACCGGATGTCTATTGATGCGGCAGAACGTTCGCAGATTTCTGCAACACACTATGTCCCGATAACATCTTTCGGTTTTGATTCTTTGGGTTGTATTCTGGCCATACTGTATACAGCAATGAGCACCACCAGAGAGACAATCGCAACCTTGACTACGCCGTTCATGGCCAAGGCACTCAGGAAGATGATGACCGCAACGGCGCCGAATACACAAATTATTGAGATGATGATTTGCATATGAGAATCTCTTTTCTTAAGGATGGACCGTAACAGCGGATGGTTACGGCAATTGAACTCATCATGTCCAACACCATGACCGTGGCCACGAAGTCCTTATGACCCATACCGCCTCAGAACAGCCATGACTATCAAAAGCGCGAAAAAAGAGATAGAAATCACTGTCAAGGCGATTCGTACATATTTCTTCCTTTTGCTTTCCTCATTCGGTGGAGCCGTCCCGGATAAGTCCTTTTCTTCTTTCATGTGACACCTCCCAAAATAGTCATCAGGAATGTGGGGTCGTACCGTTCGTCCCGTGATACATAAGTTATCGCTTACATACTTAATAGTAAATGCCAACTAACTTGTCAAGCAGAATTTATGCGGCAGAATTTATGCAAAAAAGGGATATGCATTCTTGCGGGGAATGACTTCAATTCAAAGGGGATTTCTGATGTACTCGTGGGAATGGAAGAGGCGACGCACCCTGCGGGTAAAAAATTTTCTTCTGAAGCGAACCCGGCAGGTGATTTTAGCGGCGGGTGACGGCTTCGCGGTAGATCTGCCAGAGGGAGGTGTAATGCTCAATCAGGTTGAAGCTACCCTCGCTGAGGGCCCATATGTTCACCAATCCCTCAATGAGGGTGAAGAGCAATGTCGCTGAGGCCTGCAGGTCGATGTCCTGGCGGATAGCGCCGTCTCGGACGCCGTCGGTGAGGAGTTCCTTCAGCCGGGAGATGTATTTATCTATCGTCTGAGAGGCCTGTTTATTCAGCTTTCGATCGCCGAGGCTGATGATTTCGGCGATGACCTGGAAGGAGATCCCTTTGCGCATGCCGATCTTGGAAAAGTGAGACCGGATGATTTTCTCGATAGTGTCGAGGGTCATCGCTTCGGTGCCCGCACTTTCCGGCGAGATGTCCCTGAGAAGGACCTCTTCGATATGGCTGAGCAGGAAGGAGAGGATGCTCTTCTTGCTCTTGAAATGGCGGTAGATGGCCGCTTCGGAGATGCCGACCTCTGCGGCGATCCTCTTAACCGTCAGGTGTTCGCTGCCGTATTTGAAAATCAGTGTCCCAGCTGCAGCGACGATCTGTTGTTGTCTCACATCCGTGGGCTCCCTTTTTTTTGCCACGATCCTTCTCCTGTTAAAGATGCTCCGGCTGCTTTCCGGAATGCAATGGATGACACAGCCATTTAAGACGGCATAAAACTCCGTGCAGCGAAGCGTAAAACAATCATTAGACTGGCAATATAGCGGACGGTGATGAAAAAATCAAGCGAAACAAGACATTCTTCCCTGCTAAGTGATTGACGGATTTTAAGAATCATGCGAGAGTAAAGATGTTAATGCTTGAATTGATGTGGCGCCACCGGGAAATCAGGTAGCTACCGGGGGAAACAAACATCACCCTTCAGTAAATCGGGAGAAACCGATCTGCTCGACTCAAATATTCAAAAAAGAGAGATGCTTATGCGGCGAAGAGACTTTATGAAAGCGGTTTTAGGGGCATCGGCAATGGCATTGTGCCCGCTTGCAGGCAGAGCGGGGGAATCCCGGATTCCCGTCAAGGCCGGGCAACTTAAACCGGGTTCCCAGGCCAAAGTTTTTCTGGCGGGGGTGGGCAAGGGGGCTCCCGAACAAGTTATAAAACGGGCGGTCCGCAATGCGGCCGAGGCGGCAACCGACTTTTCATGGCTGTCCAAAAAGGATGCCGTGCTCATCAAACCGGTCAACAATTCAGGCAACCCCTATCCGGCCACCACCAGCCCGACGGCCATTGCCGCCATGGTCGAGATCCTCAAGGAAAAGGGGGCGGGAAGGGTGATCGTGGGGGACATGTCCGGGGTTCAGTACCTTAGGTTTTCACCAACATCTCTTTCCGGAAGCTCGCGCGCGTTGATGGCGTCCTCAGGCGTGGCCAAGGCTGTTCAGGCCTCCGGGGCTGAAATGCATTGCTTCGAAGAAGGCGGGTGGAACGCCTTTTACGAGGATTTTCCTGCGGCCGGATCAAACTGGAAACGCGGCCTCATGATGCCGAATATCCTCAAGGAGGTACAGCACATCGTCCTGATGCCCCGCTGCTCCCGGCATATATTGGCGGGGAGCTCATTGGGCCTGAAGGCCGCAGTGGGCTACTGGCGCCATGATACACGCCTGGAATACCACCGGGATGCCGCCACTCTGCAGGAGAAGACGGCCGAGGGCAATACAGTTGCGACCCTGAGCACAAAGCAGCGCCTCGTGATTTCGGCGGCAGACAAGCTGCTCACCACGTTTGGCCCGGACAAGGGGTATGTTTTCGAGCCCGAGCGCGGCCTGATCATCGCCTCCGGTTCGGTGGTGGCCCACGACATGGTCTCGCTGGCCTGGCTTTTGGAGAACCGGAGCATTATTCCCGCTTCGGAAAGGGATGGTTTTGTAGATACGAGCACGGTCGTTCCCAGGATCGCCAATCACATGGTCACCCATTGGCTGGGCGGATGGAAACCGGCCCTGGCATCTGAAACGATGACCAAAAACAGTATCGACACCATCTGGAATGATAGAGTCCTCACCCATAGCTATGATATATTCGGAGGGGTTCCTTCTGTCCTGCTGGAGGCTGCCAACAGCGCACTCCCGGAAGCCCTGAAGAACCGCCTTGCCGGAATGACGGCATTCCCGGCTTGACGCCGGGCTCGGCAGGCGTTTAGATCGAAGACACTATAATCTTGCCCCGCTTTCGTTGGAAATTCGGGGCGCCCGTTTTTTTTTGGCGCGGGGCAACTGGTTTTGGTTCGCGGTTTCCCCATGGGATCTCCGGATCCATCCGGATCAGGCGGTGCGGCCCGCCCGCTTCGCCGCGAGAAGCTCCTGCCAGGTGTGGCGCTGGAGGAACGACCCCGCCACGTCCGCCTCCATCTCCTTGAACAGGGAAAACGGCATGGCGAAGCTCAGAAGGTTGTCAGCGAGTTGCTTGCGGATATAGACCCGGGCGGAGAGGTCGGTCAGCCCCACGACAGCGCGCGGCCGGTCGGATTCCGCCTCCCGGTAGGGGTAGATGCCGAGCGTCTGGCAGCCGGCAGCGAAGGGAATGAAAACATTTTCATTGCTTCCACGGCCGTAGTTCGCCAGGACGACGAGCGCCGACAGTTCGTCCGGGTCGGCGAAGAAGATCACCGTCTGCGGCGGCTCTTTTTCGGCGTCGACATCGGCGAGCGGCCGGAAGACGACGTAGCGCTTCGGGATCTGCATAATCGGGAGGCACGCAACGAAGCGTTTCACATCCTCCGGCGTCTTGACGTAGCGTTCGCCGTGGACGAAATTGTCGAGGGTCTCCTTGCTCACGAAAGGCTTTATTTTCTCCGCCGCCGCCGGACCTTCCGTCCACCCTTCGATCCCGGAGGAGAGGAAGTGGCAGAAGCCCTCTTCGCTGCCGGGAAAGCTTCGATATTGATTTCCGAAACCCATGCCGACCCCGCCGCCGAAGCAGCCGAAGGTCTTCACGTCGCAGGCCGCCGGCCGCCCCTTGGCCGCGGAGGCGGCGAGCCACATGATGCAGCCCCATCGGCCCTCCTGGAACTGCATCGCCCCCTCGGGCTTCTCATTGGCCCAGATCAGGGCGATGGGCGGATGCTTCGTTTCGATGGCTTGCGCAATTCGGCTTTCCATAATTTCCCCCCTCCTCTTTCGTGAAACCGGACCGGGGATGACGATCCCCTTCCGGTATTGAATTTCAACTGGAATAGAATACTTCCTGCGGATCAGAACCGGAATAAACGCCTCCCCGGAAGTTACGGCGGATGTTCCACCCGATGACCGGACGGCTGCAACCTGCGCATCCGATCTTTCACAGATTCACGCTTCCACTGGCCCGACATGACCGGGAAGGAGTGGGCGACACCCTCACCGCAGCAGGAGCCGGCTGTCCTTCGACCGGGTCTCGCCGAGGCTGGTGACGGCGATCGCGGGATGGCCGAGGACGGGGCACTGGGCCTCGCAGATCCCGCAGCCGATGCAGAGATCCAGGTCCACGTGCGGCCGCTTGACGGCGACCGCCTTCCCGTCGCGCGTCCATGCCGTCGCCTCCTCCAGCCAAATCGCCTTCTTCGGCGTCGGGCACACCTCCTCGCAGACGATGCAAGGGGTCCCGTGGGCGTAGGGCAGGCACCGCCCGGGGTCGATCATCGCGAGGCCGATCTTCACCTTCGCCTTCTCCTCCAAGCCGAGCTTGGCGATCGCCCCGGTCGGACAGACCTGGCCGCAGAGGGTGCAGCGGTATTCGCAGTATCCGATCCTCGGGACCAGGAGCGGGGTCCAGAGCCCCTCTATCCCGCCCTCCAGCAAGGCCGGCTGGAGACCGCCCGTCAGGCAAACCTTCATGCACTCCCCGCACTTCACGCAACGCCGGAGGAAATCGGTCTCCGGCAAGGCGCCCGGCGGGCGGATCAGCGCCGGATCGGCCGCCCCGGCCTTCGCGAACGGCGTGATCCGAACCAGGGGAACGGCCATCGCCCCCGCCGCGAGCGAGGCGACGACGCGCCGCCGGCCGAGGTCGAGCGCCGCCGCCTTCTTCGTGGAAAAGCCGAACCGGACGGCCCCCTGTGGGCAGAGATCATCACAGTTCATGCAGGCAACGCATTCCCCAACCCTCCATCCCTCTTTCGTCTCCGGCCGCGCCCCGCCCGGACAGGATGCCGCGCAGACCCCGCAGCCGTCGCACCCTTCGCTCACCGAACGTTTCAGGATCGCCCGGCGGGAGAGAAGCCCCAGGAGCGCCCCGAGGGGACAGAGATAACGGCACCAGAAACGCCGCTCGACAAGGTTCAGACCGAGAATCCCGAGGAAGACGGCCCCCAGAAAAAGGGCCTGGTGAAACTGCGGCGGCCGGAACGGCAGGAGGGTCTTCTTCAGCAGGCCGTAAACCGTCTCCGAGGCGTCCGTCAGCAGGGGGATGTGGGCCGCATAGAGCATATCGAAGAGGGCCGACGCGGCGTGGCTGAAGGCGGGGTAAATCGCGAGCGCCAGCGATCGGATCGTCAGCGACAGGGGGTCGAGAAAACCCGCGGCCTGGAGCGTGAAGACCGACGCCGCAACAAGGAAGATCAGGATGAGATACTTCAGGGTAAACCAGCCGAACGGCTTCCGGCGGGGACGACCGAGGCGCCCCGCAAGGTCGTTCAGCGCCCCGAGCGGACAGACCCACCCGCAGAAGACCCGTCCGAGGAGGATCGTCGCAACGATGACGATCAGGGCCAGCGACAGGATTCTCTCCGGAGAACGGGTAGCCAGCAGGGTCGTCAGCCAAAGGAGCGGGTCGGCATCGAGGAAGACCTTCACCGGATAGCCGAGGTCGTTTGCCCCCTTCGACTCCGTCTGGAGGAAAAAATAGAGGAAGATCAGCAGAAAGACGGCCTGGCTTGCTCGACGGAGGTTTCTCAGCATAGCATCTAAAGATCGATCTTCCGGATGTTCAGTTTTTCGAGGTTCGCCGCGCCGAGGCCCGCCTGCTGGCCCAGCCGGACGCAGCCGAGATCGGAGGGCTTCAGGCCGAAGAGCGTCGCCCCGTAGGCGTCCGCGGCGACCTGGTCGGCGCTGACCACGATCGTGTCGAGCCGCTTCACGTCGGCGAGGTCGCCGCCCTGAGGGCCGTTGGCCGTGAGGATCCGCACGGCGTCGATGATGACGAGCGAGGGCTTCACGAAGGCCGCCAGATCGACGAGAGTCGCGTCGATCCGCTGGTGGATCCGCCCCCGCGAGCCGCCCATCACCCCCATCAGATTCTTCATTCCGAGGG
>JAPLJW010000334.1 GCA_026388365.1 Deltaproteobacteria bacterium | reverse complement strand
TTCTGCTTCAACTCCATCTGGCTGATCGGGAAAAGCGTAAGGGTCCGCTTTCGCCCGGTGAGTGGTTCTCCGATTGCCCCGGCCAGGTCGAAGGATGAAGAGCCGGTGGCGATGATCCGGAGAGCGGGAAGATGGTCGACCAGGATTTTCAGTCCCATGCCGATGTCCGGAATCTGCTGTGCCTCGTCAATTGCCACCAAATCGAATCCCTCGGCAAATGCAAGAATCTGCTTCAAATCGCCCGAACCAAGCAGATTGCGGATGCGGACATCGTCACCATTTTCCAAACGGTATCGCAGACCACAGGAATCCAGATATGATTTGAGCAGAGTCGTTTTACCAGCCCTGCGAGGCCCGTATAGAATCAGTACCTTGCCGGGGACAATAAAAGAATCAATCTTCAGGAATCGATCAATTAATTCAGCCATAGATACTCCATAAATTAATAATATTTTATGGAAGTATACCCCCCATATTTTGTTTTTGCAATAATAATTTACCAGAATCGGATTCCTGAGAAACCTGATGATGACGATACCCACTTTTATTTTTTCTGTGTTTTCCATGCTGCGGTCCTTCAAAAACGAGATATCATCTTCCACTCAATGTTTCTCGGAGAAGGACAAGTCACATCGATCTTTAAGATTGGCTGGCTATGAACCTGTTTTGCTATGATAACAGATATATTAGATATGTCGAGGTTTTAGAGGTGGGCTGCTAAGTGATGGGTCTTTCGCGTCGGTGTCCTGAGAAAAGTGCCAAATAGAAAAATTAATAGTAATGATATTATATAGTTTAGTATTGCGTGATATCGTGAAAAATTATAGAATTCGCATGTTTTGTGTCCGGCTTTGTGTCCACATGCAAATCAGGAAGGGCCATTCATGAATAACTACTTGATATAATTGGTAGTCCCACGGGGGCTTGAACCCCGGTTTCCGGCGTGAGAGGCCAGCGTCCTAACCACTAGACGATGGGACCATCGATGACGGGGGACGGGGATTCGAAACCGAACCGGGATTCAGGATTTCCTCCGCCCCGCACCCCCACGGTTAACTTTCCAAAGGGGGCCCTGTTCTTTAATGAATACCGAAAATATTGTCAAGGCCAAAATCAACCGCCAGCCTGGATCCGATCGATCGCCCGACGGATCTTCCGGACCACCCGTTCTTTTCCGAGAATGACCATCACCTCGTCGATCCCGGGGCTCACGGTCCTGCCGGTCAGGGCGACGCGGAGCGTTTGGGCGATCCATTTGAGCTTCGTTCCCCGCTCCTCGGCGAGCGACCGCAGAAACGCCTCCAGCCCGTCCTTCGTATAATCCGTGACGCCGGGAAGCCTTTCAGCAACCGCCTCCAGGTGGCCGGCATATTCCGGCGTCAGGAATTTCACTGCCGCCTCCGGATCATAATCCACCTCCTCCCGAAAATAGAAGGAACCGGAATCGGCCATCTCCACAAGGGTCCTCGACCGCGTCCGGAGGTTCGCCGCCGCCTGCGCGACGTACCGGCGGTCCGAGACATCGAAGCCCTTCTTGACCCAAAAGGGGGTCGCCAGCTCCAGCAGTTTTTCTTCCGGACACGCTGTGATGTAATGCTGGTTAAGCCAGAGAAGCTTCTCCGGATTGAAGACGGCCGCCGATTTTCCCACCGC
>JAPLJW010000239.1 GCA_026388365.1 Deltaproteobacteria bacterium | reverse complement strand
GGAGCTCATCCTCCGACAGACGGATCATCCTTCCCAGCGTCTCCGCGTCGCGGATGCGGTTGCGAAGTTGCCAGTGCCAGTCGTTCCATTCCTTGAGGGTGGTGTTCGGGAAAAAACGCTTCCGAAAGGCCCTCGCCCGGCTGTCGCTGAAAGCGGGCAACCTTGGCACCGGCCTGGCCGGAACCGCGGCGGGGGTGTAGCGGATGTTCATGGACATGCCAACATGTCCATCGTAGGGTTGCAGACCGTTGCCGGTCCCACTACCTGGAGGTTCGGCCTCCTCAGCAAAAAGTGCTTCACTTTCCATCTGTTCATGCCTCCTATCTTCTGAATGCTCAAAAAGAGAGGACAAGACCTCTCTTTGGGTTAGAAATCGTCATTGCTGCCGGGATCTCTGTATTCTGTATGCAAATGTCTCGATGTGATCAATCCAGTTCATTTTCGCTGAGCCTTTACTCTTTTTGAAATGGCCTGTCAATAAATAATTTTGATGGGGCTTCATTGCCGTAAACCTTCTGTTTACTTGACGATATAGCGTTTGATCGTGATAACGTTCCTGCCTTTTTCATCCCGCTCCAGCGCGCCGGTCGCCTCGATCTGGCGCTGAAGCGCATCCAGCAGCTCTTTTCCCTTTTTATTTCCGCCGATCCGGTACTCCTTTTCGTCCGCCGTGGCGAGGGCCGCGGCAACCACCTCCTGGCGATCATTCCAGTCCGCCGGGATGACGATCCCCGTCAGGGTAACTGTGTTTTTCCTGGGAAGAGCCATGCCGCATCGTCCTTGCCGTTCATCCGTCTCCGGTATCCCGGATCCAAGCAGCTCTGAATCCGCCCGCCGGACAAAAGATGTTGATATATATTGGAAGATCTGTGCCGTTGGCGTAACATGCAGTTATTTCAGCGCGTTATGAGAATTCATTCCGTCGTCATAGGAATATCATGTTCCTGTTTTGGAGGGAATGTCTGCGTGAAGCGCAGACTACAAGCAGAAATGATATATAACATATCGTAATATAATAAGAAAGTTAATACGGAACTTATTATTCCTTTTAACGGCAATCAAGAACCAACGCTTCCGATTTATTTCCGATCCCTTTTCTCCTTGACATGTTTGTGCCATTGATTAGAATCACAAAATAGACAGAAAAGAGGGGACCGCTCCCGATTTCTCATATCCATTCGAACGCCGTTCTGCCGAGTGAAGGATGCACAATGCCGGAACTTCCCGAGGTCGAGACCCTCTGTCGCCAGTTGAACACCGTCCTTCCGGGCGAGAGAATCCTCCGGATCGAAGTTCTGGATCCACGCCTGGGGCATATCGAGCGACCAAGGGGAGGCAGCGCCATCATTTTCCCAGGCTCCGTTCCGGATGGCTCCGGCCCGAGGAAGGTCGCGGGGCTGATTGGTCGGCGTGTCGCGGTGGTGACGCGCAGCGGAAAATGCATTCATATTCAAATGGATGGCGGCCTGACGGCAGCTCTCCACCTCCGGATGTCCGGCCGACTTCTCTATCTGGCGGCCGATGTGACACCGCCCTCCCACTTTTTTCCGTACAGCCGCCTGGTGATCGGCTTTCCCTCTGGAACGCTGGTGTTGATCGATCCTCGCCGTTTCGCGACCTTCGCCGTGCAACCGGAACGGATCGTCCCGGCGCTTCCGGATGATCCCATGGAGGGTCTTCCGGTGCAGCGTCTTCGGGAGATCGCCCGGAGAAGGCGGCGTCCGGTGAAGTCTTTTCTCATGGATCAGAGGCTCATCGCCGGGATCGGCAACATCTACGCCTGCGAGATCCTCTTTGCTGCAGGAATCGACCCCCGTCGGCCTGCGTGCAGCCTGACGACGGCGGAATGGCGGAAAGTGGCGAAAGCGGCGGCGGCGATTCTCCGCCGTGCCGTGGCATGCCGCGGCACGACGGTCTCCGACTGGCGGGATCTTTTTGGTTGCAGCGGCACGAATCAGGACCATCTCGAGGTGTACTTGCGGCAGGGGTCGCCCTGCCGACGCTGCGGCGGCAGCATCGAGCGAATCAACCAGGGCGGCCGGGGAACGTGGTTGTGCCCGATCTGTCAGAAATAGCGACAGCGGCCAAAAACATCAAAGTTTCGCTTCGACCGACTTGATCTTTCCCTCGATCCGGTTTACCGCCCCCTCACGGTAATCCATCTGGAGCGTCATGTATATCCGACCGCAATCCTTCCGGAGTTCCCTGAAGCAGCTCTCCACGACGGCCATCACCTCCTCCCATTCCCCCTCAACGGCTGTGCTCATCGGGCCCAGTTTGTAAGGGAGGCCGCTGTCGCGGATGATTCTCACGGCCCTGGCCACATAGGGGCTGGCACTCGTCTGTTTGTCGGTAGGAAAGATCGAAAAATGAATG
Organism: Deltaproteobacteria bacterium; assembly: GCA_026388365.1. The sequence continues at coordinate 1,690 of JAPLJW010000239.1, read as the reverse complement.
AGCACGCTCATTTTGTCTCCTTTTTATAATTAGAGACAGCGCCCTATTTGTTTTCAGCGGCATGGAGAGGGCGCTGTCCCTAATTACTTCATTTTCATAATCCAGCCGCCGTCCCAGTCGTCGCCGGGAGGCTCCTCCCGGAAGCAGACGCAACGCTCAACGTACATCCCACAAAGCTTCTCGTTCGGATTCAGGCGGAGGGCCTCATCGAATCTGGCAATCGCGCGGTCCCACTCCCTCCGGCGGTACAGGGCCAGGCCGTCCCGGAAGTGGTTCACCACTTCCATCAGGTTGGGGTAGGTCTCTTCGGTGTAATAGTCGAGGACCTCATAGACCTCAACGCTCTGCGTTTTTCCCTTGACCTGCACCCGGTCCACTTCGCGGATCCGGTAGGTTCCCTTCAGCCGCCGGACGGTGTTCTCGCTGATCAGGATACTCGCATGGTACTGTTTGCAGAGACTCTCCAGGCGGGAAGCAAGGTTCACGCCGTCGCCGATGAGGGTGTAGTCCATCCGTTTCGGCGAGCCGATATTTCCCGAGACGATCGTGTCCGTGTTTAGGCCGACGCCCATCCCGACCGGCTTCTTCCCCTCGACGGCGCGCTTGCGGTTCCAGGCATGCAAGGCCCGGATCATGCCGATTGCCGCCCGGACGGCCCGGTCCTCGTCGTCTTCATGGGGGATGGGCACCCCGAAGGCAGCCATGATGGCGTCCCCGATGAACTTGTCCAGCATCCCCCCCTCCTTCTGGATGCAGTCCACCATGATCGTAAAATACTCGTTCAGGAGGGATACCGTCCCCTGCGGACCCAATTCCTCGGTCAGCGTGGTGAACCCCCGGATGTCCGAAAAGAGAACCGTCGCCACGGTGCTTTTCCCGCCCAGGATCTCCTCGCCGCCTTCGAGAATCTGATCCGCGAGCCCGGGATCCATATAGCGGGACATGGTTAATTTCATACGCTTTTCGCTTGTGATATCGTCGATGATGATCATCGAGCCGAGCTTCTTCTTCGCGGTGCTGACAAGCGGCAGGATCGTCAGGTTCACGGAGATCCGGATTCCTCCGAATTCGGCCTCGGCATCCATGATGACGTCCGGCTTGCCGCTTCCTTCGACGTTCTGGATCTTGTCGACGATCCAGGCGTTGGCGCCGGTAAAGAAATCCTCGGCCTTCTGTTTGAGAATCGCCTCAGGGGCAAGCTGGAGGAGTCGGAGGCCGGCGGCGTTACAGGTGACGATCCTTTCATCCTCGTTCAGGGTGATCACGCCGTTTGACATGCTCTCCAGCATGCTCTCACTGTAGTTCTTCATGTTCTGGACATCGTCGAAGAGCTTGGCGTTCTCCAGGGATATCGACACCTGCGCGGTGAAGGCCTTCAGGCGCGATTCGTCCTCCGCGGTGAAGGGGCCGCTCCGCTTGTTCAACACCTGGGTCACCCCGATGATCTTCCCGGCCTTGTTAATGACCGGGACGCAGAGGATGGAGCGGGTGAAGAACCCCGTTTTCTTGTCGAAGGCGGGGTTGAAGCGCAGATCGGCGTACGCGTAGGGGATGTTCACCGTCTGCCGGGAGGTGAAGACCGCCCCCGCGATTCCGAGATGGTTCGGCAGGCGGATCTCCGTCGCCGCCAGTCCCAGGCCGACCTTGGAGAAGAGTTCGTTTGTTTTTTCGTCGTTGAGAAAGAGGGTTG
>JAPLJW010000207.1 GCA_026388365.1 Deltaproteobacteria bacterium | reverse complement strand
GATCAGCAGGGCCCAGATCGTCGCGTAGAGGGGCGTCTGGACAAAGAACCACATGAAACCGATCCCGACGACGATCCCCGGAAAGGAGAAGGAGAGAAAGCTCAGGGATTCGAGAAAACCGGAGGCCTTCGAGCGGACCTTGACGATGACGTAGGCGACGAAGAAGGAGAGGATCATCCCCAGCGTCGCCCCGCCGACGCCGAGGTAGAGGCTGTTTTTCAGGGAGAGCAGCGAGACGGGGTCCTTCAGAACCGCGATCCAGTGTTTCCAGCTCATCATTGTGAAGGCCTTCGCGCTCGGCACCATGGAGTAAGGAACGAGGGAGGTGTAGAAGAGGACCAGGACCGGCAGGACGATCAGGATGAAGGAGAGCAGGGCGACGATCCCGAAGAGAGGATACCGGGCCCCCTTGAGGTCGATCACACTCGGCCGGTATCCCCTGCTGGAGATGGTCACGTATTTCTCCCCTTCCCGGGTCAGGTGACGATAGAGAAAGATGAGCGTCATGGAGGCGGCCAGAGCGCTCATCCCCACCGCCGCCGCCATCCCGTAATCCGTGGCGTAACCGGTGGCGATGACACGGTAGATGTGGGTCGCCAGTACGTAGATCCGCCCCGGCATGCCGATCACCGACGGGACAGCGAAAGAGGCCAGGCTCCGGACGATGACGAGCGTCGCAGCGGCCAAAATGGCCGGCCGGAGGACCGGCAGGGTCACCCGCGTCAGCGTTCGCAGATTCGACGCCCCGCACACCCTGGAAGATTCCTCCAGGGAAACGTCGAAGGCCGACATGGCGGGGGCGATGACCAGGTAGGCGATGGGCAGATCCAGGAGCCCCTCCACGAGGATCATCCCCTGGAGCGTGTAGATGTTGAGCGCCGCCCCCTCCCAGCCGAAGAGCTGTCGGAGGAAAAGGTTGATCATCCCGTTCGACGGGTTCAGCAGCAGAACCCAGCTCACGGCGAACAGGATGTGAGGAACCATCATCGGGATCAGCGATAGGATCCGGAACATGAATTTGAAGGGGATGTTGGTCCGGGTGTTCAGATAGGCCAGAAACAATGCCAGAACGGTGGCGACAGCGGCGGAGCCGACGGTGAAGATGACCGTATTGAAGAGAATCTCGGTGAAGGCGGGGTCGGTGTAGGCCTTGACGTACTTCGAGAGGGTGAACGTTCCGAAGGCGCCGAGTCCCTCTGAAAAGCTCCCGAGGATGAGCATGACGACTGGACAGACCGTCAGAAACCCGACCATCGCGATCAGACCCGGCGTCAGGGCCGTTCTTGTCTTTTGCATCGTACGTTACCCGTTCAACTCATGAGAAGGGAACAGTGACGCGGGTCGAAGTGGAGGGCGATCTCTTCGCCTTCCCGGACGGCGGTCGTCGGCTCGATCCGGAAGATCAGGAGGGTTTCTCCGATCCGGATCTCCCCCTCATAGGCGTCGCCGACGAAAACCAGGGATTCGACCCTTCCCCGGAAGAGGTTGCGTCCGTCCGGCTGATTACTCGGGAGCACCCGGATGAATTCCGGGCGGATGCACACCGTGACCGCCTTTCCCGGCGAGGCCTCGATCTTCTTCCAGGCGATGGGGCCGATGGCGGAATCGATCATCGTATAGGGCTCCCCGACCGCCGCGACCTTTCCTTCGATGAAGTTTGCGCGGCCGATGAAATCCGCCACGAACCGCCGGTCGGAATCGAAATAGATCTCCCACGGCGTTCCCGTTTCGACGATGCGGCCGCTTTTCATGACCGCGACCGTATCCGAGAGCGACAGGGCCTCGATCCGGTCGTGGGTCACATAAACGGCGGTGATCTTGAGTTCGGTGAGAAAGGCCCGCAGCTCCTTCCGCGTCTCCTCCCGGAGCTTCGCATCGAGATTGGAAAGGGGCTCATCGAAGAGGATCACCTTCGGCTCCGCGACCAGGGCCCGGGCGAGGGCGACCCGCTGCTGCTGCCCGCCGCTCAGCTTCGTCGCCGGCCGCTTCTCGAATCCATCCAGCTGAACGAAATGAAGCGTCCTGGCGACCTTGCGGACAATCTCGTCCTTCGGTTCGTTGCGGGTCTGGAGCGGGTAGGCCACGTTGTCGAAGACGTTCATGTGGGGCCAGATGGCGTAGGTCTGGAACACCATCCCCAGCCCCCGCCGGTCCGGCGGGACGCAGATGCCCTTTTCCGCCGAGAAGACCACCTCGCCGCCGATTGCGATCTCCCCCGCGTCGGGCATCTCCAGGCCGACGATGCAGCGCAGCAACGTGGTCTTGCCGCAGCCGCTCGGCCCCAGCAGCGTGAAGATCCGGTTGGCCGGGATGGTCAGATCGACCTGGTCCAGCGCCGTGATGGTCTTGCCGTCCGAATAGTAGTTCTTGTTGAGACCCTTGATGCTGATTTCCATTTTTATGACCTGAAACGCTCTCGTCACGAACTACAACTGCTCCGTGGTGGACATCGGTCAGAATTGAGGATCGGATGGAAAGAGAGTAACGGCAAGCTACCCGGCGTGGTTATGACACAATGAAACCCCGTTCCGGCTCAGCGACCCGTTTCAGCCATAGAGCTTCTTCATCATCCAGGCGATCTTTTGCCCCAGGGTCTGTGCGCTCTGGACGCCTTCCTTGTCTTTTTCCACATCTCCCTTTTCTCTGGCAACGCTGATGGCCCGACCGGCGATGATCAGCTCGTTGCTGAAGAAGAAATGGTTCATGGTTTCGATTGTATGCATCCCTCCGCTGCGACGAAAACAGGATACGGCAGCCCCAACTTTGTTCTTGTACATCCGCCCATTTGCCAATCCGACGAAGCCCGCCCGGTCGATGAGGGCTTTCATCTCCGCGGTTACATCCTGAAAATAGGAAGGGGATCCCAAAACAATCCCCTGAGCCGTTGTCATCTTTTCGATATACTCATTTGCCGCATCGTTCTGAACGGCGCACCGCTGGTCCTTATTCTCGAAACACTTGTAGCAGGCAATGCACCCGTGAATCGCCTTAGCCGAGAGCTGAACGAGTTCCGTTTCAATGCCCTCTTTCTCGATCTCCTGAAAGAGATGGCCTATCAACGCGGTCGTGTTACCGTCTTTTCTTGGACTGCCGTTGAAGCCGATAACCTTCATATCCGTCCTCCTTTCGGTAGTGATGTATTGCCGAAATTTTTCAAGAAGGGGGTAATCTGCTGCTGGTATTTCTACCACATGTTGCGTTAGAGTTCAGCCGTTTCTTGACTTCCGCTTGAAATGCTGCGTGAATCGGGAATGATATTCTTTACCGAATTCCCCGCGGCTTGCCGCGGGGAATTCGCTTCAAGGCTACGGCGTCTCGAAAATCTTCTTGAACTCGCCCCCCCACTTCTTGATCTCGTCATCCGACAGTTCGCGGATCGGAATGACCTTCGCCTTGTCGATTCCGGCGATCGGGGGATAGATGCCCGGGGCCAGGACATATTCGCCCACCTTCTCGGCCAGGATCTTCATGGCGTCCTGGGACAGCCAGTAGTCCACGAAAAGCCTCGAGGCGTTGGGATGCGGCGCGCCGGCCGTAATGGCCATCCCCCGGGGTGTCCCCATCATCGGCTGGGAAACCCTTGCCCAATCCAGCGGCGCGGGCGCCTTGGTGATGATGTATTTCGGCATCGAGATGCCGATCAGCTTTTCGCCGCTCTCGATCGGGGCGGGCGTAGGACCGAACGACGCCACGAACATCGGCTTGTTGGCGGCCAGTCCCTTGAGGAACTTCATCCATTCCGATTCCGATTTGATCACATTTTCGTTGAGCCCGACAAGCCAGGAGATGGTCGTCGGATGGGAGGAGGGATCGGCCATGACGATCTTCCCCTTCCACTTCGGGTCCGTCAGGTCTTCATACTTTTTGGGGACATCGGCCGGCTTCACCAGTTCCTTGTTGTAGATCAGGGCGGCATATTCGATGCCGAAGCTCTGGATCTTGCCGTCCTTGTTCGCCCATTGCGGATATCCTGCCGCGGCGGGGGATATATACGAGGCCAGGACGCCCTTCTCCTTGAGAAATTCCATGACCGGCATGGGCGCCTGGAGAATGTCGGCCGTAAGCTTGCCGGCCGCGTGTTCTGTCAGGATGGTCGCAATAAATTTGGTGGTGGAAAGTCTGGTATACTCCGCCTTGACGCCGTACCTCTTTCCAAAATCCTCCAGGATCGGCTCCACGGAGGTGATGTTGGCATAAAACGTCACCTTCCCCTCCGCCTTTGCCTTTTCCACCAGGGCCTGCCCTGCCGGACCCTTCGCATCCGTCCCCGCCGCGAAAACGCAGGGGGCCATGAACAGAATCAAAACGACAAGAACGATCAGTTTCTTCATGATTCTTCCTCCTTTCACGAATGACCCCGCCCCGTTCCCGACGGGGGGCATCTTCACCGATGATCGGGGAATTTCGTCCCCCTCGCCCGCGCTTAAACATCCCGGAGTTGCCTGCAGGACGGGGCGTTCCGCAGGCAACTCCCTGCATGTCGCACGTACTGGATAACACCCTTGCCGAATATTGTCAAAATAAACCGCCCCGCCGACCCACATTTTTTATGACCAACATTTTTTATGGCAATCCCTGCAGAAGCTTGGTATATTCTCATCACAGTTTTTGTCCGGCCGGATTTTTGATCCGGCACGGGTCACAGATGAATCATACAGACGAGAAGGAGGAGACGATTTATGATCTCAGCAAATCACCTGAAAGAATTTGCGTATTTCAAGGGGTTCAGCGATCCCGAACTGGAGAAGCTGGCCGCTTTGGCTACCGAAGAAACCTATGATGCCGGGACCCAAATATACAGGAACGGGGATCCGGCCCGATGCCTCTACCTGATTCAGGAGGGGAAAGTCATCCTGGTCATGGACAGTTATCTGGGATCCCACAAACCCTCGATGCAAGTCACGGTGGACGTCGTGACCCGGGGGGAATCGATGGGGTGGTCGGCCGTCGTGGAGCCGTACATCTACACCCTGGGGGCGCTCTGCATCGACCGGGCAAAGGCGATCGGCCTCGAAGCGACCGGGCTGAGAAGGCTCATGGACGACGATGCCTGCCTGGGATACCGGATCATGAAAGCCACCGCCCAGATCATCGCCAACCGCCTCACCCACACGCGGATCATCCTCGTGGGCGAACGGGGGTTGTCAACATTGACCGAATACTAATTAAAATAACCTTGGAGGTTTTGCATCATGAAGGATTCGGAATCCATTATCGAAAGGGCGATCAAGAACGAGGAGGAGGCCTATGACTTCTATATGGACCTCGCCCGGAGGATCGGGGACAAGGAAGCGAAGGATACGCTTCTGTTTCTGGCCCGGGAAGAAAAGGGGCACAAGGAATACCTGCTTAAATACCGTCAGACGGGCTTTGCCGGTCCTTCGCGGCCGGTGATCGACTACAAGGTCGCTGAGAACCTGGTGAAGCCGGACCTCCAGAAGGACATCCAAAGCAAGGACGTCTATCTCATCGCGGCCAACCGCGAACTCAACGCCCACAATTTTTACAAGGGGCTGGCCGAACTCCACCCGGCGGGCGACATCCGGGAGATGCTCCTGCGCATGGCGTCCGAGGAGCTCAAGCACAAGGAGAAAATGGAATACCTCTACGCCAACACCGCCTTTGTCCAGACGGCCGGGGGATAGAGAAGCTGGATCGCCGGAATTTTGCTTTCCTGCCGAAAAAGAGGGAGGCGCGGTTTTAAGTTGGAATCGGCAAATGGGGAAGATGAGGAGAGAGGGCCTATGGAGGGTCTCGTTCCAAAGAAGATTTTTTTCACCAAGGGCGTCGGCACCCACAAGGATGAGCTGCACTCCTTCGAGCGGGCGCTTCGCGATGCGGGGATCGAACGGTGCAACCTGGTGCAGGTCTCCAGCATCTTTCCGCCCGACTGCAAGATGATATCCAAAATTCAGGGGCTCAAGGAGCTGATCGCGGGGGCGATCACCTTCTGCGTCATGAGCCGCTGCTGCAGCAATGAACCGAAGCGCCTCCTGGCCGCATCGGTCGGATGCGCCATCCCGGCCGATCAGCGATCCTACGGCTACATCAGCGAGCACAGCGCCTTCGGCCAGACGGAGAAGCAGGCGGGCGATTACGCGGAGGACATGGCCGCGGCCATGCTCGCCTCCACGTTGGGAATCGATTTCAACGTCGATGAAAGCTGGGACGAGAAGAAGGAGATTTTCAAGATCAGCGGGAAGATCGTCCGGACCCGGAACGTAACCCAGTCAACCATCGTCAAGAACGGCGGCTATACCACGGTGATCGCTGCGGCGGTCTATATTTTCTGATCGACGCACAGGATCGCCGACCCTTCGGAGAGAATGGATGAATGATGGAGATCTTTCAGGCCGTCACGACAAAAAGGAGCATCCGGCGATTCAAACCCGACCCTGTTCCGGAGGCATTGCTCCGGGAGAGCCTGGAAGCGGCCCGCTGTTTCCAATGAACGCTAAGATGGAAAACAGCCATACCCCACAGACCCGCACGCAGAAGATCGGAGACGCGGAAATCTCCTATCTCTTCTACGGAGGAGAGGGTCCGCCGCTGATTTTCCTCCACGCCACCGGCTTTCTGCCCTGGCTCTGGCACCCCCTTGCGAGGGAACTCGCCGACAGCTACCGCGTTTTCGCCCCCTACTTTTGCGATCACCGGGAAACCGATCCGGAAAACGGGGGACTCAACTGGATAACCCTTGCCGAAGACCTTTCCCGTTTCTGCGAGAGCCTGCGTCTGGAGAAACCCTTTCTGGCCGGTCATTCCATGGGTGCGACGGTGTCCATGATGGCCAATGCCCTCGGCAGTCTCCCCGCGGCGGGCATGGTCCTCATCGAACCCATTCTCCTCCCGCCGGAATTCTACAAGATCGATATCAGCGTGGAGCAGCATCCGCTCGCCTCCAAGGCGATCCGGCGGACGAACTTCTGGCGGAACCGGGACGAGGCCATGACCTATCTCCGCTCCCGTTTTCTGTTCCAGGGTTGGGACGAGGAGATGCTGGAACTCTACCTCCGATACGGCATGTCCGGAGATGACGGGGGACTCCGGCTGACCTGCAGCCCGCGCCGCGAGGCGGCCCTCTTCATGGGAGGGATGCAGTACGACCCCTGGCCGCTCCTCTCACGGGTCTCCTGTCCGGTTCTCATCCTCGAAGGGGAAAAGAGCGAAAATAAAGGGATCATCGATCTCGACCGGATCCGGTCCCTCATCCCGGATTGCAGCCGCCATCGGGTCAGCGGCGCCGGCCATCTGATCCCCATGGAACAGCCCCGGGAAGTGACCCGGATCATCCGGGAGTTTTTGGGTTCCCTGCGGGCTGGAGATAAATGAGCGAAGCGGCTCCATGAAAAAGGATCGGCAGGGAGAAGAATTCCGGGAAGCGAGCGTCGTCCGGATGCAAAACGAGGCTTTTTGCAGAACGTTCATTGATGGAAGGCCACTTTGGTGAAGCGAACGATTTCGCACGCAGGAGGGCACGGTCAGGCCGGGGCCCGGTGAGGCGGAATCGCACATTTGAAAGGGAGGAAACGCGTATGGCAAAAGCAACGAAGGCACCGGTAAAACCGGCGAAGGCCGCGGCAAAGGCCCCTGCCAAAACAAAGAAACCCTTGAAGGCTCCGGCAAAAGCGCCGGTGAAGGCCCCTGCCAAACCCAAGGCCCCGGTAAAAACGAAAGCAAAGACGGCCGCCAAGGCCAAACCGGCCAAGGCCAAAGCGCCGGCGAAGGCCGTTGCCAAACCCAAGGCCCCGGTAAAAACGAAAGCAAAGACGGCCGCCAAGGCCAAACCGGCCAAGGCGAAGAAATGATTCCCTGACCCGTCGCGGAAAAACTTTTGCCGGGAACCTGAACACATCTATCGGGTTCCCGGCAAAAGAAAAAACAAGAGACGGGTAGGACAATTCCATTTCACCGTCTTTTTACGGGTTCTCCGGCTTGCAGATCACCTCCCGGACCCGGAGGTCAAAGAGATGGGAACTGTTCGCGGGCCTGAGGACGAGGGCCGTGTCCGCCCCTTTTCCCGTCCCGCCGACAGAGATCACATCCCCGCCGGTCCGGGCGAGACCGGCGTCGGCGGCCATCAGGGCGATCTCAACAGCCACCTTCATCCCCTGGCCGAAGATCCGGAGGGTGTAGGCCATGACCTCATCGACCTGATACGTGCCAACCTTGTTCCGTACGCCGCGGCCAACGCCGCCGAAGGCATGCGCGCAGGTCAGGACCTCCACGCCCTGCGCCTGCAGCGCCCGGCGATCCTCCTCGCTCAATTCCTGGACATTGGGTTCATCGTATCCCGTCACATGCGTGACGGCGATGATCTTCAGGGACCGATCAAAACTCTTGCGCGCCTCGAACGCCGTCCGGCCGCTGCACGTCGCCACGATGACCCGGTCGATGGAAAGTTCTTTCGCCCGCCGGGAAACGGCCTCGAGTACGGCCCCCGTATTGGCGGGACCGGGCTTCGGAAAATACCGGCAGGGAATCTCTGAAAACGGTGGGGATGCTGTCATTTCTGTGGCCTCCTGAAAACGGATGGTTTTGAAATCATGATAAAGAACGGCGTGATTCGTGTCAACGATTATTCACGGTCGGCACCAGCCGGGAAAACAGGTGAAAAAATATCGTTTGACAAAAGGGAAATAATCGTTAATTTAGGCAAAATTCTGACGGACCGGAAGACGGTCCGAAAAAAAGGAGATTGCCATGTTTTCCGTATCTGAAAAAGCGAGTGAGATGATTAAGGAATTCCTTAAGAATCGCACGGAGGCCGCCTCCATCCGGGTCCTTATGCAGGAGGGCGGCTGATCGGGGCCCTCTCTGGGCATGGCTCTGGATGAGTCAAAACCGAACGACGATATCTTCGAGGACCGGGGTGTCACCTACCTGGTCGAAAAGGACCTTTTTGAAAAGGTCAAACCGATCGCAGTGGAATTCATCACCACGCCGCGGGGGGGCGGGTTCAAGCTGACCTCCAGCCTAAGTCAGCAGGAAGGCGCCTGCGGCTCCTGCACCAGTTGCTGAGAATTACGCCCCGGGGGGCCAATAGCTTCCCCGGGGCTTTTTCTTTGAGCGTGACCCTCCCCCTTTTCAGGAAAGCATCTTGCTGCATTCCATGACCGTCGACGATCCCATCCCTCCCGACCGGAACCGCGCCGACGACCTGATGAAATCGGGACGTCCTGCCGAAGCCGTTCCCATCTATCGCAAATGGGTCGAAGCACATCCGGATGAGGATTCGCACCTCCTGGCCCTGGCTTGGGCGCTTTACGACAGCGGTAAGACAGCCGAAGCCGCCGCCTGTTTCGAACGACTATTCCGGAAGGAACTCTCGCGCAGGCTCTTCACCGGCTTCGCCTACGACGAACTCGTCCGGATCTACCGGGAGGGGAAAAACGGGGAGGCCCTGGTCTCGGTTTGCGAGCGGGCCGCGGCGGCCCAGCCGGAGGATTTCGGCATCCTCCAAACGCTGGGAGAGGCTTATCTTTCGGCGGGAAGGGCCGCTGAGGCGGTGCGGGTATTTGAAAAGCTGGCCGAGCGTGAACCGGATGCGCCGGGGCATTGCTGTTCCCTCGGCGACGCCCTTATTGCCGCGGGCGACCCCGTCCGGGCTGAGGCGGAGTACAACCGGGCCGCGGAGATCGACCCCGCGGCTCAAGCCGTCTTTTTCAGCCGCCTGGCGGATGGCCTTCTCCGCGCCGGTGATCCGGAAAGGGCAAAGACTGCATGGGAAAAGTGTCTCATGGCACGTTCGGATGAGCCCTTTTTCTGGATGGGTCTCGGCGATTGCCTGGTCCACCTGGGAGAACCGGCTGCCGCCGCAGATGCCTACGAACGGGCCGTGGATCTTCAGCCTGCGGCCGCGGGGAACTGCTGGCAGCGTCTGGGCAACCTCCTGACAGGAAAAGGCCTCCATCCACACGCGGCGGAGGTCTTCGCCAAAGCCGTCGCCTCCGAACCGGGAAACCCCCTCTATCTCCTGCGCCTGGCCGCTTCCTATGCCGCCCAGGGTCAGAACGACCTCGCCGCGGCCTCCCTCCGCCGGGCGGAGGAACTGAAACCCACCCCTGCCGGCCGCTAACAGGCTGTTGAAAAACGCCCGTCTGCGGCGTTTCCCTCATCCTTCGCCGTTCAACGTACCAAACAGGACGGCTCGCGGCTCAGGATTCCGGGAGCCTTGCATCCAGACGTTTTTGAACAGCCTGGATCAGCGACTTTTTCAACAGGCCGCTAAAGGATATCTCAGGCCTTCCCCGTCTTCTGCAACGTTTCCTGAAAGATGTGATAGAATACCTTGCTGTCGGCCACCCCCTGTTTGACGATTTTTCCCACGTCCTCGATGCTCTTGAGGTTGATGACAATATTGACGCTCCGGTTGAAGGCGGCCATATTGTCCATCGTCCGGTATTGTTCACTGACCAGGGCCACAAAGGTCCGCCTCCGCGTCGCCATGTTCAGGTTTTCCAGATACCGGAGGACGTCATTCGCCTCCGGATTTGCCGTATCGAAAAGTTCGTTTGCGACCACGACATCGAAGACGTGAAACCGCATCGCCTTGAGGGCGTCCTTGGCCGAAATCGGCGCCGTGATCTGGTAGCCCAGATCCTTGAGGCCTCCGCCGATCTTCTCCCGGACGGCCGGATCGGGTTCGCAGACCAGCGCGGTCTCCCCGCCCTCTCCCACGAAGTCGAACGGCCTGTCCGCGGCGTCATAACCTTCCGACGCCACCTCATTCAAAAGGGCCTTCTGCTCTTCCATGATCTGTCCCCTCTCCTTAGAATTACGTTTGCGGAGCCGTTAGAATTTTCTCGCCGGTTTCCCGTAATCCTTGTCCACCTCAAGTTTGCCGAGATCCGTCGTGGCCTGTCCCTTGGAGCTCTTGACGCTGTCGATGCCGCGGCCGACGACTCCCTTGTTGGACGCGTAAGCCTTCGCGGTCTCCTCGCTGATCTTCCCCTGGCTGAAAAGCTCGATGATATAGTCGTCGAAGGTGATCATTCCAAAGGCCTTCCCTGCCTGGATGATCTCGTAGAAGGTTTTCCCCTCCGATTCGCCGTGAAGGATTGTGTCCTTCACCCGGAGGTTCGACCCCATAATCTCGAAGGCCGCGACGCGCCCGCCCCCTTCCTTGGGAAGGAGGCGCTGGCAAACGATCCAGCGGACCGTATCGGCGAGCCGGATCCGGACTTGGGTCTCCTCTTCGGTTGAAAACATGCCGAGGACGCGGTTGACCGTCTGCCCCGCATCGACCGTATGGAGGGTGCTGAGGACCAGATGGCCCGTCTCCGCGGCGGAAATGCCGATCTCGACCGTCTCCCGGTCGCGCATCTCGCCGACGAGGATCACCTTCGGCGCCTGGCGGAGCGCAGCGCGCAGACCACTCGCAAAGGTGTCGAAATCGTTTCCCATCTCCCGCTGGTTGAAAGTGGAGTTCTTGTGCGGATGGGAATACTCGACCGGATCCTCGAGGGTGACGATGTGGACCGACTTCTTTTCATTGATATCATTGAGGAGCGCAGCGAGCGACGTCGTCTTGCCGCTCCCCGTCGCACCGGTCACGAAGATGATCCCGTTTTTCTCCTCGGCCATCTTGTGGAAGGCCTCGGGAAGGTTCATGTCCTGGAAGGTCGGGATCCGGGTTTCCAGTTTTCGCAGGATAATGGAGTAGTTTCCCCGCTGGGAGAAGATGTTCACGCGGAAGCGGGCCTTGCCCGGCAGTTCGTACGAGGAATCGCACGATCCCTGGGCCAGGAGAATCTCCGTCAGCCGCCGGTCCTGATTGATCAGGTTGAGCGCGAAGATCTCCGTCTGGAAGGGGGTCAGTTTCAGGAAGGGCGGGTCCAGTTCCACGCCGGTGAGCTGGCCCGAACTCTCCACCTGAAAGGATTTCCCCACCGTGATGTTCAGGTCCGACACGTTTTCGTGCGCATCGAGCATCTTGCCTAGGATATAATCGATCTCCTGTTTTCTCATGGTCTGCCTCCCCCCAATAGGCCTTACGCCGGTCGCCTAAGCCTCGGTGAAGTCTGTCGGCGGATTCTTCAGGAACGGCCTGAACCGCTGCTTTTCGTTCGCCTTCATGTATGCCTCATCGCCGCTAATCCACCCCTTGTTCAGGAGTTCGAGAATTGCGTCGTCCAGGAGTTGCATGCCGTATTTCTTTCCCGTCTGGATCATGGAAGGAATCTGGAAAGTCTTGGATTCGCGGATCAGGTTCCGCACCGCCGAGTTCGCAATGAGGATCTCCAGGGCGGCGCATCGCCCCTTTTTATCCACCCGCTTGAAGAGGACTTGGGCGATGACCGCCCGGATCCCGTCGGCGAGCGTCGAACGGATCTGCATCTGCTCGCTCGCGGGAAAAACCTCGATGATCCGGTCGACGGTCTTGGGGGCGCTCGTCGTGTGGAGGGTGCCGAAGACGAGATGGCCCGTGGAGGCCGCCTCGACCGCCAGAGAGATCGTCTCCAGGTCGCGGAGTTCCCCGACCAGGATGATGTCCGGGTCTTCGCGCAAAGCGCCGCGCAGAGCCGCCGTAAAGGACTTCGTGTGCCGTCCGACCTCCCGGTGGTTCACGATGCAGCTCTTGCTCTGGTGGACAAACTCGACCGGATCCTCGATCGTGACGATGTGGTCCTTGCGGGTCCGATTGGCCTCGTCGATGATTGCCGCGAGCGTCGTCGACTTGCCGCTTCCCGTCGGTCCGGTCACGAGGACCAATCCCCGCGGAAGAGAAGCCAGTTTGGAGATGACCGGGGGCAGACCCAGATCCTGGCAGGAGACGATCGTGCTCGGGATCTCCCTGAAGACCGCCGCACAGCCGAACTGCTGCTGGAAAAAGTTGGCGCGGTAACGGGCAAGCCCCGGGATCTCATAGGCGAAGTCGATATCTCCCGTCTCTTCGAACTGTTTGACCTTGTGCTCGGGGGTGA
>JAPLJW010000337.1 GCA_026388365.1 Deltaproteobacteria bacterium | reverse complement strand
TCTGGCCCTTCGCCGACAAGGAAGTGGCACTGCTCGGTCAGAGGGCCAAAACGGTTGTCGTAACGGAGATGAATTACAGCGGTCAGATCGCCGGCGAGGTCCGGAAGGTCCTGGGATCCGGGGCGGATCTCCGGAAGGTCAACAGCTTCCACGGCCAGATCATCACGCCGCAGGATATCCTGAAGGTCATCGGATAAACGATCAACCTGCCATAGAATAGGGGGTTACTATGTCACACGCAACAGGCATGAAATATCTGAAAAACGGGGTCCTGCCGCACATGTGGTGTCCCGGATGCGGCGTGGGCGTGATGCTGGGCGCATTATTGAGATCCTTCGAGGAACTGGGGTATGAACGCGAAGATACCGTGGTTGTAACGGGGATCGGTTGCACGGGGAAGGCGGACGACTACCTGGTGACCAATGCCCTGCATACGACGCACGGTCGCGCGCTGGCGTATGCCACGGGAATCAAGGCCTTCAATCCCCGGTTGCACGTGGTGGTCCTGATGGGAGACGGCGACAGCGTCACCATCGGCGGAAATCACTTCCTGCATGCGGCCAGAAGAAACATGGACCTCACCGCCATCATCATCAACAACTTCAATTTCGGAATGACGGGAGGCCAGTTTTCCGGGACAACCCCGGGCGGCATGTTCACCCAGACCAGCGTTTACGGAAACCCCGAGAGAGGAATCAATATCTGCGCGCTCGCGGAGGTCGCAGGGGCGAATTACGTGGCCCGGGCGACGCCTTATCACGTCTGGGAGATGAAGACCAACATCAAGGAAGCCCTGGGCAAGAAGGGGTTCTCCGTGGTGGAAGTTTACAGCCCCTGTCCGACGAATTACGGTCGCCACAACGATATGAAAACAGCGGCCGACATGCTCCATTGGCTCAGGGACAAAGGGCTTCCCGTCGAGGAGTTCAACCGCCGGAAGACGCCCGAAAAGGAGGGCTATTTCGCCGTCGGAAAACTGGTGGACCGGGATGATCCGGATTTCAATCAGCGGTACGATCAGATTCGGTCGATCGCCCAAAAAGGCTCCTAAAGGAAGGTGCGGAGGGATATGAAAAAGGAGAGACATGAGGTGATCATGGCCGGTTCCGGGGGGCAGGGTCTGGTGGTCTCCGGCATCATGCTGGCGGAGGCGGCCATCATCGAGGGGAAAAATGTCATTCAGACCGTTTCCTACGGCATTGCCACGCGGGGCGGTTTTTCGATGGCCGAGGTGATCATCGACCGGGAGGAGATCATCTTCCAGCAGGTCCAGCATGCGGACGTCGTGCTCGCCCTGACGGAGGAGGCAATGGAGAAGTTCCAGTCTCTCGCCGGCTCGGGGGCGGAGATTTTTTATGACACCACCCTTCTGAAGGCGCGACGGGGAGAACATCTTTACGGTCACCCCTTCACCGATATGGCAAGCCGGATCGGTCATGTCGGGATGGCGAACATCATCGCCCTGGGATGCATGGCCAAGATGCAGGGGATGGTGGGGACGGAGAGCCTTGCCGCGGTCATCGGGAAGCGTTTTTCCGGGAAAACCCTGGCGCTGAACCTCGAAGCCCTGGAGGCTGGCATCGCGCTCGCGGTCCAATAAACAAAAGACTCCTTTTCCAGGCTGCTGGTCCGGCAGCGACCCTTCCTGAACAGTGGAGGGAGCTCATCAGGTGGCAGCGGCCTGGAAACGGATGATATCGGTCGGAAAGGAGTTGCAATGGGAGCCACAAGCGACTTGAAAAAAATGGTTGCCCCCTGCAGAGAGGCCTGTCCCGCGGGGATCGACGTTCCCCGGTATATCCGGCATATCCGGAACGGGGATTTCGACAGGGCGTTGGCCGTGATCCGCGAGAAGATCCCTTTCCCCGCCGTATGCGGCCACGCATGCGTTCACCCCTGCGAATCGAAATGTGCGCGCATCCAGTATGATGAAGCCATCGCCATCCGGATGCTGAAACGGGCGGCGGATGAGAAAAGCCTGGGGGTCCTTGCGTATGAAAGGAAAGCGAAACCCAGCGGCAGGAAGGTGGCCGTGATCGGTTCCGGCCCCTGCGGTCTGACGGCGGCCTATTACCTGGCCGGGATGGGACACGCCGTGACCGTTTTCGAGGCGCTGCCCAAGGCGGGGGGGATGCTCCGTTATGGAATCCCGGAATATCGTCTGCCCAATGATGTGGTCGATCGCGAGATCGCCGCGATCCGGGGGCGCGGCGTTGAAATCGTAACCTCCTCGCCCGTCCTGTCCGCCCCGGAATTGAGGATGAAGGGTTACGACGCCGTTCTGGTCGCATCCGGCGCCTGGAAACCGGTGAAAATGGGGATCGCGGGAGAGGATTCTTCCCCGGTCATGGATGGCCTCGCCTTTCTCAAGGATGTCAACACGGGTGCGATGGCGGAAATCGGAAAGAAGGTCGTCGTGGTCGGCGGCGGCAATTCGGCCGTCGATGCGGCGCGCGCAAGCGTCCGCATGGGGGCGAAGGTGATCTTGCTCTACCGCAGAAACCGCGAGGACATGCCGGCATCGCCGGACGAAGTGGCGGAGGCCGAAGAGGAAGGGGTCCGAATGGAGTTCATGGCGGCGCCCATCCGGATTCTGAAGGGAAAGGTCGTCTGTATCCGGATGGCGCCCGGCCCCCTGGACGGCAGCGGAAGACCGAGGCCGGTGCCCATCGAAGGGAGTGAGTTCCCGCTGACCTGCAACACCGTCATCATGGCCGTCGGTCAAACGGCCGACGTGGGGACGTTGAAACTGGAAGAGAATCAAAACGGCACCGCGAAGGTCGATCCCGAATCGGCGACGCCGATCCGGGGGATCTTTGCCGCGGGAGATGCGGTCACCGGACCGAAGACCATCATTGATGCGATTGCCCAGGGCCGTTCGGCGTGCGCCTCCATAGACCGTTATCTCGGCGGCGAGGGGAAGATCGATCGGGAGATGTTGCAGGATGGAAGCGGGACCTTGCCGGAAGAAAAGCCGATGGGGACCAGACGCCCCACACCGGAAAAGCTTAACCGGAAGAGCAGACTCAAGGGGTTCGATCTCGTCGAATCGGGGTACGACCAAGAGACCGCCGTCGCCGAGGCGCAGCGATGCCTGGCGTGCGACATCCGCCAGTACACGGTGGAGGTCAACCCGGTGATCTGCAAGGAATGCGGTTATTGCCGGGAGATGTGCCAGATGGGCATCTTCGCAACCTCCGACAGTTTCAACGCGAGCGGCTACAAACCGGCCGTCGTCACGAGTTCGGACCGTTGCGTGGGGTGTCTGAAATGCCTTTATGCCTGTCCGGATTTTGCAATCACAATCCAAGAGGGAAAAGCAGGCTGAGGTCAAGAATAACCCGTGAACGATCCGCCATCGTGTGCTTAAAAGGAGGAGACCGAGGAATGAAGATCATAAGTGTTGACGTCATGCGTGTCCCGAGCGGGAACGCCGGTTCCCAGCGCGGCGACTGGAGCCCCATTATCGTCAGGGTGAACACGGACGAAGGGATCAGCGGCTTTGGCGAAGCGGGTCTGGCCTACGGTAAAGGCTGGCGCGCCGGCTTCGGCATGGTGCAGGACTTTGCGGAGGTCATTATCGGCGAGGACCCCATGAAGATCGAAAAGATCTGGGAGAACCTCTTCCGCAAAACTTTCTGGGGCATGGGCGGCGGCACCGTCGTCAATGCCGGCATCAGTGCCATCGACATTGCCCTGTGGGACATCAAGGGCAAGGCACTGGGTGTGCCCGTCTATCAGTTGCTGGGCGGGAAGACCAACGACACGCTCCGCACCTACGCCAGCCAGCTCCAGTTTAACTGGGGCGCCAAGCTCAGCAAGCAGATGCTCATCACTCCCGATGAATACGCCGAAGTGACCCGCCGGGTGATGGAAGAGGGCTATAACTGTATCAAGGTGGACCCCATCATCTTCAGCAATCGTCCCGACGGCAAGGGGGACTGGAAGATCACCGGCCCGCTGGAGCACAAGGTGGTTCAGACGGTCTATGACCGGGTACGCGCCATGCGCGAGGCGGGGGGCGACGATCTGGACATCATCATCGAGATGCACTCCAACACCGATACCACCGCCGCCATCCAGATCGGTCAGGCACTGGAAGAGTTGCGGATCTTTTACTATGAGGAGCCCGTACACCCCCTCAATCCCGGCAACATGCTGGAGGTGCGCCGCAATGTCAAGATTCCCATCGCCTCAGGCGAGCGCATCTACACCCGCTACGGATTCCGGGAATTTTTGGAGAAC
Source organism: Deltaproteobacteria bacterium (assembly GCA_026388365.1). Next base: position 49,903 of record JAPLJW010000337.1, on the reverse strand, counting down.
CGCTCCCTTCAGGTTATCCAGCCCGACCTCTGCCTGTGCGGCGGGTTCACCGAGGCCAAGAAGATATGCGACATGGCCCATACCTACGACTGCGCGGTGCAGATCCACGTCTGCGGCAGTCCCATCTCCAAGGCGGCAGCCCTGCAGATTGAGGCGGTGATCCCCAATTTCATCATCCACGAGCATCATCAGCGCGCCCTTAACCCCGACAGCCGCGCCACCTGCCTCTACGATTATCAGCCGGAAAACGGGTATTATGAGATCCCCGACCGCCCCGGTATCGGGCAGGAGCTGACCCCCGAGACCATCGCAAAGTGCGACATCGCCACCATCAGCGTTCCGCGGCGCTATATGTGATTTTCAAAAAGCGCCTCTCTCCCGGATGTGAGAGATCCGCTATCAGTATGAAAAGAAAATGGATTTCGGATTATCGGAAGAGTGGGTAATGTTGCAGGACATGGTGAGGGACTTTGTGAGCGGCGTTTACCGGAACCCGCGGTCGATCTGTCCGCACCATCACATGCTTCTGCCGAGGCTGATACGGTCGCAGGTCGTCAAGGGGCTCGAACGGCCGGCTTAGTCGGCTGGATGATGGATGGCCCGGAGAGGATGACCCTTCTTCCCTCTGCGGGCCATCAAGCTCTCCGGGAATGGGACCCGCCCTCTTACAGGCGACGGCGTCGGCAAAAGGGGAGAACCCCTCACTGCTGTCTAAATAAGCTGGCAATTGAGCAGTTATTCAAAAGGAATCGAGATTCATTCGCCACTTTTAGGTGTCCTTTGATAGACGATCGCTCCACCTACAATAGTAGTATCAACTTTCACATTCTTTATTTCCTCTTTGGGGATCGTCAGAACATCTCTGTCTAACACTGCCATGTCTGCCAGTTTACCCGGCTCTATCGAGCCTTTTATGTTTTCTTCAAAGGAAGCATAGGCAGCGTTAATCGTATATAACCGCAGGGCATCCAAGGTAGAAATGGCTTGTTCAGCTCCTATGGATTCACCCAAATAGGATTTTCGGTTTACTGCCCCGTGAACTTGCTGAAGTATCTCCGCTGAGGTGACAAGCCAATCTGAGTGGCCTACGGATAAAATACCCATCTCAAGATAGGTCCTGTGGGGTAAATAACGCCTGATTCGTTCTGGTCCAAGTCCCATCAGGTGGGCCGACCCCAGTTCATATAAAAACCCCACTGCGGAGGAAGGGATCACCCCGAGTCGTTTGATCCGTTTTAAGGCTTCTTCAGTCGGCAGGGAGCAGTGTTCAATCCGGATTCTATGGTCCGATGCTGGTCTTTCCTTCAAAGCTTCTTCGATCACGTCTAAGACGACATCGATCGCTTTATCTCCGATAGCGTGAATACACGGCCTTAATCCTTGTTTATGGGCTTCAACAATGCCCTTTGTTAATTGATCTAATGGAATGACGATGAGCCCGCAGTTGTCTGGTTCGTTCGAGTAGGGGCGGTGAAGCGCCGCCGTCCACCCGCTCATGCTCCCATCAGCCATAAACTTTGTGCCAACGATTCTCAATCGATTACTTCCGTAACCTGCTCGTAACCCAAGTGTTTTCAATTCTTTGGCGTATCCTGGGTGTCCCAGAAGGGGAAACCATGGGATCACAATCCCCGCTCTCAGGGGCAATCTGTTTTCGAAAAGTAATTCCTGGTAGGCGACCAGACTGTCATGATCTACAATGGTGTCGGTGAAGGATGTGATTCCCCAGCTTGCCAGCTTTTGACAAGCCTCTTGAATCCCTTGTTTAATTTCTTGAACGGAGTATAGCGGTATGTACTTCAACACTAAATCCTGAGCCAGTTCTCTTAATAATCCGTTGGGTTCCCCGGTTCCATCGACTCGATCAATTTTCCCGCCATCTGGATCAGGTGTATTTTTCGTAATATTGGCCAGCTTTAAAGCTTCACTATTTACAACGGCCAAATGGCCGTCCAAGCGTCGCAAGAAGATAGGATGGTGGTTAGATACCTTATCGAGGTCCCACCGGGTGGGATGTCTTTTTTCGGCCAGGTGCCGATCATCATAATTACTGCCGATGATCCATTTCCCAGAAGGCCATTTCTTCGCTTTTCCCTTCATCATTTCGATGATTTCATCTATTGATTGAGCTCCTTTGACAATGACCTCGAAAACCAATTTTACCCCTGCGGTGCTCGTGTGGCAGTGGCTTTCCACAAAGCCAGGAGTAACCGTTCTCCCTTGAAGGTCGATTAATTTTGTATCAGGCCCTATGCATTCCATTATTTGAGTTGTGGAACCGATCGCTATGATTTTGTCGCCTTTGATAGCGACTGCTTCTGCAATTCTGCCATCTTCCGCCATGGTAATGATCTTTCCATTGATCAACATCAGATCCACAAGGTTAGCTGGTTGCATAATTCGTCTCCTTTTCGCTTTAAAGTCCCCGCGGCAAGCCGCAGGGCATGTTTAGCGCAGCTGAAGATCAAGCTGCGCAGGCCCTTGCTTTATACTTCTATGATGCTCAATATGTTTCTCAACAACCTCACGAGTTGATGCCATTCCCAATTGCCTCTACCCCGTTGTTGGCAAGAATCGTCTTCTTTTGAAAATCTCCCAAAGCAATTTTGTTCAGTCTCTTTGCCGGTTTCGCATAGGTCTCCGTACAGGAATAATATTCCTCAGTGTCATTGTCTGGCTGCTTCTGACCTTTTTCTGTAGAGTTCAATGATTAACAACAGTATCAATGATAGAAAGATGAGCATCGTGGAAACAGCGGCAATGGTGGGATCTATTTCTTCCCTCACACTATCCCACATTCTTTTGGGCAACGTAATCATCCGTCCACAAATAAACATGGTGATGATCAATTCATCGAAAGACATGATGAAGGCGAACAAAGATCCAGATAAAATGGCCGGTCTGATAAGAGGAAGGGTAACCTCTTTGAATGTTCTGACGGGATTTGCGCCGAGATTCATGGCAGCGTATTCAAGATTTACATCCAACCCTTTGAGAGAGGCTGTCAGGACAACAACTACGACAGGAAAGGCGACAAGGCTATGAGCAAGAACGAGACCCGGGATGGATCCTATCATTTTAAGATCAGCATAGAAAAAATAGAGCCCGATTGCTACAATTATGGTGGGGACAACAAGGGGCGACACAATGAGTCCCATTAGAATCTTCTTTCCTGGAAATTTATACCTCACCAGACCGATGGAGGTGGGAATGGCTAACAGGGTCGAGAATAGGCTCGTTAGGGCTGCCACCCGTAGACTCGCCCATGTGGCTGCCATCCAGACCTCTTTTGTGAAGTAATTTTTATACCAACGCAGTGAAAAGCTGTCCGGGGGGAATTGGAGGTAGGAGGATGAGCTGAAAGAGATGGGAATGATGATGAAAATTGGGATAATAATATATGCAAAAATCAACGCACCGATCAAATATAAAACGGTATTCGATTTACGGGATTCAAGCACGGTGGTCCTCCAAATCCTAAAAAATTCCTTCCCCTTCTATTCGAATGTTTAACCATTTGGCCACTTGTGTAAATATCACAAAGGCGAAACCGGTGGCAACCAAAAGGAGGATGCTCAAGGCGGATGCCATCCCCCAATTCAAAAATTCATTGACATGACTCTCAATAAACATGGAGATCATGATATCTCCCAACCCACCGAGGAGGGCTGGCGTGATGAAAAAACCCAAGGACATGATAAGGACAAGAACAAACCCTGATACAACACCGGGTAGGCTTAATGGGAGATAGATTTTCAGAAAGGATTGGAGGGGATTCGCGCCCAAGTTGCCGGCGGCCGTGAGGAGTTCCTTGTCAATTCCTTTCATGACGCTATAAAGCGGTAAAATCATAAAAGGTAAAAGGATCTGGACCATTCCCAAATAAACCCCAAAGGTATTATGCATCAACTTGATCGGTTGATCGATCATCCCGATAGCTATCAATATTTGATTAAGAATGCCTTTTCTTCCTAAAAGAACCATCCAGGCATAAGTTCTCACTAAAATGCTTGTCCAAAGCGGGATAACAACAAAGAGAATTAGCAGGTTTGCTGCTCCTTGCGATACCCTGTCCAGGAGGTAGGCGATTAGGTAACCCAGAATGAGGCACGAAAAAGTCACCCCAAATCCCATTTTAAAAGTCAGCCACATGACTTTTGCGTTGGAAGGATTCTTAAAGATAGCAACGAAATGCTTCAGGGTGAATCCTGGATCGAAAAAAGCTAAACGGATTATTTTCGTCATGGGGTAAAGGTACATGAAAGAAAGGAAAATGATCGCTGGCATAAGCAGCCATAGCCATCCGGCGTTACCCATGGAAAAAATCTTTATCGTATTCCTTGATGATTTCAACGATATATCTCCTTCTTTTTCCTTCACCATTCTAACATGTCAGTTTACAATCGTTTACGGACCATCCAATCATGACATCATCGTTTACAGGGTGGAGCGGGGTATCCGATCGGTTAATATGCGTGATGAATATCGTTTGACCATTTTCTATGACGATGTAATATTTTGTAATTGCACCAAGATAGATGACTTCGGTTATCCTGCCTTTGATGATATTCAGGTTTTCATCTTTGGCCCCAATGATTTTAATCTTTTCCGGGTGAATAGCCATCATCACCTCCATTTTCTCCGGATATCGATGGTTTTGAGGGGCCTTAAGTTCTTGATTAAAATCGGTCTTGAATACAGAAATCTCACCACAGCAAGATGTGATTGTGCCTTTTATAAAATTGGACTCACCTATAAAGTCCGCCACAAAGGAATTTTCAGGATTTTCATAAAGATCCATTGGTGAGCCAAGCTGTTTTATTCGCCCCTCCTTTAGGACCACAATCATGTCCGACATATTAAGAGCCTCACTTTGGTCATGGGTGACATAGACAACAGTCATTTTGAGCTTTTTGCTGATCCTCTTTAATTCGAGTTGCATGTGTTCACGCAAATTTTTGTCCAGTGCCCCCAAGGGCTCATCCATCAGTATAACGGAAGGGTCAAAAACCAAACACCTGGCAAGTGCAATGCGTTGTTGCTGGCCACCACTCAGTTGCTTGGGATAACGATTTTCTAAACCCGGCAATTTGACTAATTCAAGTGCCATCGTCACCCTCTCTTTCATCTCCATTTTGTTCATTTTACGCATTCGAAGAGGAAAGGAGATATTTTCAAAAACGGTCATATGAGGGAAAAGGACATAATTTTGAAATACCATTCCAATATTCCTTGAGTAAGAAGGCTTATTCACCATGGGTTCATCATTGATATAGACCTCGCCTTCCGTCGGTCTCTCAAATCCTGCAACAATTTTCAATATGGTTGACTTTCCTGAACCGCTGGGCCCCAAAAGGGTTACAAATTCTCCGGGCTCGATGTGTAATGAAACATGGTCAACGGCAAGGACTTTATTAAATTTCTTTACCAGATTGGAAATATCTATTTTCGCTCCGTGCCTTTCAATAGTCAAAATTTGCCTCCTAAAGAAATCATCCGAGATAGCCACTATGGATTAACACAGACTTTTGCGGCGCTATAACCGTCCTTTGGGGATAGGATTTTGATGCCTCCGTCATTGGGAACTTCATGTTTATTTTGACGCCGCCGAGCCAGGAGATGGTCTGAGTCATTCGCTGACAAGGAACGTCTCTGAGGATCGGGTTATGCGCCTTGAGGGGGTAAGTCACCTATACCTCGCCGGATGTGATAGCCACGTCGGTATTACTCCGGATAAAATGGCGATAGATCTTCTGGGCGTCACACTGTTCAAATCCTCGGAGCTTCTGGGCCAACATGCTGTAGAGGGTCTCGGCGATCATGGTCATCAGGACGTCGAAGTTCACCTTCACCAGAATGGGGGGAGACAGTGCATTGAGATTGAAAAACTTGACCGCCTCGGAGATGACATTCTCCACCCTCCACCTGCAGGCGTAATCGCTGACGATACGTTCCGCAATCTCCTGACGTCCGGCAAAGCCGGAGGTATGAACTTGTGAACGGCTCAAAGCGGTTTTTATTGACCACCACAAAGTGGTTCTTTACATCTTCCAAAAATTGCCTCCCGTCCTGTCTTTGAGCGGTTCACAGTCGGGAGGCTTTCTTATATTCCCGGAATTGTCAAACTCCATAATCCCCCGGCAGAGCCGGGGGATTACTCAGGAGAATTTATTTATTGACAATCGGCACCGTGTGACGACGTTGAAAATCTTATATCAAAATGAGGTATCTGAGAAAACTATCTTTTCAGATACCTCATGCTTGACTTTATTCGATTTCCAGTCTCGCTTAATTTCACATTCCTATTTCTGCTTGAGGGCCCATTCTGCCCACATCTCTTTTGAAAGTTCCTGGTTTGATTTACCTGTTTTGGCGTCGATAGCCCCCCAGTAATCGTTATCCCGTACAAATTGAATCTTCATGTTTTCCGGCGATGTGGGTAATCCCTTAGCCTTTTGAGGAGAGAGATGTTTATAAGCATGCTTGTTGGTTGCACCATTGGGATACATGTTGCTCATGGCTGCCTGCCGATCGGCGCGCAGAATAAAGGCGATCAGTTTCATTGCTGCATCATAATTTTTGGTCCCTTTTGGAATTAGGAACATCTCAAAGATAAGGTTTCCCTGATTATATTCGATCGCGAGATTCGCTCCCTGGGCAATGAGATTGTCAATGCGGCCACTGTATGAATTGACAACCGTTACTTCTTTGTCCCTAAGCATACGGCCGGGTTCTTCGCCCGCTCTCCACCATTTCAGAACATAGGGATTGATTTCTTCAAATTTCTTAAAAGCCCTTTCCCAATCGGACCTAGAGAGGGGATAAAGTTTATTTAAGGGACGTCCTTCAATCAACATGGCCTCTTCGATCATTCCCCATCCTCCTCCACCTGAATGAAGGCATCTCATACCCGGAAACCTTTTTACATCCCAAACATCCGCCCACGTCTTCGGACCCCCTTTCGGGAAGGCATCCTTGGAGTAAGCAATGGCTGTTGAATATCCCATAAAATAGATTCCATAAGGCTTCTTTTGGTATTCCTCAAATCCAGATAATGTCTCTTTATCTATATATGAATAATCGTATTTTTCCAAAAACCCCTGTTGTTCCATAGGAATCCTTTCAGAGTCCCCGCCTTCATAGAGGTCCCATTCCACATTGCCGGTCTCTACCATGGCCTTAAGTTTTGACATCAGTGGAGGGGTTTGCTGATAGACTTTAATACCCGTCTCTTTTGTGAAAGGTTCATAAAAGACTTTTCGGAGGACGTCACCCCAGGCTCCACCATAGTCCGCAACGGTAACCTGCTGCTCAGCCTGAACGTTGGAGGCCATACAGAGGAAGCCTGTCAAAATAAAGATACCCACGAATAGAAAAAGCTTTTTCATTCTTTTCTCCTCCTTTTATTTTTACGAAATGGAATCCCTTAACCTTTCTCCTTCTGATAAACAATTTTTCCACCTACGACCGTGGTTTCGACTTTAAAATCTTTGAGTTGCTCTTCTGGTATGGTGAGGATATCACGGTCTAATACGGCCATATCAGCCAACTTGCCCGTTTCGATCGAGCCCTTAATGCTCTCCTCGAAAGAGGAGTAGGCTGCATTCATTGTATACAAACTCAAAGCTTCCATGACGGAAATGGCCTGCTCCCCTCCCAAAATTTCGCCGGAGTGTGTTTTTCTTGTCACGATCCCATAGATTTGTTGAGCAACATTTGCGGAGGTGACTGACCAGTCCGAGCCTGATGTAGAAAGAATACCCTTTTCCAAGTATGTTTTATGAGGGAAATAACGCTTTATTCGTTCCTGGCCGATGGCCAATAAATGGGTGGGGCCAAGTTCGTATAGGAAACCCGTTAATGAAGAGGGGATGACGCCCAGATGTTTAATTCGTTCTATTGCCTCTGGAGTGGGGATCGTGCATTTCTCGATGCGAAAACGGGCATCCTCCACGGGTTTGATCTTTGATGCGGCTTCGAAGGCGTCCAGAACCATATCAATGGCCCGGTCTCCAATCGCGTGGACGCATGGCCGTAGTCCCGCGATATGGGCCTCAACAATGCCTGCTGTCAGTTCTTCTTTAGATCCCTTTATGATGCCGTAATTTCCGGGTTCATTGGAATAGGGCTCATATAAGGCAGAAGTCCAGGTGCTCATATTCCCATCGGCGGAGAACTTTGCTCCGATGATTCTCAGTCGTTCATTTCCAAATCCCGTCCTGATCCCAAGCGTTTTTAATTCAGTACCATACCCAGGATGCTCCAGCATCGGAAGCCACGGGATCAAAACCCCCGCCCGCAGGAACAATGCGCCTTCTTCAACCAGCTCCTGATAAGCAACCAGACTGCCATGGGTTACAATAGTATCCGTAAAGGAGGTGATGCCGAACCGGGCAAACTCTCGGCATGCCTCGAGAATCCCCTCTTTGATCTCCTGTATGCTATAGGAAGGCATCATTTTTTTAACAATGGTTTGTGCCTCAAGCCGCATCACCCCGTTTAACTGACCCGATTGCGGATCCCGATCAAATTTCCCCCCTTTTGGATCTGGAGTTTGGTCGGTGACTCCCGCCAATTTTAAAGCCAGGCTGTTTGCGACAGACAACCCATAGTCTGCACGTCTAAGAAAGATAGGGTGGTCGGTAGAGGCCCTGTCCAGATCCCATTTTGTGGGGTGCCTTCTTTCTTTCAATCGTTGATCATCGTATCTTCTTGCAATGATCCATCTCCCTTTCGGCATCCCCTGAACCCTTTTACTGATCATCTCAATGATGTCATCAATAGATTTTGCATCCTGTACGATCAGTTCAAAGACTAATCCAGGTCCTCCTATGGATGGATGGCAGTGGCTTTCTATGAAACCCGGGACAACGGCTTTTCCCTTGATATCCAGAACAACTGTTCCTGGACCAATCCAGTCTTTTATCTGATGAGTACTTCCGACAGCAACAATTTTATCACCCTTTACCGCAACTGCTTCGGTAATCTTATTGCTTTTTTGCATGGTGATTATTTTGCCATTGATTAATACGAGATCTGCTCCTTGTACGTTTTCCATTCCGATTGCCCTCCGGTCCCTTCCCTTTCCCCCCTCTCCGCATATGGGGAAGGAAGTGTGATAGGGAATTCGAACCACCTGACCTCCGACAGAGCCGGAGGTATGAATTTGTGAACTGCGCAAAGCGGTTTGTTTATTGACCACCTGAGGTTGGTTCTTCTCCAAACATGCTCAGTTGATAGAGTTGACCGAGGCGACGGTCTTCTTTCTCCTATCGCCTGATATATTCTCGGATGGTTTCCTCATCTGTTCCGACTGTGGATACGAAGTGACTACGAGCCCAAAAATTCTGGACGGTAAAGTTCTTTTCCAGCCCCGTGTATGTCCGGACAATAAATTAAGGTGGACCCAGTTGTCAAGATAGTTTTTCGAAAAGTTAAGTTACACTTTGGGGCGGTTTTTTATTTTTATTTATGTGCCCCTTCCTCGTGAGTGGAGGGTTATCCATAGCCAAGTTCGCCCGCCCGCGGCCCTTTCGCGGAGCATGGCGGGCGGGGAAAACTTGGCTGTGGGTAACCCGGTCAGAAACCATTCAGTCCCTCATCTCGCTCTTAAAAAAATAGACTTCTGCCGGCGTTCGATATTGCAGCGCCTGGTGAGGTCGTTGTAGAAACCGAAATAGGAATTGATTCCCTCTCTTCCCTCAGATATTGTCTCATGATACATGAGATACACATTCTCATATTTCAGGGATCGCCACAAGCGCTTCGAAAATATGTTGTCCATACATCGTCCTCGGCAATCCATGATGATATCAATCACGTTATCCTTGACCATTGTGGTGAAGGCATTGCTGGTAAACTTGGACCCTTGGTCGCTATTGAATATTTCCGGTTTTCCGAACTCAAGGCCCATTTCCAGCGCCTCCAGACAAAATGTCGTATCCATCGTTATGGATGTCTTCCAGGCAAGGACATAGCGGCTCCACCAGTCTATGATCACCACCAGATACATGAACCCTCTATCAAGAGGAATATAAGTGATGTCGGCAGCCTAAACCTGATCCTTCCGATCAATGACGACGTTCCTGAGCAGGCAAGGATAAATCTTGTGCCCCGGATGCGGCTCGCTTAAGCAGGGCTTCTGATAGATGGCCTGCAAACCCATTCCCCTCATCATCCGCTGAACATGATTTCGGTTGGCCATGTGTTCGTCCCGTCTGAATTGTTCGGTTATTTTCCGTGAGCCGTAAAACGGCGCCCGGGTGTCCCCATACTCCCCCCATGGGGGGTTCATTTTTTTTGAGGCGTGCGTATGAAATACAGGGCAAACACAGTACAAAGACAGATGATTCCATTTATAATAAAAGCAGCATGATAACTGCCAGTAATGTCATAGCTAAATCCATATAACGCAGGCCCGATTGCAGCGGCGAAAGAGGTAAAAAGACCGATCACCCCAAAGAGTACGGGCAGATTTATCACACCAAATAAATCTCCCAAATATACAGGATAAATGGAAAGACCTACACCATAGGAAAAACCTAAGAGTATGGCAACAACGATAACGCTTAGTATGCCAGAGACATACACAGCCATGAAACATCCCAAGGTTACCCCAAGCACATTGACATAAAGAACGATCTTGCGTGACCACCGGAATCTTTGCATGTACCAGTCAGATACCATTCCTGAAAACAGACGGCCCAGTACTGCAGAGAGCACAAAACCAAAGCTGAAGATGGTCACAGAACTGTTCATTGAAACACCCAGGTCGAGATGTACCCAAGTTACCATATGCCCGAGAAATCCGAGCACAGCCATTGAATATCCACCCTGAACAATTACTAGGAGCCAAAAAGCACTTGTTTTAATAGCCTCATTTGTTGGCCAGTCTGCATCTCGTACTATGAAATCAGGCCGTACTCTGATTTCTTCATCCGTAGGTTCTTTTCCATCAGGGCATGTTCCGCATGATTCAGGATCTTTTCGCAAGAGCAGACCGCCCCCAATGCCTCCTATAGCAAGTAATATGCTAAAGGCTATATAGCCAATCTGCCATGTTGATGCTGTGATGATGTGCTGGGCAATTGGGGTGAGGATCACGACGCCAAGACCAGAACCTGTCATTGCAATTGCCACCATGAGCGCTGCTTTTCTCATAAACCATCTCCTCACCGTGGGTACCGTCGCGATCATGTACGAGAGGCTGTACCCTGCAGGGAAAATGATGCCGTAGAGAACAATGAAATGCCAGATCTGGCTTATGGTGCTTAGCAGAACCATTCCAAGACTACCAATCAGAGCCCCGATAATCACTGTGAGCCGTGGTCCTATGCGATCCACGAGATACCCGCCAAATAACCCTGATATTGGTGCAATAATTAAGTTTAAAGTAAAACCAAGAGAAAGTGAACCCCGGGACCATCCAAATTCTTTTAAGAGATATGGCTGAAATATGCAGAAACTAAACTGTGCTCCTGCAGAAACAAACATGGCAAGCCATGCGCCAAAGACCACAACATACCCATAGAAAAACTGTTTCCTCCCTCCTTGCATTAAGCCCCCCTTGCATTTCTATTTATGCTAAGAAAATTCATGCATCGGCAGATAGTCCATGACTTGTGAGAATACGGTCTTTCCAGCATACATGAGCCACCCCTCTAATGGTTTTGGAGTGGTGTTAAGCCAGAAAAAATTTCAAGTCGATAAAAAGAAAAAATAGGCTTAATTATTCGTTAAAAGGACCAATGTTATTTACGGATAGGCATGAGGCCATATTCTTCCCTCATCCGCCGAAAGTTCGGATCGGAAAAAACGTGTTCCTGGCAGAAATGACCAGGAACACCATGTAAGATATGTCCCTCTCGGTAGTGGGGAGGAAGTCTTTTAACCTCGGATCGCTTTCCAGACCGTCTCGGAATCTATGGGCAACTCATAGAGACGCGTTCCGATCGCGTTGGCGATCGCGTTGTTGATCGCGGCTGGGGTTGGAATGTTCGGCATCTCGCCTACCCCCTTCGCCCCGAATGGCCCGTGAATGTTATGCTGCTCAATAATGGCGGTGGTCATTTCGGGTACGTCGAGGGACGTCGGAATGAGATAATCCCTGAAGCCCAAGTTCTGGATCACACCCTTGTCAAGAATAACTTTTTCCATGAGCGCATAACCGACACCCATGCCGATTCCTCCGTAGATCTGCCCCTCCAGGAGCATGGGATTGATCGCCTTGCCGATGTCGAATGCGGAAGCGATCTTCTTCAACGTCACTTCACCGGTTCTCATGTCGACCTCGACTTCAGCCATCTGGGTGGCATAGGTGTAGACAAAATAAGGACTCCCCTGCCCGGTTTTCGGATCTAGGGTCGCCTGGGGTGGAGTCCACCACCCCTGTCCCATCATCCTCCTGCCCATGGCCATACACCGACGAGCCGCCTCTTTGATTTCTAGCCTGACTTCGGGCTTTTCCCCGTCAAAGATGAAACGATCCTTGGCGACCAGACGTTCCACCGGCGTCTCGAGCAATTCGGATGCGGATTGCATCAAGGGTTCCTTGATCTGTTTGATTGCAAGTAGAATGGCGTTCCCCCCGAGGGTCAGGGACCTGGAACCCACTGTCGGCCCCGATTCCGGCGCACTGTCGGTGTCCGGCGCCACCACGCGGACATCTTCAAGCGCCACGCCGAGGGCCTCGGCGGCGATTTGGGCAATGCCAGTGTGCACCCCCTGTCCCATTTCCACAAGTCCTTGATAGATAATGACTGACCCGTCCTCGAGGAGATGCACGTTGGCACCGCAGCCGTCGCTCGCTGAACCGATGCTGGTCCGATACCAGCCGATGGCCATGCCGTGTCCGACCCTTTTTCCTTCACTCCCGGCCTTCCAGCGTTCGGGAGTCGATTTCCTTTTTGACGCCCACCCAAAGGCCTTCGCCGTCTCCTCCATGGTTTCCTGCAAACCCACGCTCTGATCCAGGATCTGCCCCGTTGCCGTGTATGAACCCAGCTTGAAACAGTTCTTCATCCTCAGCACGTAGGGGTCTATGTTGAGGAGATCGGCCAGTTCGTCCACCAAGGATTCATGGGCAAAGTTCGCCTGGGGCGCTCCGAATCCCCTCATTGCGCCTCCATAGGGATGGTTGGTGTAGACCAAGTGTCCTTCGACTTTGACGTTCGCAATTTCATAAGGCCCGGCAAGCATGATACACGCATGGACATGGACACCGCATGCCGGGGGAATAGTCACACCGAGGCCAGCATAAGCGCCTTGCTCATCGTAAATCGTTCCCTCAAAGGCCACGAATGTGCCGTCGCTCTTTGCCCCTATCTTGCATGTGAGGGTCATTGGATGGCGTTTGCACGTGGAAAGCATGATCTCTTCGCGGGAATATTCCAGACGTATCGGCTTTCCCGTCTTCCATGCCAGGACCGCCGCTCTCACTGCCGTATCGATGGACGAGTCGTCTTTGCCTCCAAAGCCTCCGCCCAGATGGGTCACTACGCATCTCACCCTGTTGGCGGGGATGCCTAGAACGGGGGCTACATTTCTCCGGACTGTAAAGGGGGCCTGCATGGATCCGTATATTGTCATTGTGCCGTCTGTCGATGGCACTGCAATGGTTACATCTGGTTCCAGGTAGGCGTGTTCAAGAAAAGGAACCCGGTAAGTCCGCTCAAGAACCACGTCGGCAGTCTCGAATGCCGCTTTCACGTCGCCTTTTTCGACCCGGGACGTGATGATCAGATTCCCGGAGTCATGGATTTTCTGAGCGCCGCTGGCCAATGCTTCGATGGGAGAGAAAAGAGCCGGCAGCAGCTCGTAGTCGACCTGTATCAACTTGAGGGCTTGGATTGCGGTCTTTTCGTCCACCGCTGCGACCATGGCCACACCGTCACCGACGAACCTCACCTTGTCCCCGCAAACCACGGGTTGGTCGGGGACAATACCACCAAAACCATTTCGACCCGGCACGTCTTTGGCGGTCACCACAGCCTTAACCCCGGGTAGCGTCTCCGCCCTTGACACGTCGATCTTTCTGATGAGGGCATGGGGATGAGGGCTTCTCAGAACCGCACCATGTATCATTTGAGGATATTCTATATCGCCGATGTATTTGAGCTTTCCCGATACCTTGTCTCGTGCGTCGATTCTCGGCTTCGACTTGCCAACTACCGAGAACTCTTCCGCCGTCTTTGCCCCTGTTCCTTTTTTTCTCTCCTCGTTCATACTTTACCTCGTTTTTCCAACTTTGAAGCGGAATCAATAGCTTTGATGATATTCTGATATCCCGTACATCTGCAAAGGATTCCCGATATGGCTAACTGGATCTCTGCTCTTGTCGGACTCGAATTCCTGTCAAGTAACGCCTTGCCTGCCAGCACCATGGCCGGGGTACAGAAGCCGCACTGGATAGCGCCATTTTCAATGAAGTGCTTTTGAACCGAGTGGAACTCCCCGTTTGCTTCCAGACCCTCTATCGTCAGGATGGTAGAGCCCTCCGCTTTTTTGATCGGTATGATGCAGGCCGTCACTAATGCACCGTTCATGATGATGGAGCAGACGCCGCACTCCCCCTCCCGGCAGCCGGCCTTGGTCCCCGTCAGGCCAAGCCTCATGCGGAGCACGTCGATCAGCATGTCGCCCGGATCAACCTCCAGACTCACACTCTTACCATTTACCGCAAAATTGACCGTCTCTTTAACCATTTTATCCCTCCAACCGTTCAAGTGCGTACTTAAGTGCTCTCTCAACCAGAATCGCCACCATGGTCTGCCGGTACTCCTTGGTACCGCGAATCAGGCTTGTTCTGGGATTCGTCGCACGGGACGCTGCTGCTGCCGCCTCGACGATCACGTCATTATTGATTGAATTGCCTGACAACAGACGCTCCGCCTCGACGCAACGTAGTGGTGTGAGCGCAACGGGACCCGCCGCGATCCTTGCGAAGCGGAAATTCTTTTTTCCCAGATCGACCGAGATGGCCACGGCCACGGTCAGTATGGGCAACACAAGGGATTTTCGCTTGGCAAGTCGTAGGGCTGCACTACCCTCATTTGGCCGGAGAGCCGGGAAAAGGACCTCTGTCACGATCTCTCGGGAGCTGTCTATACTGGTCTTGCTGACACCCATAAAAAGTTCCGTGAGCGGGATTGCCCTTTCTCCTTCCCTACTCGCTACCTTGACGGAGGCATCGAGTACGAGAAGTGGTATGATTGTATCTGCACCCGGCTGGGCGTTGACAATATTTCCCACCACGGTACCCATGTTCCTGATTTGAGGTGAGCCTAACCTAGAAGAACCTTCACTCAAGGCCGTCGCTTTTTCACGAATCAGCAAGGACTCCACCACGCTGGCATGGGTAACCAGACAACCGATCCTGATCGTATCCCTATCCAGGGTGATGTGATCGAGATCTGGTATCCGTGTGATATCGACCAGGACCCTGGGCCTAAGACTTCCGCTACGACTCTGTACCACAAGGTCCGTACCTCCTGCGATAATCCTGGCTTCTCCTCTGAATTTTTCGAGCAACACCAGGGCTTCCTCCAACGTCCGGGGCATGAGATACTGTTCCCATTCTCTCTCCTTCGTATAGGCCACATTACCTGAGAATTGCATTAGGTCCCTCCTTCATGCTCCTTATAATAAATCCCGCCGGCCGTAATTTGACCCGCCATTCCAAACCTCTTTCACCGGCAGTTCACCATTGAGAAAACGTAACGGTTGTTTTTTCAACAGCTTGCTAAAACTCGATCGGTCGAAAGATCAATACCAACGACATGACGGCAAAGATTATCCAGACCATCCGGCCCAGATCCGTTAGCTTCTCAAGCGTCGTCACATCGGTCTCCGGCCACGCAGTAAGGACAGCGACTGCAACAACATTCCGAGGATTTTACTTCCGGGTGATCGTTCCTTCCCAGGTACTGATCTTCGTCTCTTTCTTCTCCGCTTCACCGAACCAGCGGGAGGTCACGCACTTCGCTTCCGTATAGAAGGCCACGCCGTCCCGGCCCATCACGTGCAGATCCCCGAAGAAGGAGTCCTTGTGACCGGCGAAGGGGAAGTAGGAGATCGGAACAGGAATGCCCACATTCACCCCCACCATGCCGCCGTGCGTCCTGTGTACGAACTCCCGGGCAAAGTAACCGTTCTGCGTGAAAATGGCGGACCCGTTGGCAAAGCGATTGGCGTTCATAAGCGCCAGCCCCTCTTCGAAATCCTTCACCCGCTTGACGGTGGTCACGGGACCGAAAATCTCGCAGTCGCCCACGCTCATGCCCGTCTTGACATGGTCAAAAATCGTGGGACCGACAAAATGACCGTTCTCGAAGCCCGGCACCACGACATTCCGGCCATCCAGAATCAATTCGGCCCCTTCTTCAACCCCCTTGCCGATCCAGTTGATGATGGACTCTTTGTGTTCGGCCGAGACCACCGGACCCAGTTCCGTATCCGAATGGTATGCGCAGCCGATCTTCCTCTGCTTGGCAAATTTCACCAGGTAATCCATGAACTCGTCGGCGCAGGCCTCCTCGACGCAGAGCGCCGGCAGGGCCATGCAGCGCATCCCCGCGCAGCCGAAGGTCGAGTTGATGATCCCCAGGGCCGCCCGCTCCAGAGCGGCGTCGCTGAGCACCAATCCGTGGTTTTTCGCCTCGCAGAGCGCCTGGACGCGTTTACCGTGCGCCGCTGCCGTGGAATAGATGTGCAGACCGACCGAGGTGGATCCCACGTATGAGATCCCCCGGATGTCCGGGTGCTTCAAGAGCAGCTCCGCCTCGACGCGGCTGCAGGTGACAAGATTCACGACCCCCTTGGGCAGCCCCGCCTCGATCAGCAGCTCCAGAACCCTCATCGAGGTCATCGGTGTCAGGCTCGCCGACTTGAGGACGAAGGTGTTGCCCAGCGTGATGCACAGCGGGATCATCCAGCC
Source organism: Deltaproteobacteria bacterium (assembly GCA_026388365.1). The sequence goes on along the minus strand of JAPLJW010000337.1, from coordinate 32,970 downwards.
GAAGGGAATCATCGCGGGAAAGTTGAAAGGCACGATCCCGGCAAAAACCCCGACCGGCTCCCGGTACATGACCGTGTCATGGCCCGTCGAGACGTTCATCAGCGCATCCCCCTGCATCAGGATGGGCGCCCCGCAGGCGAGTTCCACCACCTCGATGCTCTTGAGGATGTCGCCTCGCGCCTCTTCAACGTTCTTGCCCAGTTCCGTCGAAACCGACAGGGCAAGCTCCTCCAGATGGGCGTCGAGCAGCGCGCGGAACCGGAACATGACGGCCGTCCGGTTCTGGACCGGCATCGACGACCAGTCCGGAAAGGCCGCCTTTGCCGCCTCCACCGCGCTGTTGACCTCCTCCACCGTACAGCAGGGCGCCTCCGCAATCACCTCTCCCGTGCTGGAGTTCGTCACGGGCATGTAGGGCTTTATCGTCTGCGACTCGCGCCATTCGTTGTTAACGCAGTACTTCAAACGGACTGTCATGCTTTCTCTCCCTTATCGTTATATGGATCAACTCTCGCATTCCACGCAAACCGGTCGCCCAAAGACACCAATCGTTTTAAGTGTGGAGACCCACCTACTCCAAATGAAGCCACGGAATCAACAGAACTCTCGCCACATAATCCCAGGTCACGCCTGCATCTTTCAATAACTCTCTAATGTCCCTATAGGTTGCCATCGTCTTATCTCTTATCCCTTTTCCCTCGTAGCAGCCACAAGCGGAGAGAAAAATAATTTTTTCGGGTTTGAGATAGAAATTCCCCTTAAGAAAAGTTTAGTTGTGGCTGGAATATTTTTCCCCTAATTTCTTGCCTGGCCATTTGCTCCTCCTTGCCTTGTTGCCATTTCGTCACTAGCCACTTCTTGCCGTTCGGTTCAAGACTCTATAGAAGACACCTTTCCATAGAAGACAGGTACTTAGGTCTCTCTGTTGTTACCAACACCATGTCTTCGACCCTCGCTCCTCCGAGGCCTTTAACGCCTATGCCGGGTTCCACGCAGAAAACCATTCCTAACTCCAACCGGGTATAGTCGTGTTCCGTAATCAGAGGACTCTCGCCCACTTCGATTCCGATGCTATGCCCTTGGTATGCCTGGAAGAGATTCTCTTTTTCATATCCAAGGGCAAGGAGTGTCTTTAAGGCGACCTTTGTTATCTCTGATGGCGTTGATCCTGGAGTTGCTGCCTCACAGGCCGCCTCGGATACGGAAGCGGCCGCCCGGAGAAGTCTCTGCGCCTGCTCTGATGGTCGACCGGCAACACAAGTCCTCGAGAGATCTGCACAATACCCTCCGTAGCTCACCCCCACATCCATCAAGATGATATCCCCTTCCTCAATCACCTTCTCGGTTGCGAAGGGTACTCGCTGGGGAACCTCGCTTTCGAGTCCGGACTGGATATAGAAGTAAGGAAAGGGTGCGCAATAGTACTCATTGGCCTTAATCATCGCCTTCCTAGTTTCAGCCGCGACTTCCAGTTCCGTCATACCTGGCCGAATGACGCTGACGGCGGTCTTTAATCCGATTTCCGCAATCCGCACCGCTTCCATGAGCAGTTCGATTTCCTTGTCACTTTTGGTTCTTCGTATTTCTTCAGAGAGTGCGGTGGCATCTCCGAATATCACTTCGGGAGAACCGCGACGCAGGCTCTCGTAGAATGTAGCCGGCATTATATCCAAGCCGACGACGCCAATCTGTTTCTTGGCCAACCCTTTTTCTTTCAAGACTCTGTTGACCAATTCGAGGAATTGCGGTCCGGAATGCCACGGCGACGTAATGGCGCGAACATCAGCGATGGGAGAGATCTCTTTGGCATGTTTGAGCAAAAACTCTCGATCAATAACGAGGGTTGGTTCACCTTTTGCGGGCAGAATCAGCATGGACACTCTCCACAACGAGGAGGGAATGTAATTGGCAAAATAGCGATTATGCCCTGGGCGGTATCCATCCGAAAACATCAATAGTCCGTCGAATCCTTGTTCGCTCATCTTCTTTTGTGCCTTGCCCAATCGTTGCTCAAACTCCTGTTCCGGAATCAACAGATCCTGCTTCAATGACGGATTAACATGCTTTATCATCGTAAATCCTCCTTCTCAAATCGATGGATGTAAACCCGAATAACTGGATCACTGGGGACTCACCCTTTAGATACCTGTCTTCTTGGATACTTCGTCAATACCTCTCAGCTATCCTCTGTCACGAGCACAAAATTGGTTGTGCTTAATTCATCAATCTTCTGGTCCTTGGAATAGACAACGTATTCAATGTCGTTGACCATTTCTGGTTTCGGTACCGTGGAATCCAGCTTCCACAGGACCGACATTCCCATGACCTGAATTCCCACCCCCCGTCTTACGCACCCCGAGGATGCTGTATTCTCGAAAACCAACTCTCCTTACCAAGGGCTCAGCAAAACTAGCACAGACAGGCTCCCTAAACTCGGCTGCTCGGACTCCGGGTTTGGCAAGATTGTTGGTTTCTTCGAGGACTTTGATCTCGAGGCTCTATAGTGTGGTGCGTTATAATTATAAATCCTTTTTCATGGTTTGTCATCTCGGACTTGGTCCGATGAAAGCTATTTCTTATTATCCAGTATTAAAGTTTTTTGCGAGAATGACGGTCAAAATATATGTAAAGAAGCGTTAGATGCGCTACATTAGTGTTGAAATGGATCAATCTCCTCAGGACAGAAAGTCGAATGCTGTAAGCGTGTGGACCTTCACAGCGTCCATGAGATCTTGAACGTAGATGTACTCATCGGTTCCTCCGAGCTGGTAGTTTCTGGGACCGTACATACAGGCTGGAATACCTCGATTTCGAAAGTGACGGCAGTCGGTGCCATTCATTCCTCCGCTCAGATAGATGCGATGCCCTCGGACGCTTTCGGCGTTCTTCTTCACGAGTTGCACAATTTGCTGGTCTATCGGGGTATAATTCGGCTCTGCCACTTGATTAACCTTGTACTCGATACCCGGATACTTCGACCGAATCGTCTCAATCCTCAAAAAGATGTCCGAGGAACAGACCCCATGGGGAAACCTGATATCCACTTCTGCCCTGCAAAAATCAGGGATCAGATTGCACTTCAACCCCCCTGCGATAGTTCCTACATTCACCGTGACAAGTTTGAGGATCTCGGTGGCTCCCCTCCCTTTGATGGCATCGACCGCCTCCTCCCCTTCCTCCTGAATCCGGGAGATTTCCTCTGTGCTTGCCTGAAGAATCTCGAGTTTTTCCAGATCATGCAAAAAATGATAGAGATGTTCAATTGCATTCGACCCGAAATGAGGATAGGCAGCAGAGGCAGCCTTCCCGCGTGAGATCACCTCGATCCAGACCAACCCTTTCTCTGCAAAGTGAACGAGTTCGCAGGACCCAGGTTCTCCATTGATCACAGCATCGCCACGTACCTCGGGCACATGATCGAGAAGCCATGCCGTTCCCCATTCTCCCCCTGTTTCCTCATCGGAAACGAGGGTGAGGACGACCTCGCCCCTCACCCGTTCTCTCTGTTCAGCGAGATAAAAGAACGACATCAGGGAAGCAACATCGCCGCCTTTCATATCAGAGACCCCACGGCCGAAGATCTTACCATCTTCCAGACACCCACCAAATGGATCGTGTGTCCATGCCTCCCGGTCTCCGGTAGGAAATGTGTCAAGGTGTCCGTTCAACACCAATCTTCTTCCCCCTTCCTTCCCTTGGAGTCTTGCGACAAAGTTGGGCATATGAGCTTGGGGAGCGTAGATCTCGTAAGGAAGGCCTTTTTCTTGAAACAAAGTACCCAGAAATTTCACAATAGCCTGTGTGTCACCGGGCGGATTTTCACTCGGGATCTGCACCAACTTCTTGCACAGATTCAGAATTCGTTCCTTGTCAGATTCGATTCGCTTGAGGAGTTCTTCTCGATGCATATTGGCTGTCTCCTTATAATTTGTAATAGGGTAAAGAGGGAGGGAAAATCTCTGCTTTTTTCATTGCACTCCAATGGTGTGCAACAAGGAAGGAAAGGTTCTTCATTCCAATCTCTTGGACGTCATGAAAGAGGGATCCCTCGTCAAGTTTAGTTACCCGACCATCCGTAACAACTTTCTTCCCATCGATAATAACCGTTTCCACCAAGTGACCACTTCCACCGGCAAGCAGGGCCCTGATAGGATCATAAAAAGGTAAAAGGTAGAGGGATTCTAACCTCAGGATGGTCATATCAGCTTTGGCTCCAGGCTCAATCCTTCCCAGATCATCTCGACCGAGGGCTTTTGAACCTCCAAGGGTTACAAGATTCAGAATCTCATCTGCTCGACCGACAGAGAAATCCTGTTCCATGACCTTGCAGATCAGCGAAGCAATCCGCATTTCACCGATAATGTCGAAAGGAACCGAGTCTGTGCCAAGACCTAAGTTGATCCCTTGTCTCAGATAACGAGCCATAGTATCAAGTGCAATCCCCCTACGAGCAAAGACGAGTGGGCAGTGAGCAACGGTGACTCCGGAACGAGCGAGGATACTCAGATCATCACCATTCGGGTACGGAACCTGGCGGTGGCCAGAGGTAAAAATGCAGTGTCCAAGGATGGTTCCCTTGTCTAAGATTCCCAGATCGTCGAGATAGACAATAGGGGTCTTGCCATACCGACGTAGGATCTCGTGAAACTCATACAGGGTATAAGCCGCATGAATGTGAAAAGGAACGCCCAATCTTCGGGCCTCGACTTTGCTCTCCTTCAAAAGCTGTGGAGTACATGTATCTACTGTGTAGGCATACAGAAAGGGCTGAATTCGATCGTGTGCTATGCCTCGAAGAGACTGGGCAAAGTCGACTGCGGTCCGGAGATCCTGTTCACCCCTTTTCTCATTCCACCGGTAGTGGAGGCGGCCCTCATGATCCAACTGCTCGTATGCGGACCGGACAGGAGGCGCGATATAGGCACGCACCCCGAGCTTCTCCGCCTCCTCGGCCATGATGTCACACTCTTTGGGATCCGCTCCCAAGTGCATAAAGGTGGTAGACCCATTTTTCACCAATTGGTAAAGAGCAAATTGGGCACCGGTGCGGCAGTCTTTTTCATCCAGGGGAGGCTTCTGGTGCAGGGGAGTGAGGTAGCAAAGAAGTCCCGAGCCCAAGAGATCCCTTCGCCCCAGATCAAGCATGAAGACCTGACGGTCAATTCCGCCGTGTACGTGGAGATTGATAAGGCCCGGGAGCACCAATGTTCCCTGTCCGTTGATTTCTTCATCCACCGTTTCAGGGAAATCTCGACCCACATGGATGATCCGATCCCCCTTCCACACCAACTCGCCTCCCTCAAGAAGACAATGGTGCCCTTCCTGAAAGGCAACCACTGTAGCACCTGTGATCCTGGAAACCTTTGTCATATCATCTCCAAAGCCTGACTTTCCGGTGAGATCCAATAAAAGAATTCGCCTTTCTCTTGATGTGCCGTTTAGGTCCTCCTTTTCTCAGAGACCGCCTGAATTATCATGATCAGGGCAAGGACAAGAACGGAAAACAAAATCAGGATGGTCGCAGCCGCGGTAATTGTAGGGTCAGTCTCATGCCTTACCCCTTCCCACATCTTCCTTGGAAGGGTCACAACTTTGACGCCTCCGATAAACAAAACAATGATGAGCTCATCGAAAGAAGTGAGAAATGAAAAAAAAGCACCACTGAACACGCCTGTTCGGATCAGAGGTAAGGTGACCTTGAAAAAGGTTCGGACCCGATTGGCTCCCATGATCATAGCTGCCTTTTCTAAGGAGACATCGAAGTTTCTCAATGTGTTTGAGACAATAATAAAGACGATCGGGACGGCAATGACGGTGTGAATCAAAATCAAGCCCACTTGCGATCCCACGAGGCGAAATTTTGCCAGAAAGAAATAGGAGGCGAGGGCAATAATGATATAGGGGACAATGAGGGGTGAGATCACAAAAGCAGATATGAGGTTTTTCCCTCTGAATCTGCCTCTTACGAAACCTAAGCTCCCCAGCGTTCCCAGGGTGGTGGATAGGAGGGTGACGATGAATGCAATTTGGAAACTACACCACGTAGACTGGATCCAATCGGCGTGTTGTAAGAATTTTTGGTACCACTGCAGGGAGTAACCCGGCGGCGGGAAGGCAAGGTAACTCGCCGAGCTGAATGACATAGGGAACACAATAAAAATGGGAGAATTCAAGAAGAGGAGTATCAAGCCACAGAGGCCGTAGAGGACTCTTTTACCCCACCGGTTAGAATAGGATTTGGTTGCCTTCTTTTTCATGGAGTAGTTATCTCCCCATCAGTTTCTCGATACCCAAAAGACGGTTGTAGATGACCAGAAAACCAATCGTGATTGCCAGAAGAACCGAAGCGATCGCTGAGGCAAACCCCCAATTAACAAAATCCTCCACTTGACCCTGGATGAGAAGAGAGATCATAGTATCTTTGGGTCCTCCAAGCAGAGCCGGGGTTATGAAAAAGCCAATAGCGATGATGAAAACGAGTAGACATCCCCCCGCCACACCTGTTAGACTAAGGGGAAAGTAGACCTTGATGAAGGATCTCCAAGGTGATGCGCCAAGGATACTTGCTGCTTTGATTAAATTTTTATCGATGCCTTTCATAACACTGTACAGTGGAAGAATCATATAGGGGAGGAGAACGTTAATCATCCCAACGTAGACTCCAAACCGGTTATGCATTAAGGGGAGAGGAAACCCGATCAGCCCCCCTTTGATTAGGGCTTGATTCAAGATTCCATTCTTCCCTAAGAGCACCATCCATGCATAACTTCTCACGAGAATGCTCATCCAAAGGGGAATTAAAATTAAGATAATGAGGACTTGTGAAGTTCTGGGGGAAACTATAGTCAAGAAGTAGGAAATGATATATCCTAGAACGAGACAGATGATTGTGCAAAAAAAAGCTATCGAAAACGTGTTGAACGTGACCCTGATGTAGGCTGGCGTTTTCATGAATCGGACGTAGTGTTTCAATGTAAACTCGGGATCGAAAAAACTTCGGCTCATCATGTCCAGAATGGGATAGGCGTAGAAAATGAGAAGATAAATAACGAGGGGCAAGATGAGGTAGAAAAGATTGTCTCTGGCGAGCAGGGGCTTAAACCAACTTGCCGAAACGCATGGCTCTTTTATGTTTGTCATCTCAGCCTCTGCAAGGCGCTCCTGCTATATTGTGCGGCCTAATCAACTCTACACCACTTGACAATCCTCGTGGTTCCATCCTATGCGGATACAACTGCCGGGCCCCTTAATGTCCTGACCGCAATTATGTTCTTTGAGGAAGATCGTCCCACCATTTTCCACAGCGACGGTATAGCGTAGCAATTGGCCCACAAAATTGGCTTCCAAAACCGTCCCGGTGTAGCAATTATCTGTCACGTCGCTTCCTGGAAGTAACTTGATCCTTTCCGGTCGAATGACAACGCCAACGGAGGTACCTTGATTCTTGTGGTTGATGTTGAGCGCCTTCATCTCGAGGTTGTCCCACACTCGTACTTTAGCGAAAGCCTCTTCCATTGCAATGACTTTCCCTTCGACGATATTGGCCTCACCAATGAAGTCCGCCACGAACAAGTTTTGGGGATGTTCATAGATATCCCGCGGGTTGTCGAGTTGTTCGATCCTGCCAGCCTTCATAACTGCGATTCGGTCAGACATATTGAGGGCTTCTTCCTGGTCATGGGTAACATAAATGACGGTAATACCGACCTCTCGCTGGATTCTCTTGATCTCCGTCTGCATGTAGTCCCTTAACTTCTTATCAAGTGCTCCGAGGGGTTCGTCCATCAGTAGAGCACTGGGTTTATAGGCTAAGGAGCGGGCCAGCGAAACCCGCTGTTGCTGCCCGCCACTCATCTGTTTTGGATATCTCTTTTCGTACCCCTCTAGTTGAACCAACGCCAAAACCTCTCTAACGCTTTCCCTGATCTTCTTTTCGTCAACCTTACGATTTTTCAGCGGGAAGGCAATATTATCAAAGACTGTCATATGAGGGAAAAGGGCATAGTTTTGAAAAACCATGCCCAAATTCCTCTTATGCGGAGGCTTGATCGCGATATCTTCCTTACCAATTAAGATGTGCCCGGACGTAGGGCTTTCAAATCCAGCAATCAAATTCAGAGTCGTCGTCTTTCCCGAACCACTCGGTCCAAGGATGGTCAGAAATTCACCTGCTGAAATCTCCAGTGAAATTCCATCTACGGCGCGAACCTGATCAAAGGTTTTGACCAAACCCACAAGGTGGATAGGGGCACCTATTCTTTGCATAACTCACTCTTCATCTTTTCCCCAACGCATTCTTGATTAAGTATCCTCATGCTGAGCCGAAGGTATTATGATTGCTGGCCCCCCAAGGGAGCCTGACCGCAATCGGTTAAAGTCAAGACCCCCATATTTCGGACAGTTGATGCACGCTTCGAAGGTATTCGTCATGACGTGGGCATCCCACTGAACGGCTGAAGCAAGTTTTAAAGACATATTCCCGGAACTGCTAAACTCTGTGAGTAACCCCCGGCAGCGCCGGGGGTTACTCAGCGGAAATTATTATAAATTCATTGACTGAGATTTCTTATTAAAGCAACCAAGCCTGAAATTCCTCTGCAAGGTACTCGCGGTTCGATTTTTGGCCACTTGGATCAAGTGTCTTTGCGAATTGCCAGTCCCAGTTTACGAAGACGAGATTCTTCATATTCTCAGGGGTTGTTGGCAACTTTGGCTTTGTCTCCGGTTTTACGTATCTGATGGCTTCTACATTAGCCGGACCATAAGGAAATTGGTCGGCAAGTTTGGCCTGAAGTTCAGGGCGGCCGCAGAAGGCAATCAATTTCATCGCATTCGTTGCGTTCTTCGCCCCCTTTAAAACACTCCATCCAATGTCACCGACGATCCCTCCATTCCACGTGAAGCCAAAGGGTTGTCCTTCATCAATTAGTTTTTGGACGCGGGCACTGTAAGCCATTGTAACATCAACTTCTCCATTCTGCAGCCCTTGGATTGGGACGGCACCCTCGATCCACCATTTGATGCAATTAGGCTTGAGTTTGTTATAAAATGCCCATGCCTTTTTCATGTCGGGCGGAAAGAACTTTTCTCTGGGGACTCCCATTCCGAGGAGCGCCGCCTCCAGCTGAAACCACCCTCCCCCCATGCCTGTATAAAACATCCTCTTCCCAGGGAAACGGTTAAAATCAATAAAATCGGCCCAAGAGTTCGGTTGATTTCCTTTCGGAAATTTTTTCGTATTGAAAGCAATCACATTGGGGAAAAAATAGGAACCGCAAATTAGTGGTCTTCTCAGATCCTCATGGATCGCTTTATAGTCCGCATCGTTGAAATAGCCGTAATCGATCTTTTCCAGGTACTTCTCACCAAGAAGCATCGTGCTAATAATTCCAAGATGGGCTGTATCCCACTCAACATTGCCGGAGTCCACTTGCGCTTTGACCTTGGAAGTACTTGGCATCGTTGTGTCGATCACCTTAATGCCAGTTTCCTTGGTAAAAGGCTTAAAAAATATCTCCCTCTGGGCATCCTGAAATGTGCCTCCCCAGCCACAGAAGATAACCTCGCCCGATCCCTTAAGTGATTTTTCCCCCCAAACTGGGGACGTTTTAAAAAAAGCACCGGTCCCAACCAAAGTCGCTGCTAACCCGAATTGACTGGTCTTTTTGAGGAATTCTCGCCGGTTTATCCCCTTGTCATGTATGGAAATTTTTCGACTACCTTTGGCACTATTTGTGCTTTTCATAGACTAACCTCCATTTCTTGGCTATTTAGATTTCTGTAACCACGCACAATCCCCCTATTCTCCACCTGAGAATTAATCTGTTTCGTTAAATGCCTCTTCAATAATTGAAATTCCTTATGAATCGTTATACTGTAATTCTCCATACCGCAAGCACTAAGCCCAAAAAACAGCAGAAACTCTCTTATTCCAAATGAAGCCACGGATTCAGGTACTAATCAATGACCGCTGTCACCTCCATTTCGATGAGTAATTCCTCGCTGGGTAGTCTTGCAAAAATCCCCGTTGCCGCAGGGTAGGGTCGTTTGACTCCCGCTTCTTTGAAGAAATAGATCCTCGCTTTGTCAAATTCCTCGTAGTCCCTCTCACGATGATCGCTATCCTTTATGATCAACAGAACTCTCGCCACATGATCCCATGTCGCGCCTGCCTCTTTCAATAACTCTGTAATATCGCTATAGATCGCCATCGTCTGTTCTCTTATCCCTTTTCCCTCGTAGCAGCCACGAGCGGAGAGAAAAATAATTTTATTTGGGTTTGCGATAGAAATTCCCCTTGAGAAAAGTTTAGTTGTGGCTGGGACATTTTTTCCTTTAATTTCTTGCTTTGCCATTTTCTCCTCCTTCACGTTCACGAGACCATCACTCATTACGCGTTTTTCCAAACACTAAAAATTGATTGTCAAGGTCTTTTCGGCTTTCATTGTCCTGTTTCTCAGGAGTTAATCAGATGAATCTGAAAAACCATATGTCAGCAAATGGACCCTTTGGTCTTAAGCGATTTTCTCGATTTTTTTCACATCCGTTTAAAGGTTTGTCATCGTTGATAGCTTACGATGCCACCGATAATGGTCAGGTCGACTGTGATGTCCTTAATCTCTTCTTTGGAGATCGTGAAGATATCTCTATCCAGCACCACCATGTCAGCCAGTTTGCCCTTATCGAGGGATCCCTTGATATCTTCTTCAAACCCAGCATAGGCAGCATGCATGGTATAACATCGGAGAGCCTCTTCGACACTGATCGCCTGTTCAGGACCAAAGGCTTGGCCGCTGTCTGTCTTACGATTCACGAGGGAGTAGATTGCTCGCATCGGGTTGATGTGAGTCACGAAATCATCGGAATGCCCCGGCGCGACAATCCCGGCATCGATCAATGAACGGTGCGGGAACATCCATTTCATATTTTTCTTTCCGCGAGCGGAAATGTAGGCATCACCAAGGTCATACATGAACCCGGTCGCTGAGGAATCGATGACTCCAACACGTTTGATTCTCTTAAGAATCTTTGGCGTAACAAAGCAGCAATGTTCAATTCGCATCCGATGGTCCGCTACAGGATGCTCCTTAAGAGCGGCTTCAAAGACATCCAGTACCCAGTCAATACCGTGGTCGCCAAGGCCATCCATACAGATTCTTAGGCCTGCTTTATGGCATCGAATGGCAAGGGCTTTTAGGTCCTCTAGACTTTCGAAGGGGAAAGCATTCAAGACTCCGTAGTTGGGGGTAGGTTCCCCAACCACAGGTTTGCCCACATAAGGCTCATAATAGGCTGCGGTGCGGCCGCTTGTTGAGCAGTCGGGAATCCATTCGACCCCGATGATCCTGATCCATTCATCACCGAGCCCTGTCCGAATACCCGCTTCCATGCAGGCTTCCGGGAAGCCCTTCTCCCATCCACTGATGATGACGCCGACACGGATGGGAAGCTTCCCTGCCTGACGAAGGATCTGGTAGGCTCTCAGTCCATTACTCGTGGTTGTAGAGTTGTGTATAGAGGTAATCCCGTACCGAAGATATTCCTCTAAGACGAGAGGGAATGCGGTCACCAATTCATCAAGGGTATAGCTTTGTTCTACTTTTTCTTGCAGCATGTGGGTGGCGGTCTCCCGAACCACACCTGTGAGCTCCCCGGTGTGTGGATCCCGATCGAATTGGCCGAATGCTGGATTGGGGGTATTCTTGTCGACACCGCACAGTTCAAAAGCGGCATGGTTAGCAATACCAATATGTCCGTCGGTGCGCATGATAAGGACAGGCAGACCATTCGCTGCTTCATCCAGATCTTTGATGGAGGGATACCCGCCCACCTTCTGGTCGTCATAACGGAAACCCAAGATCCAGTCCTGCGGTGGCGTCGACCGAGCCTCTTTCCTGATCAGTTTGATGCAGTCATCTACACTGTGAACGCCGGGCCAACTGACGTCTCGCCATTTGTAGCGGAACATGGCGTGCATATCGGGATGAACATGTGAGTCAATCAAACCGGGAATCATCGTCCTCCCTTTGAGATCGATCAGCTTCGTGTTTCGCCCAACAAATTGGAGAATAGAATCGTTACTGCCTAAGGTCAGAATCTTGCCATTCTTTGCTGCAATGGCTTCAACAAACTTGTTTGAGCGATCGAAAGTGGCAATCTTTCCGTGATGCAGCACCAGATCCGCTGTGAAAAGATCTGTTCCCAGAAACTGATCCATTTTCGGCGTGACCCTTTTTATTTTCACCGCCTGAATCCTTTTCACAATAGGGGCTTTCCTTGCAACTTGTGCATTCCTCGCACCCCGCCCTTTCTTTGCATCCTTTACTTTTGAGATTTTCTTAACATTCTTTGTTCCTGCCTTCATGTCTTTTCCCCCTATTCTGTGGAGTGGCTGATTGATCCTTGAAATATAAGAATGTCCTTTCCGGCCCTGTCTGAATTGTTGGGCAATGTCCTGTTGCTATTTAAGCTTTTAGAACATATCACACCTGTGGCAAAAGCCTGCTCCCTGATACCCGGAAATCTTCCTTGTGGACAACACTATTCACTTTCCAAACAGAAGGTTGGGAAGCCACAATGCGATTTGAGGAAAGAGTATGATCAGTATGAGGCCAATGGTTTGAAGTATGATAAACGGAACGACCGCGCGGTAAAGATCCAACGTCGTTATCTCCGGGGGGGCAACCCCTCTCATATAAAACAGGTTGTACCCGAAAGGAGGTGTCAGATAGGCTGTCTGCATGCTCACCACAAAAAGAACCCCAAACCATATAGGATCGAACCCCAGGTCTCTAATGATAGGAACATAGAGGGGTACTGTAAGAAAAAGAATAGCCGTGTCGTCAAGAAAACATCCCAGGACAAAATAAGTTAATAGAATAATGGTGAGGACGCCATAGGGGCCTAACTGCACGTGCGTCATAAAATTCTGAACCATTTGCTGAGCTCCCAGGCCGAGGTATATCTTGCTGAAAAAAGCAGCGCCCACTCCAATCCATAGGAGCATTCCCATGACCTTGGTGCAGTTCATGAGGGCTCTTCGCAGGACCAGCCAAGTAAGGTTGCGTTTTGCAGCAGCACACACCATTGAGCCAAACGCCCCGATGGCCGCCGCCTCTGTTGCTGATGTAATTCCCATGTACATGAATCCCAGGACTGAAAAAATGAGAATCCCTGGTAAAATCATTGCCTTAAGAGATTGCAATTTTCCACGAAAATCTACCCTCTCCGAGACTGGGATAGCTGGGCCTAAATGAGGCTGTAAGTGACATATGATGCCAATCCAGAGAATATAGATCACAGCAAGCATGATCCCAGGAATCATGCCGGCTGCCAACAGCTTTCCTGCTGACAGCCGGGCAAGATAGGCGTAGAATATGAACATACAACTGGGCGGGATGAGGAATCCGAGCGCGCCCCCTGCCATAATGGTTCCCGTGACAAGCCTTTTATCGTATCCCCGCTTGAGCATGGCGGGAAGGGCTATAATTCCCAGGCTAACCGTTGCTGCACCGCTGACCCCAGCCATCGCAGCAATTATTGCACAGATGATGACGGCCCCCATCGCGAGCCCGCCGTTCAGACCTCCCATCAACTTATAGAACATATTAAAAAGATCGTCCGCGATGCCGGAACTCTCCAATATGAGCCCCATGAAGATGAAGAGTGGCAGAGCTACCAGAACGAAGGTATTCATCAGACCAAACATGCTGACGACCGCCATTTCGGAACCGCTGACCCCCCATAATAGAATACTCGCGGCCATTGCTACGATCGACAAACAGTAAACCAGTGGAGCGCCCATGACCATGAGCACAACCATCCCTCCAAACATCAAAACGGTGATGATTGTCGGATCAATTTGTGGCATCGGGGCTCACCTCTGTCCTCGTTGTTTTGATTCCTAAAAAGATGAAAAGATCGTCAATAGTTGTGACGATTTGCTGAAGCAGCAGCAGGAAGGTAGCTAAAGGGATCATTGATTTAAAGGGGTAAACAGGGGGAGCCCATGTGCTTGCGTTCGAAAACTCCCTCGCATCCCATGAGTTCTTGGCAAATTCAAAGGACATATACAGAAGGATGGCCAGAAACCCAATAGACAATAAACCCGTGATAAAACTGCACGCATCCCTCATCTTTTCGGGGAAAAACTGATAGATGGCATCACTGCGCACATGGGCTCGAAAGCGCTGCGTATAAGCCCCTGCAAGAATACAGTAGGCCCCGTAGAGCATGGTTGACCCTTCGTGAGCCCAGGAAGTGGGTGCTTTGAAAAAGTAACGGGCGATGACCTCCCAGAGAATCACAAAGATCATTATCAGGACCATCCAAGATATGATTCTTTCAGTCCATTCGCTCAATCGGTCGATACGATCCATTATGGAAATAAGTGTGTTCATTATTTAAGGCGCCCTACTGATTGAGAAAGTTCTCTTAACATTTGAATCGCTTTGGCATTCCGCGGAGATTTTGCAGCTTCTTCCTTCCATACAACCTGGGCTGCCTCGGCGATCGCTGCTGAATCCTCCGGAGGAAGCGTGGCGACAGTAAAAATCTGTTTGGCGCCAACATCCATTACATTCTTCGTGAGGTAAATTGTGGTGTTGTGGGCCAGGCTTCCAAGCGTGCCAACTTCTAGAATACGCTGGAGGTCGGGAGAAAGAGATTTCCACACTTTCATATTGATGAGTATGTCATCAACGTATCCTGGAAACAACATATTGAGTTTGGTGTAGTATTTGGCCACTTCATGAAGTTTCATCTGATAGTAATCAAAAATGCCACCGTAGATCAGGCCGTCGATTGTCCCAGATGCCAACCCCGTGTAGAGTTCTTCTGCAGAAAGGAAGACAGTTGGAACCCCAAGCTTTTTCAGAATCGTAGCCATAGTGGCCGATGCCCTGATCTTCATTTTTCTCAAATCATTCAGGCTTTTCACGGGCTTTTTGGTCACCAGTTCGTAAGGTCCCCCCCATCTCGGACCCAGGAAATAGACACCCTTTTCAGCATACGCTTCACGAGCGAGATTGATAAATCCCCTTCCGTAGTAGATATCCATGGCCTCGTTAAGATTAGACCACGCACCTGGCAAACCTGATTCGATTTTGCCAACATCGATCATCCCTGGCCAGTAGCCACCGTACCCCATGGCCATCTCAAGTGTTCCTTTGCCTACAGCGTCGAGTAATTGATCATTGGGAACAAGTTCACCCCCCCTGAACTGAGTGATCTTGATCTTTCCATCACTCATTGCCTCGATATCTTTTGAAAACTGATTGAAAACTGCGTCCGTTTCAATTCCTTCGTAGCGTTGCATCCTGAAGTTGTAGCCTTTCTGTTGGGCTATGGCTAAGGACTCAACAAATGTGAGGCAAATGATCACCAGTACTAAAAAGAACAAACTTAATCCAATTGGTTTAAGAATCCTTTCTCGTCTCATTGCTGTCCTCCTTTTCTTTCGTTACGAGTGATAAAGGCTGATCCAATCATTTCAAGCCCTCTCCGCTACTTTTATCCCCCTTTTGGTGTGGGAATCCACCACTCTCTCCCCCTTTCTGTCGTGATATATTCCGGCCATCGCAAATCCACAGGAGGTTCAAAATCGGGAGGCAGAAGAGGTGCCACCCATTTTGATCCTCCAATTCCTCCGCCGGTTCTCTCCTTGAATTCATCCCGAGCCCTCTTCAAGGCCGAGGGTTCCATCAGAAGCTCTACCAAACTGGCCCCGATCGTCCTGCCCGCGGCCAAAATCGCAGGATCGATCATGCAAGGAATACCGCCAGTCGCACAGAACACCCACATGGGGTAGCTGTAGGCTGGTGAAGGCGAATTGAGGTGAGCTCTAGAAGTCCACATCCTCGCCGTGGGAGCATGCCACGTATAGTCAACATAATCATCTGAGGTAAAGTTCTTTTGCCAGGGCGGGAGTGTTTCGCGAAGAGAGGCTTCATGTTCCTGAGGAGTGACAAGAAGCTCGCACATTTCTGCGATAGGGTTTTCCATCGGTGTGAGCCCGCAATTCTTTTGGATTTCTTGTGCTATTCTTTTTGCCTCCTCTCCGTACTTTGGAGGACCGACCAGTTCCATGTTTCTGTAGACGATATCGGCCATCGCATGATTTGGGAGTCCGACCCTGGTTTTGGTAATCCAGCGAATAGACAGTTTACAGTGGTTGATCGCAGCTACGTGCTTCGCATTGTTTTCCAATACCCTGTAAATCTGTTCTTGAATCGTTAAAAGAGGAGAACGCCAACAGTACTGAATTTGACTGATGCGAGGTGGTAGATTGTCGGATGTACACTGCCCTGCAACCAAGATGAATTCGTTTAGAACCCATGTCCCGGTATGTGGATACATCGCCTCTTTCGTAGACTTCGTAATCATATACATCATGCAGACCGCGTCCAGTGCTCCTGGGCATCTGGGTGCGGCATGAGGATTATCTGGATGCACTAACAAATCTGCACTGATCCAGGTTTCAGGCTCCACGCACTCAAATGTGAAAAGAACGCTCCAATAGGATCCGCAGTGGGTATCCCACACGACCGTATTCCCGACAGGCCAATAGGTAGGGTGATAACTGATGGCAGCATCAAGGTCGTCGTAATATCCTTTGGCTGCATGGATGGGTTTCGATCCGCATACTTTTTCGGCAGGTTCGCCGAAGAACTTCAATGTTCCTTTTAGACGATGTTTTTTCATGGTTTCTTTTGCAGCAAGAATGCCGGCCAGAGCTCCAACACCTAAAGCCGAATGTGGATCTGTGTGACCGGCAGCCCAATGATGGACACCCTCTCGAGGGGATTTGTATGGTACGGCCTTCTGGGAGTTTCCGGGTGTGCAGTCATACTCCGCATAGGAGCCCAAGACGGGTTTCCCTTCTCCAAAAGTGGCCATAAAAGCCGTAGGCAT
Source organism: Deltaproteobacteria bacterium (assembly GCA_026388365.1). Next base: position 16,059 of record JAPLJW010000337.1, on the reverse strand, counting down.
CCCACCGGTCCCTTCGACAACTTCAAAACCTTCTTTTGCCAATAATTCACGGTAAGCCTTTGCTGAGAGATACTCACGAAAAGCGGGCTCAGCATTGTTCCATATTTCTTGGTGAAAGTCAGAAAGCCGCTTTTCATTCTTATCCACCCAATCGATGGCTGTTTGTTTTTCCTTTGTCATCTGGCTCATATCGTTTACCTCCTTTGAAGTTTATAACTGTAGAATTGTAAACGGGTTAATGATCCAAAGCACGTGTACTGGAACGCGATGACTCTCACTGATGTTTCAGATATGTTTTTCTAATTGAAGCTACGAGGGAATAAGTCGTATCAACCATGTTACCGACGTAAAGACCTCCCACCTGAGTCAACAATTGGTAAGCCTCCCAACGTGTAAATCCAAACTCGCCTTCCATCCAAAGGGCGAGTTCCGTATATGCAATGCGGGCAGCGTCTTCCATAGGTCTGGCACTGCCTATTACCATTATGGCCTCCTCGGATATAATACGCGGCCATTCAATCTTCTTACCTTTTATGACATCAAACACAACAGATAGCTTACATGGAATCTCGAGAGCAACACCACAGAGTTCTCCTTGCCCTTGATGGGCATGGCAGTCACCTACAAAGAATAATGCACCGTTATTGTAAACGGGAAGATAAATAGTATTGAGCGGTTTTACGTCAGGGACATCCATATTACCGCCAAAAGGTCCTGGGGTGAGGGAGGAAATGGCTTCAAGGAAAGGAGCTACTCCGAAGCTACCCATGAATGGATCCCACGGGACTCTCACTCTAATTTCATCGTTTATAAGGTATTTTTCTTCTGCTTCCTCTTTGATCGTCCAGATCCAGGTTTTCTCCGGAATAGGATCCTGTAATAGGCGTGTAAAATGAGTCGATGACAACCCTCCGAAATAATTTACGAAACAACTAACCGCAAAATCCGTGGTAGGCTCAATGCTCTCGATGTAGACAGAAAGAGTATCGTTTGGTTGAGCTCCTTCCACATAAATCGGACCCGAAAGGGGGTTCAGGAATTTCGCATCTGCCAAAACCTTACTCGGAAGATCGCTCTTCGATTTAATTCTGCCCTCAAAGGCGTCCTCCGTATGGATTATGACTCTATCCCCTGGCTTAACCTTCACCACGGGTTCAAGATATGAACTGAATGCATAGCTATAATTCCCCGGTCTAACCTCAATATCCGGCATGGCCCTGTCTCCAAGGAAAAAGGAAAAAGACGAACATCAATAAATATCGAACAAGGTTTCTGTTCATTATTGTCTCTATAGTCCCCCTCGTGTGAGGCTATGGAAGCCGTCTCTCATGATGGAAATTCCCCTGTCCAGTTGCTCGTCCGTAATGACGAGAGGCATCAGGTTGCGAATGACATTGCCATAGGTTCCGCACGACAGCAGAATGAGTCCCTTGTCGACGCAGTACTTCACAATCGCCTTCGTTTCATCAGCAGCCGGCTCTTTCGTTTCACGGTTTTTTACGAGTTCAAGCGCCAGCATCGGTCCCTTTCCGCGAACATCTCCGATGATCTCAAATTCCTTCTGCAAGGCGTCGAAATGCGCTCGGAGTTTCCTGCCGAGAACCGCAGCCTTGTTGACGATGTCTTCCTGTTCGAAAATGTCCATGACTGCGAGGGCCGCACTGCATGCCACGGGATTGCCGCTGTATGTGCCGCCCAAACCTGACGCATGTGCGGAATCCATGATTTCAGCCTTGCCCACAACCGCACTCAAGGGCATCCCCGCCGCAAGGCTCTTGGCGACAGTGACCATATCGGCCTGAACGCTCCAATGTTCCATTGCGAACATCCGACCGGTGCGGCCCATTCCCGACTGAATTTCATCGGCTACGAAAAGAATGCCATTGTTCCTGCAGATCTCCAGGAGCTTGGGAAAGTATTCCGCCGGGGGGGTCATGAATCCCCCCTCTCCCTGAATCGGCTCGGCGATCAACGCGGCTATGTTTTCCGCTGCAGACTGGTTGATGAAGAAATTTTTCAGATGGTCCGCGCAGTAGATATTGCAGGACGGATATTTGAGACCAAAAGAACAACGGTAGCAGTACGCATATGGCATGTGGTAGATTTCCGGGGCAAAAGGGCCGAATCCGAACTTATAGGGCTTGACTTTGCTGGTCATGCTCATCGTCAAGAGCGTCCGCCCGTGATACGCATTGTCGAAGACGATAATCCCCGGTTTTTTTGTATAATACCGGGCTATCTTCACCGCATTTTCAACAGCCTCGGCTCCGGAATTGATAAAAAAAGCCTTTTTGGGTCCCTCGACCTGCACCACCTCACATAATCGTTCGGCAAGCCTCACCAGCGGTTCATAGGGAAGAACCATAAAGCAAGTATGGGTTAATTTTTCCGCCTGGCTCTTGATGGCGGCGACGACCTTCGGATGGGAGTGGCCGATATTCATGACACCAATTCCCCCGGAAAAATCGATGTACTCACGGCCAGTCACATCCTTCAAAATGGCACCTTTCCCAGATTCGATATACACCTGATGCGCACAAGTGTGTCCTTTAGCAACGTATTTCTTGAAGAGCTCCCCCAACTCCTGATTTCTTGAAGATTTGTCCATCTGTTCCTCCAGCTTTCGGAAAAGAAAATGATCCGCCTGGAGATGTACAAAAGCAAAACGCATACCAGCATAGCTACTATTTGAGAAAAAACAAAGCCATTAATGTCCGATCTGGCCGGCCGGGAAATCTTGGATCAGGCAGCACTTGCATCGCTGAAGCTCCGCCATAGAAGGCTATTTTTTAGGAAACGGTTTCTAATCCGGCAGGGCTCTCCATCATTCCCGTGTGACTTTTACGCCACCCAGTCACCGGGACCTGCGGCAGGGGTAAATGATACGGAAATTGATCGATAGGAGCGAATGATGGTGAAAATAGCTACCACAATCAATGGCTTGATGGTTGATACGATAAAGCATCATTTAAAATGAACAGAAAACAACTGATTTTTTAAACGGAATTCCCATCATTTGATTCAAAACCGCATCAGAGTCTTTTAAATCCGTATTTCTGCATTTTTCTCACGATGGTCGGTTGGCTGATCCCCAAATGCCTTGCCATCTCTCTGGTCGATTTGAATTGGGACATCGTTGTTCTTAAAATCTCCTGCTCCATGGCGGTAAGCTGGTCTTTGATCCTTGCATACTTTTTATGGTGAAAATCCGCGTAATCGCCGATAACGATTTTTCTTTCAATCCGCTTCAGCATTTGTTCATCCACGTCGTCATTTTCACTCAGGACCACGACTTTCTGTATGATGTTATTCAGTTCCCTTATGTTGCCGGGAAATGAATATGTCTGAAGCAATGCATAGGCCTCCGGAACGATGCGACGTTTCATCTGATACTGTTTATTGTATTTTTGCAGGAAGAAATTGATCAGTTCAAAGAGGTCTTCCGGTCTTTCTCTCAATGCGGGAATCCGGATCGTGAAGGTGTTGAGACGATAGAAGAGATCTTGGCGAAATTTCTTGCTCCTGACCAGCTCTTCCAAATCGCGGTTTGTAGCGGCAACGACCGTGCAATCTATTCTTTTCGGTTTGGTTCCACCGATCCGAATGATTTCATGATCATCCAGATACTTTAAGAGCTTTGCCTGTGATGACAAAGGCAATTCTCCGATTTCATCGAGGAAGATGGTCCCTCCCTGAGCCAACTCAAAAAGACCGACCTTCCCGTGTTCACTGGCGCCGGTAAAGGCTCCTTTCTCGTAACCAAACAGCTCGGCCTCCAGAAGACTTTCCGGCAAAGCTGCGCAATTGATTTGAACAAAGGGGTTCTTGTCATTCTGATGGATGAATCTGGCCAGCAGACCCTTACCTGTTCCCGATTCACCCAAAATCAGGATGTTGGACGCCTTAATGTTTGCCAATTTATGCGCTATCCGCATGCATTGCTTCATGGATTCGCTGACGGCGACAATCCCTTCTCTTTTTATTTCCAGCATGGCGAGTTCCGCCAATTCATCCTTCATTTTCTCGGCGACTTTGCGGTGTTCCTCCAGTTGCTTTGTTACATTATTTAGTTGTGTCATATCCCGCTCATTGAGGACGACCATGCAGATATCGCCTTTTTCATCGAGAACCGGCGTACCCGTTACCAGTAAAGACTTTTTCGTATTATACATATACTGATACACCGAAACCTGCTGCTTTTTCTCCAATACTTCCAATGTCACAGAATGATCAAAAAATCCCCCTTCCATGAGTTCAGAGACATGTTTGCCTATAATATCCTTGGCCATGAGACCATTGATTTTTTCCGAAGCCGGATTGATATCGATCACTTTTGCATCTTTGTCGCAAACCCAGATTCCATCGGAAGAGGATTCGAATATGGCATTGAGTTCCACATTCTGTCGTCTGTATGATTCCAGTTTTTTCGCAGAGACTTCAAATTCTTCCATCCCTTGAAAACAGCAGATGACACCCTGCAGTTGACTGTCCTTCCGGATTGTTGTGATGTTCAAAACGAGAGAAATGTCTTTGCCGATAATATGGTGTCCCAGTTGGGGCTTCCCGGTTTTCAGACATTTGATCACCTGGGGTCCGGTCAGCGGCAGGACAGCGGAGACATCCCGATTGATAATATTCTTGCTTTCCAGTCCGAGGATTATTTCAGCCTGGCGATTGATAAACTCTATTTTCCCGGAGATATCCGTTACAAGTATTCCGTTGCTGACGGACTGGATCATCTGCTCGAATGTTGACCTCTCCCCCATAACTCTGCAACCTCCCGGGATGGCCTAAGGTAAGGCGTATTTTGATTTATTGCCAATGCCGGCACGCTTGATCAGTGTGGTAGACTATGATGAAATCCCGCACATGTCAAGCGCTGTGGGTTCGATGTTTGCTGCTGGTTCACGTGAAATCAGATGTCGTCTCGCGTCATCTTGCCCCGCAGCAATCTGCAGGTGGTATATCTCTTGCTTGATAAGGTCTCCTGTTCGGAACGGCAAGGAATATGCTTTGATCATCGATGGTGATCCGGAGAAGGGGCTTCCTTCCACCAGCATGATGGACTTGTTTGGCAAGTATTGGCATATCAAAAGAATGGGGAGGCAGAAGTATGGCCAAGATTATTCGCGTGGACTTGACCCAAAAAACGATTTATTCTGAATCTGTTCCCGACAAATATTTTATGCTGGGCGGACGGGGTCTGACTTCGCAGATTATTTTTGACGAAATGGATCCGAATTGCGATGCCTTGGGCAAGAACAACAAATTGGTGATTGCCCCCGGTCTGCTGACCGGGACACCGGCCCCCAGCTCCGCCAGGTTATCGATTGGCGCCAAAAGCCCTCTTACCGGCGGAATCAAAGAGAGCAATGCCGGCGGAACCGTAGCGAGAAAATTGGCGAATCTTGGGATCAAGGCGATTATTTTGGAAGGAAAACCGGAATTTCCGACCTGGCATCTTCTGAAGATTACCAATATCGCTGTGATGATTCTCTCGGCGGAGGATATCGTAGGTCTTGGAAACTACGACACAGTGTCCAGATTGCAGGCCGTTTACGGTCCGAAAGTGGGCATCATGTCCATCGGTCCGGGAGGCGAAAGGAAAATGGGTGCGGCAACCATCGCCATCACCGATCCGGAGGGCAGGCCCTGCCGGCACTGCGGCCGCGGAGGGCTGGGCGCCGTCATGGGATCCAAGGGAATTAAAGCGGTGGTGATTGACGACAAGGGCGCCGACGAGCAGATCCTCAGCGTTTCGGATTTGAATGGTTTTAATGAAGTTTCCCGTACTTGGGCCAAGGCCATGGTTCAAGCGAAGGTGGGGCTGACCACTTTCGGAACGGCGGCTTTGGTTGGTCCGGTTAGTGCAGCGGGCGGTTTGGCCACCCGCAATTACAGCACCGGCAATTTTGAAGGGGCGGATAAATTCAATGGCGCGGCCCTGGCCGAAACAGTAAAATCGCGCGGAGGAAGAACCGGACATGCCTGTTCACCCGGTTGCGTCATCCGCTGCTCCAATATCTATCACGATAAGGAGGGTAAATACCTGACTGCCGGTCTTGAGTTTGAAACCATTGTCTTGATGGGATCGAACCTCGGCATCGATTCTCTGGATGTCATTGCAGCACTGGATCGTCGCTGTGATGATTATGGCCTGGACACGATGGAAATGGGCAACGCGATCGGCGTTGCCATGGAGGCCGGCGTTGCAGCGTTTGGAGATGGAAAAGCCGCTTTGAATCTGCTGGATGAAGCTGGTAAGGGTACGGTATTGGGTCGGGTTCTTGGGCAGGGAGCAGCAATTACCGGTAGAGTGTTCGGAGTTACCCACGTAGCTGTCTCCAAAGGGCAAGGAATGGCCGCCTATGACCCCAGGGCTCTGAAAGGAACAGGCGTCACCTACGCCACATCGCCGATGGGCGCCGATCATACGGCGGGAAATTTGATTCCCGGGAGAGCCGGTGTGGACTGTCATTCACCGGAGGGACAGATCAAGGCTTCGCGGGACCTGCAAATCATGAGCACGGTAATCGATAATATGGGTTTGTGTCTGTTTGTGGGACCGCTGCCTCCCGAAATGGAAATCATATCCCAGTTGCTGACCAAAGCCCTGGGCAGACTTTTCAGTGTCGAAGAGGTTCTGGAGATCGGCAAGGGGATACTTCGAACTGAATTCGCCTTTAACCGGGCCGCAGGCTTTAATAAAGCGAATGATCGGCTGCCGGAATTCTTTAGAGTGGAGAAACTTTCGCCAAGGGGGTTGGTTTTCGATGTTTCCGATAAGGAGATCGATCAGGTGCATTCCGCTTTATAGGTTGTCGGGGGTATAAATGGAAATCAGACTTCGGCTTCATTGGGGGCTGGGCAGATACTTTCCGGATGCGCCCGCCGAAGGGACAAATTTGATTCTGCCGGAAAAGATTTCCATAGACGAGCTGCTGGAGAAGCATGGCATTCCGGCAGGAGAAGTCGGAATGGTTGCGGTGAACGGTTGTCTCGCGGGGATAGATCGCAGACTCAACGATCAGGACGATGTTCATCTGTATCCCCCGCTGGAAGGCGGATGAAACATCGTCGGGAAGCGAATACGTGTATTGTAGGGAAAGACGACTCGTGAATTTGAAACAGGATAAGATCATGAAGCTCAGGGACGCGGTTCACGAGACCATCCGCATCATAGGCTTTGATGCTTCCCAACGTAAAGGTTATATGGTATTAAGAGCAATTGAGGTCGATCGTCAGTGATGGACAATAAATATTTCTGGTTACAGCGCGTTGTTTTTCAAGGGGGATAGTTCATGCAGGACATACAAGAACAAGTGTCTGGGCCTTTATCGGGTGTTCTCGTCATCGACTTGACCACGGTAGCGATGGGGCCCTATGCGACGCAGATTTTGGGCGATATGGGGGCGGATGTGATCAAGGTTGAATCGCCGAATGAGGGTGATATTTTTCGTTATCCGGAGCCATACAAGAACAGGGGTATGAGCGCGGCGTTTCTCAACCTGAACCGAAACAAGCGAAGCATTGCGCTCGACCTGAAGCAGGGCGGCGAGAAGCAAGTATTCATTGATTTGGTAGCGGAAGCAGATGTGTTTGTGTACAATGTACGGCCGCAAGCCATGCGGAAGCTTGGCCTTGATTACGAGAGCCTGCGCGGACGCAATCCAAGGCTGATCTATTGCGGTGCCTATGGTTTTTCCGAACGCGGACCGTATGCGGGGCGCCCTGCTTACGATGATATCATCCAAGGCATAAGCGGACTGGCATCGCTTCAGGGGAAGAATCGCTCAGACGGTCCAAGATACGTGAATACCATTATGGCGGACAAGATTGCAGGTCTTGCGGTTGCATACGCCGTTGCAATGGCCCTGTACGAACGTGAGCGTTCAGGGCTCGGACAGGCAATCGAAGTGCCTATGTTCGAAAATTTGGTGTCGTTTCTCTTGACCGAGCACATGGCGGGAGAAACATTTCGTCCGCCAATAGGCGGTATGGGCTATGAGCGTGTTGTTTCACCACATCGGAAGCCGTATCGCACGAAGGACGGTTACATTGGGCTGATGCCCTACACAACCGAGCAGTGGGGTCGTTTTTTTACGATAGCAGGCAAGCCCGAATTGGCAGCGGATCCGCGCGTTACTGACCCGGCGCTGCGAAGCAAATATATCGGTGAATTATACGGGATTCTGTCCACGCTCGTTGAACAGCGATCGACTGCCGAATGGCTTGAGCTGCTGAAGGACGCGGACATTCCCCTGTCGCCCATCTTGTCTCCCGAAGAACTGATGCAGGATCCTCATTTACGGGCGCAGGATTTCTTTCGGGATGATCTTCATCCGTCGGAAGGCGAGATTCGAACCATAGGGATTCCGGTAAAGTTTTCCCGCACCCCGGGAAAGGTTCGATCCCTTGCGCCGCGTTTGGATGAACACCGAAAAGAAATCATTCGGGAAATGGGCGATCGTAAACGGAGACGAACAACGATTTGAAGGGTGCGAGGCAGAAGCGAACAATCAATAGATCGATAAATTTATAAAAGGAGAAGAAAAATGGATTTCGGATTATCAGAAGAGTTGGTGATGTTGCAGGACATGGTGAGGGCGTTTGCGGCGGGGAAGATCGCGCCCTTTGCCGACGAATGGGATGCGAAGCATTATTTCCCCTATGAGGAAGCGGTCAAGCCGATGGCGGAGCTGGGCCTGTTCGGGACGGTGATTCCGGAGGAGTACGGCGGGAACGGGATGGGCTGGCTTGCGGCAATGATCATTACGGAGGAGATTGCCCGTGCGTCGAGTTCGCTCCGCGTCCAGATCAACATGCAGGAGCTGGGCTGCGCCTATACGATTTTCCGGTATGGATCGGAGGAGCTTAAAAAGAAATACATCCCCAAGCTCGTCAGCGCCGAAATGCTCGGGGCTTTTGCGATTACGGAGCCCCAGGCGGGATCGGATGTGATGGCGATCAAGTCTACGGCGGAGGACAAGGGGGATCACTGGCTGCTCAACGGGACCAAGACCTGGATCTCCAATGCGACCGTCGGCGGGATCAACATCTATTATGCCTACACGGATCGGAGCCAGGGGGCAAGAGGGCTGTCCGCCTTTGTGCTGGAACTGGACGACAAATCCAACGGCATCACGGTGACGGATCTGGACAAGATGGGTTCCCGTTCCTCGCCGACCGGGGAGATCATCCTGGAGAACACGAAAGTCCCCAAGGGCAACATCCTGGGAAAACCGGGCGACGGCGCGAAGATCGTTTTCGGTTCGCTGGCCCAGTCCCGCCTGTCCGCGGCGGCGGGAGGCGTCGGTCTGGCGCAGGCCTGTCTGGATGCGGTGACGAAGTACGCCATGGAGCGGGAACAGTTCGGTCAGGCGATCGGATATTTTCAGATGAATCAGGATCTGATCGCCCAGATGGTGACCGATATCGAATCCGCACGGCTGATGGTTTACAGGGCGGCCTGGCAGAAGGACCAGGGGAATCTGAACAACAACCTGGAGGTAGCGCAGGCGAAATATCTGGCCGGCGAGCTTGCCTACAAATGTTCGCAGTACGCCATGCGGATCCTCGGCGCTTACGGGTATTCGACGGAGTATCCGGTGGCGCGTTACTTCCGGGATGCGCCGACCTACGCGATGGTGGAGGGTTCCGCAAACGTCTGCAAGTTCATCATCGCCCAGGATCAACTGGGGATCCGCAAGGCAAACCGGTAACCGGCCGGATAAAATAAACTGAATTTCTGCCCGTTTTGGGAATGCGGCGGCGTGGTGCCTCCCTATGGCGGAATGTTTTCGAATATTGAGAAAGGAAGAGAAGAGATGAAATCATATTTTGCAAAGATGGACGATGTCGGGAAACCGCTGCGGCCCGCGCAGCTACAGAGAATGCAGGCCAACGTGGCGCAGGCTGAGTCGATCATGAAGGAGATCGATGCGGAGGTCGAACGGATCAAGAACTTCGGCATTCCGGCGGAAAAGGTCCACGAACGGGGAGAGATGACGGTCTGGGACCGGATTGAATACATCGTCGATCCGGGGACCTTCTGCCCGCTCCATACCATTTTTGATCCGGAGAACGAGGAATCGGGCAGCACGGGGGTGGTGGACGGCCTGGCGCGGATCGCCGGAAAATGGTGCGTGCTGATCGGCTTCAACAACAAGTGGATTGCCGGGGCCTGGATCGCCGGGCAGGCGGAGAACAACCTCCGGGTGACGGACCTGGCGAAGATCATGAATCTGCCCCTGGTATGGCTGGTGAACTGTTCGGGCGTGAAGCTGCCGGAGCAGGAGAAGGTCTATGCCAACCGCCGCGGCCAGGGGACCTGCTTTTTCCGGCACGCAGAGCTGGAGCAGATGGGGATTCCGGTTCTGGCGGGGATCTACGGGACGAATCCGGCGGGGGGCGGGTACCAGGGCATCAGCCCGACGATCCTGCTGGCCCACAAGAAGGCCAACATCGCGGTGGGCGGCGGCGGCATCGTCAGCGGCATGAGCCCCAAGGGGTACTTCGATGAGGAGAGCGCCGAGGAACTGATTGCGGCGACGCGCCACTTCAAGGCCGTTCCTCCCGGGAGCGTGAAGATCCATTACGACTCGACGGGATTTTTCACGGCTGTTTTTGAAAAGGAGACGGAGGTTCTCGACGCGCTGAAGGGGTACATGGCGGAGATGCCCGCATACAATCCGCGGTTTTTCCAGGTGGCGGCGCCTGCAGAACCGAAATATTCCCCGATGGAAATCGCCTCGATCGTCCCGGTGAATCCGAAGGCGGGCTACGATTTCGACAACGTGCTGGCGCGGCTGGTGGACAACTCGGAGCACATGGAATTCCGGCCGGGTTACGGGCCGGAGGTCTATACGGGCCTGGTGAAGGTGGACGGATTTCTGCTGGGGGTGATCGGAAACCGGCACGGACTCCTGCCGAACTATCCGGAATACACGAGCGAGTACATCGGGGTGGGCGGCAAGCTCTACCGGCAGGGGCTCATCAAGATGAACGAGTTCGTGACGCAGTGCGGCCGGGACCGCGTCCCGATTCTCTGGCTCCAGGATACGTCGGGGATCGATGTCGGGGATACGGCGGAGAAGGCGGAGCTGCTGGGACTGGGGCAGTCGCTGATCTATTCGATCGAGCAGACGAACCTGCCGATGATGCTGGTCGTTCTGCGGAAGGGGACGGCGGCGGCCCATTATGTGATGGGGGGGCCGACGGCCAACAACAACAACGCCTTCACGCTGGGGACGCCGGCGACGGAGATCAACGTGATGCACGGGGAGACGGCGGCGGCGGCCAGTTATGCCCGGCGTCTGGTGAAGGAGAAGGACGCGGGCAAGCCGCTGGGGCCGGTGATCGACAAGATGAACGAGATGGTCAGGCATTACGAGGAGACGTCGAAGCCGATCTACTGCGCCAAGAAGGGTTTTGTCGACGAGGTGGTCCGGTTCGGGGAGATCCGCCGCTACATGGCGGCCTTTGCGGGCGGCGTTTACCAGAATCCCCGGTCGATCTGTCCCCACCATCACATGCTGCTGCCGAGGCTGATCCGGTCGCAGGTCGTCAAGGGGCTGGAGCGGCCGTCTTAGTCGGCTGGATGACGGATGGCCCGGAGAGGATGACCCTCTTTCCCTCTGCGGGCCATCACGCTCCCGGGAATGAGACCCGCCCTCTTGCGGGTGAGTTTAAGCATGATCGCCCCGGAGAAGGTCAAGGAAGGCATGACCCGGTTTGCCAAAATGATCGAGCGGGAAAGAGATCGGGTCGCCAAGCGAACCGGTTTTTAAAAGCCCTTTTCAATCTGGATGTTTCTCTGTTAGAGTGTCTTCGAACAATGTGATCGAGGGGGTTGGGGTCTCAGGCCCCCCGTCGGAGGCAGGGGAACGGAAAGATGTCGGAACGGATTGCAGCACCATCCGGGGCGCAGCTCAAGCGGTGGAAAAAACTGACGCTGGAAAAGTACCGCCGGCGGGACGGGTTGTTCCTCGCTGGAAAAGTACCGCCGGCGGGACGGGTTGTTCCTCGCCGAGGGCGGGAAGGTCGTCGGCGAGCTCCTCCGGAGTGACTGGCCGGTGGAGGCCATCCTGGTCTCTGAGGACAGGGCAGAGCGGCGGGAAGAAATCCTTGCCGGCGTTCCCGACGGGATGCCGATTTTCCGGCTGACGGACCGCGAGTGGACGACCCTGAGCCAGGATCCGTCCCCGGAAGGGGTGATGGCGGTGGCCGCCGTCCCGCCGCCCGTCGATCTTTCCGGCCGGCTTACGGCCGAAACCGGGCCGCTTCTCCTCCTCCACCAGGTGAACAACCCCAACAACCTGGGCGCCCTTCTCCGAACAGCCCACTGGTTCGGCTTCCGGACGGTCCTCGTCAGCGAGGGCTCCTGCGAGGCGACAAACCCCAAGGTGATCCGGACGTCGATGGGAAGCCTCTTCCACCTGACGGTGATCGGTGACCTCGATTTTGATCGCATTCTGGGGGAGATCCGGGGGCGTTTCCGGGTCGTCGGAAGCGAGATCCGGGAAGGGGTTGCGCCCCATCCCTGCAAGCCGGCGACGGCCCTCCTGATGGGGAGCGAGAGCCACGGACTGCCGGAAGAACTCCTCGCACAGACGGACGAGCGGTGGCGGATCCCCGGCGCGGGAGGGGCGGAGTCCCTGAGCCTCCCGCAGGCGGCGGCGATACTGATGTACGAATGCGTGCGAAAGGCGACGGCCTAGTGGGGTGATGCAATGGAGGGGTTCATCCAGGTGACGACGACAACCGAAACAAGGGAGGATGCCGAGCGGATCGCCCGTTCACTCGTCGAGGCGAGGCTTGCCGCCTGCGTCCAGATCGTGGGGCCGATCACGAGCATCTACCGCTGGAAGGGGAAGATCGAGACGACGGGGGAATGGCTCTGCCTGATCAAGAGCCGGGAGGAGAATTACGGGGCCATCGAACAGACCATCCGTTCCCTCCACCCCTACGAGACGCCCGAGATCATTGCCGTCCCGGTGACCGCCGGCAGCCGCGACTATCTCGGCTGGCTCCGGGGCGAACTGGCGGCGCCCTGCGAAGAATGAGGCCTTCTCCGCTTGACGCCAGGCTTATGCCTTGCGGCTTGCAGCGGGGAACCTTAGGCTAGATTTCCAAAGAGGCGCCAAGCACCCCTTTGGTCAAGGGCGGGGTTCAATGCCCCGCCCGCGAAGTCGAGCGTCGCGCAGCGTGTGGCGCGAGTTTACGCTCCGTTTCGGGAAGGCGCGTTTGAGTGAGGTCGGCCTTCCCCGGGGATGAATTTCCGCGGGTACATGCCTCCGCGGATGGGCGTTTGCTGCGGGCGCATCCGGACGCGAGGCCGGGGAAGGGGGAAACGGACATGCTTCTGGCGGGCGACATCGGCGGCACGAAGAGCCGCCTGGCGATCTTTGCGGACGGTGCGGATCCGGGGCGGCCGCTGGCGGAGGAGGTTCTTCCGAGCGACCGCTACCTGGGGATCGAGGTCCTGATCCGGGCGTTTCTGAAACGGACGGACCGGACCGCGGACCGGGCCTGTTTCGCCATCGCCGGACCGGTCATCAACGGCCGGGCTGCGGTGACCAACCTCCCCTGGATCGTGGAGGCCGAAACGATCCGGCGGGAGTTCGGCTTCCGGTCCGTCCGCCTCCTGAACGATCTTGCGGCGACCGCCCGCGCCGTGCCGCTCCTCGAACCCCGCGATCTCCACACGCTTTGCGCGGGAGAGCCGGCCGCCCAAGCCACCATCGCCGTGATCGCTCCGGGGACCGGCCTGGGGGAGGCTTTCCTGACCCGGGAGGGGACACGGCGGCTGGAACACGCCTCCGAGGGCGGCCATGCGGACTTCGCCCCGGGAAGCCCTCTGGAGACGGATCTCCTCCGGGAGCTCCGGAAGGAGTTCGATCACGTCAGCTATGAAAGGGTCTGTTCCGGTCCGGGGCTCTGGCGGATCTACCGATTTCTCCGGGAGCGGGGAACGGCGGAGGAGCCGTCCCGGCTTGCCGGGAGGCTGGCGGGGGCGGACGATCCCGTGCAGGTTCTCGTCGATGAGGCGCTTACGGAAAAGACCGGTATCTGTGTCCAGACGGTGGGTCTCTTCTGTTCCATCCTCGGGGCGGAGGCGGGTAATCTGGCCTTGAAGACGCTGGCCACGGGAGGCGTTTACATCGGGGGCGGGATCGCGCCGCGCATTCTGCCTTTTCTGGAGGAAGGAACATTTCTGGCGGCCTTCCGGCGAAAGGGGCGGATGGCCGATCTGCTGTTCCGGATGCCCGTTCACGTGATCCTCGAACCGCGGGCGGCCCTGATCGGCGCCGCCGACTGTGTTGCGGACGGCTGAGTTCGGCTCTCCTTTTTGAGGAATCCCAAAGCGACATCCCGACTTTTTGCGATGCCAATTTGATTTAAGTCAAACCATTTCGGCTTTATCCGGTGTAGAAGACCTCCAAAGTCCCTGAGAAAGGGACCAGAAGCGGGACCGGTCCCGAGGTTTCCCACCGCCGGATCGGGGGTGAAACCCTCGGAAAATGAACGCAACCGTGGGGGAACCCATCAACCATCGGAATGGAGGAAATGTAATATGTTTTGCTATCAATGTGAACAGACGGCCAAGGGAGAGGGGTGCGGCAAGTCCGGGGTCTGCGGAAAGCAGCCGGATGTCGCCGCCCTGCAGGATCTTCTCGTCTATGCGCTGACGGGTATGGCACAGGCCGCCGTGGCCGCGGGGAAGGCGGGGATCCGTGACCGCGCGGCCGATCGCTTTACCTGCGAGGCCCTTTTCGCTACCGTGACGAACGTCGATTTCGATCCGGAACGCCTCGCGCCCCTGATCCGCCGGGCCGCGGCCCTCCGCAACGCCCTCGTGGAGAAACTCCGCGCGGCGGGCGCTCCGGCCGATTTTCCGGGCGATGCCGTAAAATTCAGCCCCGCAAATGATCTTCCGGGGCTCGTCGCCCAGGGCGAGGCGCACGGCATCCGGTCCTATCCGGCCGCCGACGCCGACATCCTCTCGCTGAAACACACGCTCTTGTATGGGCTCAAGGGATTGGCCGCCTATGCGGACCACGCCCTGATCCTCGGCCGGGAGGACGAGGCGATCTTTGCCTTCCTCCATGAAGCGCTCGCCGCCCTTCCCGACGAAAAACTGGATCTGGGGGCGGCGCTCGGGCTCGTCATGAAATGTGGCCAGACGAACCTCCGGGCGATGGAGCTTCTGGACGCCGCCAACACCGGGGCCTACGGCCACCCGGTTCCTGTAAAGGTACCGATCGGCGCGAAGAAGGGGAAGGCGATCCTCATATCGGGACACGACCTCAAGGATCTCGAAGAACTCCTGAAGCAGACGGAGGGGAAGGGGATCAACGTTTATACCCACGGCGAGATGCTTCCCGCCCACGGCTATCCGGGACTCAAGCAATACGCCCACTTTTACGGCCACTACGGGACGGCCTGGCAGAACCAGACGAAGGAGTTCGCCGCCTTCCCCGGGGCGATCCTGATGACGACGAATTGCATCCAGAGGCCGCAGGAGGCCTACAAGGACGGGATCTTCACCTCGGGTCTCGTCGCCTGGCCGGGCGTGAAGCACATCCCCGACCGGAATTTCGCGCCGGTCATCGAAAAGGCGCTGGCGCTCCCCGGATTCGGGGCGGATACGGAGGGGAAGAGCGTGATGACGGGGTTCGCCCACAACGCGGTCCTCGGGGTGGCGGACCAGATCATCGCGGCGGTGAAGGAGAAAAAGATCCGACACTTCTTCCTCGTCGCCGGCTGCGACGGGGCGAAACCGGGCCGGAACTATTACACGGAGTTCGTGGAGAAGGTGCCCGCGGACTGCGTCGTCCTGACGCTCGCCTGCGGGAAGTTCCGCTTCTTCGACAAGGAACTGGGCGCCATCGGCGGGATCCCGCGCCTCCTCGACATGGGTCAGTGCAACGACGCCTATTCGGCGATCCAGGTGGCGGTCGCGCTGTCCAAGGCCTTCGGCGTCGGCGTGAATGACCTGCCGCTGTCGATGGTCCTCTCCTGGTACGAGCAGAAGGCGGTGGTGATCCTGCTGACGCT
>JAPLJW010000143.1 GCA_026388365.1 Deltaproteobacteria bacterium | reverse complement strand
CAGGACTAAGGCCAATGCGTTTCCGAAGCGGGTGCAGAGGGCGGCGTCCGCGTCGCCGACGATTGCGGCGACGATCCTGGCCTGGGGGAAGAGAACCTGGACGAAGGGGACCTGTACCTCGACCGAGTGTTCCCGGACATACGGCCCCCGGTCGGAGGCGCAGTCGGGCGAGGCGGCAAGCAGGGCCGCCGTGAGATCACCGTCCACCATGGCGGTCCCGAGGGGCGTCCGGAAACCGCCGCCCGGATAGAGGGCGATTTTCCGGAGGCCGGGCGTCGTGTGGTTCGTTCCGAGGAGAACGACGACGTCATAGGCCCCGCCGCGGACCTGGTTCCAGCCGTCGGCGCAGATCTGGCCGGAGTAGACGTACCCAGCATGGGGGACGACGATGGCCAGCGGTTTTTTCGCCTGCGGCGGCAGCGCGTCCGCCATGAATTTCTCGACGGCGAGTTTCAGGACGGTCGCCGATTCGGGATAGAACTGCCCGGCCACGACGGGGGGACGCACCTCGCCCCCCCCGTCCTTTCCGGCCATGCCGGTCGCGGCCACCCCCAGGCTGAGGGCAACGATGGGAATACCGAATTGCAGTATAGTCATGATCTCTCTCCTTTCCACTCAACTCCAGACGCCGGCGATCCTTCCGCCGCAGAAGCCGCAGCGGCCGTTTGTTACATGCATTTCCACGGTGAAGAATCCGGTGCGCCGGATGACCGCCTTCCCGCAGGAAGGGCAGTGGGTATAGTTCCCGGGATGGTCCGGGACGTTTCCAACATAGGCGTAATGCAGCCCCCGCCCCAGCGCCGTCTCCCGGGCCCGTTCCAGCGTCGCGACCGGCGTGGGCGGCAGGTTCCGGAGCTGGTAATCCGGGTGAAAGCGCGTGAAGTGGATGGGGACGTCGGGTCCGACTTCTCCCAGGACCCAGTCGATCAGGCTGCGGAGCATCTTCTCGGAGTCGTTCAGCGTCGGGACGACGAGGTTGACGATCTCGATATGGGCACGGCTCTTCGCGATCTGTTTGATGCTCCGGAGGACGGGCCTCAGCTCCGCGCCGCAGACGTCGCGGTAGAACGCCTCGTCGTACCCCTTCAGGTCGATCTTGATCGCATCCAGGACGTCGCAGAGCTCGGCGAGCGGCGTCTCGTTCATGATCCCGCAACTGATCAAAACGGGGCGGAGTCCCTGTTTCTTCGACTCCCGGGCGATATCGATCATGTACTCCGCAAAGACCGTCGGCTCGTTGTAGGTGAAGGCGATCACCGGCGCCTGCCGTTCCCGTGCGGAACGGACGATCCGGTCGGGAGAAACCCGGGGGCTTTCATAATCCTCCGGGGAGGCCTGGGAGATCTCCCAGTTCTGGCAGAACTTGCAGTGCAGCGGGCATCCGGAGGTCGCGAGCGAGTAGGCCGCCGCGCCGGGAAGGAAGTGGTAGAAGGGCTTCTTCTCGATCGGGTCGACGTGGACGGTGATCGGGCGGCCATAGACGAGGCTCCGGAGTTCGCCGCCGATATTTATCCTGGTACGGCAGCGGCCGCGCTCGCCGGCCTTGATGATGCAGCCCTGGGCGCACAGGAGGCACTTGACGATCCCGGCCTCATGCCGCTGGCTTTTCTCCTTCAGGAGTTCTAGGGATGCATGGCATGGACGGCAATCGGCGCCGGCAAGGGGGACGGAGGTCCAGAAACGGGCCCGGGGGGCGAGACGCACCAGGTCGGACTTTGGATCGAGGGCGAAGAGGCAACCGGCGTCGCCGCCCGCAAAAAGGCGCTCCCAGAGGGGGGATGAGAGGCACAGCCCCGCCCCGCCGAGGATCGGGGCGATCCCGGCCAGCGTCTCGAGAAAAGCGCGTCGGGAGATCATGGTTTTCTTCCTATCGTTGACAGTATAGGAAAGGAGAGTGGGGGTGTCAATGGAAAAGGATGGATCTGGAAAAGGATGGATCGCGATGACGCACGGACCGGCGGCGCCATGGATTCCTGGAAGGACGACGAAACCCCGTGGGGAGAATCGCGATAAAAAAAGGCCTTCCGGCGCCGTTTGACGCTGGAAGGCCTTTTAAGGTTTTTCTGCGGATAAAAATCCTACAGGAGCTTTACATTCTCCGCGGCCGGGCCTTTCTTGCCCTGCGCGATGTCGAAACTCACACGCTGGCCCTCGGCTAACGTCTTGAAACCGCCGGCCTGAATGGCGCTGAAATGAACGAAAACATCGCCGCCCTCGGCCTTCTCGATGAAGCCGAAGCCCTTCTGCTCATTGAACCACTTCACTGTACCTTCTGACATAGTGTGCATCCTCCTTTCATAAATTTCTTTTCAAGTCGGATGAACACGATGGCAAAAACAACATGGCCGCCAAGACTCTTTTTGAGAACATGACGGCCGGCCTTGCACTTCAAAATGTCTATATCCAACTTTCCATCCGGAACTCCGCCTGGAGCCAGGATTTGACGGCCTTATAGAAGGATTCGGATGGAATGTCAAGCTTTATTTTTCATGCGGATTTTTCTTCCCTTTTGCAGCCGTTTCCGGGATAATCGGCTTGCAGACTTTTCAACGGCGTTTCGGTCGCAACCATCGGAACATGTGGAAGGAGGGAATCATGAAGGAGGCCATTCGCAATTTCGGTCGGGGAAACGGGGCGGATGTGGTGGGATTTGCCGCCATCGAGGATTACCGCTCTCCGCGGACGCCGGAGCCCCGGACGTTGCTTCCCGGGGTCCGGTCGCTGGTGGTCTTGGGGTACCGCGAGCTCGAAGGGGGGCTCGAATCGGAGAACGAGCGAATCCGGATGATGTCGCGTCTGGCCATGATGAGTCTGGTGACCCGGAACAATTATCTGCTCGCGAAGTTCATCGAAGACCGGTTCCGGGCAAAGGCGGCGCCGATCGCCCCCTCCTATCCCCTGAACATGGCCGCCCCCGTCATGGGCGTTGTCGCCGATCTTTCGCTCCGGCACGCGGCCGTCGCCGCGGGGCTTGGCGTCTTCGGCCGCCACAACCTCGTCATCCATCCCCGTTACGGAACGCGACTCATCTTCACCGCCTGCCTCACCGATCTGCCGCTCGAGTCCGATCCGCCGGTCCGGGACGAACTCTGCAACCAGTGCAACCTCTGCGTCGAGGCCTGTCCGGCGAAGGCCCTGGAAGAGGAGGGCAAGACGGACGTGATGAAATGCCTCCGGGTCTCTCAGCCGAACGGCATCGGCGGCGCGATCTCCTATGCGAAGAAGTTCATTGGGGCGTCGCCCGAAACCCAGAAGGAACAGATCCTGAATCCGCGGTTCCTCGAACTCTATCAGGCCTCCTTCATCGGCTTCGAGTACCACTGTTTCCGGTGCGTGACCGTCTGCCCGGCCTGCCGGTAAACGCCATCGTCCGGGTTCTCCGGAAGGGACCTTTGGAAATCGTGATCCCTCCGCGCGCTGGACATTTTTCGACCCTGCTCCTCCTCGCTTTGCTGCAAAGACGAAACTCGCGCTAAAGCGCTCAAACAGTCGTCCTTGCGGGCGCTAAAGCTGCGGGGGCAGGGTGCCCCGAAAAATCTCCAATGCGCGCTTTAAGGTATCCGATTTTCAAGTTGCGCAAAAAATCTCCGGAAAAGAATGGAACGCTGGATAAGGAGAAAGGATCGGATGCGGAGGATCCTGTCAGACCCCCATAATTTTATAGCAGGTTTTGCAAGGCCCTGGAGGTTCCGGAAGGAGGTCTCCGCAATGGTTTTCCAGGTTCGGCTTGTCCAGCATTGAAAAAAATAACTCCCGGTATGCTTTCTCCCTTGCAAGGAATCGGCCCCTGAAATCATCGTAACCGCCGCAGCTCCATATGGCAGGGAAAGGATTTCTGAAGATGTTGCCAAAGCTGACCTTCTCGATCTGGTATTCCTTTCCGCAGAAGATGCGTTTGAATGGAGAGGGAAGAGGCGGGTGGAGATAAACACAGGGCGAAACCTCTCCCTCCGCGGAGATGTAAAGGTTGCGAAGCGGGTTCTCTGCACACACAGGCACATCGACGGCGGACAGGGACGGTGTCTTGAGACGGACAGTCAACTTTCGGGCAGCGACTTCCGCCTGTTTGATGAGACCCTCGTATTCACCTGCAATGTTTCCCCGGACAAAGACCCTCTGTGTGTCCTGCCAGGGGTTGATCGTATGACAGATGTTGGTGAGGATCACCTCTTCGATCCCCGCTTCTTTGGCAAGGGAGGGAACCATGGGGACCTCCCGGATATTGTCCCGAACCATGAGAAAGACGATGTGCATTCTGGGTCCGGGTAAACCCAGGCTCCGCTTCTCCTGATGAAAAAGACGAATGGCGGCAAGAAGGTCCGGAAGATGGGAGTTGACCCGGATGGTGTCGTGTGTTTCGGGGTTGGTCCCCGAGACCGAGAAACCCACGAAGTCAACCCCCGCCTGGATGATCTCATGCACCCGATCCCGTGTTAATCCGAAACCGCTGGTGACAAATCCCACCCGAGGCCCCTCCTTTTTCACCAGCCGGATGCATTCGGAAAGGTCTTTATGGAGCAGGGATTCACCCCAGCCTTCGAGAACGACGGTCTCCACATCCGTCAGGTAGGGGAGGATTCGCTTGAAATCATCGAGGGCCATGTCCTGCTGTTGCCACGGCGCCTCTTCTTCCCGGGCGCACATCCTGCAACGGAGCGGGCATCGGGTCGTCAGTTCGATCTGCCAGGCGGAAAAAGGCCTCCTTTTCCTTTGCCGCAAGAACTTTCCGAAAAGCTTTTCAATCATCGCTTCACACGGAAGAAGTGGCGAATGTCCGGATATATGTCTGAAAAGAAGAGGAAAGCGGGGAGTCTTTTCTGCTGATGAAACAGAATTTCCCCTGCTCCTCACGCCCTGCAGAATATAGGCAAAGGAGGGAAGTCGGCCTTTTGTCCATACCTGGATTCAGCTTATAAAAAACCTCCTTCCCGCTGAAAGTCTCGGGAAGGAGGTTCCAGACAGGGCCTCAATCGCCTGCAGCCTGCAATGGCAATATTACAGCTTCGGCGCCGGGAGGAACACACCGCCGAAGATCAGGTAAGCCAGCAGCAGTGTCCAGAAGACGTTGAACCCCTGGGCGATGACGAAGGCCAGGGCGGGCCTGCCGCCTCCCAATTTTGCCAGTTCGGACAACCTCGTATCCAGACCGATGCAGGTGAAGGCCAGGGCGAACCACCACGTCCTGAGGCCGGCCAGGACGCCTTTCGTGGCGTTCACCGCGTCCGCATTCAGAAAGAATGAAAAAACAACCGACGCGATGATGAATCCCAGCACGAACTTGGGGAAGCGGTACCAGATCTCCATCGCCGTCGGTTTTTCCGCACCCGGTACGCCTTCGGCTCCCTTAAGGGTCCAGACGATCGCCAGGATGAAAGCGGCAACGCCGATGAGGACGTTCTGGGACATCTTCACGATGACGCCGGTCTTCATGGCCGTCTCACTGATCAGCGCCCCCGCCGCCACGACGGAACCGCTCGTATCCAGCGTCCCGCCCAGCCAGGCGCCGGCTACGACGTCAGGCATACCGAACGTCTTGGCGATGATCGGCATCAGGATCATCATGGGTACGGCGCAGATCAGGACGATGGATGTCGTATAGCTCAGCTTTTTCGGGTCCCCCTTGATGGCGCCGGAGGTGGCGATGGCCGCCGACACGCCGCAGATGGAAACGGCGCTCGAGAGGATCGCAGCGAAATCGTCGTCGACTCCCAGTTTTTTCGCAACCCAGTAGCAGAAGTACCAGACGACGCCGACGACGATCACCGCCTGGACAAGCCCGTAAGCGCCCGCCTGAACGATCTCCCCGAACAAGATCCCCGCCCCGAGGATCACCAATCCCGTCTTGATGTAAAATTCCGTCCGGACGGCCGGTTTCAGCCAGCCAGGCACCCCGAAGACATTGCTGATGATAAGCCCGATGATGAGGCACCAGATGACATACTCCACGCCGTAGTAGCTCACGGTCGCGCTGCCGGCTACGAACTGGGCGATCCAGGCGAGAATGAAGACAACAATGAAGCCGCCAATGGTTTTGACTACCGGTTCACCCATCAGGGCAAAGGCAATCAATGATAAAACAAGAAAGACAACGCAGATATAGACGGCCGACTTGATGTTGTCGCCGGAGAAGACCTTGCCCGGCAAGGCGCCCGTCTGACCCGCGATATCCTTGGCCAGCCCGGCGGCCTTCTTCTTGATCCCCTCATCCTTGGCCCCATTGGCCAAGTCCCCCAACTTCTTGGCCGCATCGCCGACGGCCTTGCGGTCCTTGGCGTCGATGGCCGCTTTCAGGGCCGTCACCTGATCCTGGACGGCTTGTTCGCCCTTTTCGGCTGCGGCCTTGCCGATCTTTTCCACGGCCGTTGACGCCGTGCCGAGATAGGTGGCCAGTTCGCCGTCCGTCGTCCATTTGAAAGACGGCATCTTGAGGGTCAGACCGCCAAGAATAAGCAGAATGATGAGGAATCCGACCCATACGGCGATCCAGTCCTCCTTTTTCCAGAGTTCGGTCCAGTGGTTCTCCTTCGAGTTTGCCATGATTTCCTCCTTTCAACAGGGTTAGTCACTACACACCAAAAGAGATCTTTGAAAAATGCAACGCGTGTATCATTCCGACCGCAGGGAGAAACTATAACAGTCCATATTCATTATAATTTCTCGTTGCAAAGACTCATTGAAACAGAACCGACCGATGAAACCGACATGAACTCGCTTTTACACGGGATGAGGTTAAGAAAAACGGTCTTGTATGTCAAGGAGATTTTGACAGGAGATTTTTTATCAACGGGATATTTTATCAGGCGAATGGCCTGAACACCTGTTCCATCTGCCAGAGCTCCTTATATTTGAGGGCAAGCATATCGGGCGGGAGTTCCGTATTGGTGCGGAGAACCTATTTGCCGTCATATCGGGACTCCTTCTTGATCTTCGCCTCATCGATGACGATATCATCCCGGTCCGGCTTCAGGTATTTACGGCAGCCCTTGTTACCAACGAGGGATTTGGGACCATTCTTGAGCGGCTCCTTCAAGGACCCGATGATCATCATGCGATCCTGTTCATCCTTCTGGCCTGCCTGATCTTCGGAGGGGTTCTCTTCCCGGCGCCCGTTATTGAAAGCGTCATCCACACCTCGGGGGCTATGGGGCCGCGGAATCCGCGTCCTCGATGAGATGGAGAACCTTCAGGTTCAGATCCGGACGCAGGGAGTTGTACACGGAGCAGTACTTTTCCCGGGAAAGGGCAATGGCACGCTCGATCCGGCGGGGGGCCAGGTTCCGGCCGGCCAGGTGGAGGACCATCTCCACGGCCCTGAAGTACTGGGGCGGATCGGGATTCCGCTCCCCGGTGATGTCGATCCGAAAACGGACGATATCCATCCTCATCTTCTTCAGAATAGACACGATGTCGATGGCCATGCAGCCGCCCAGCGACATCAGCAGGGCCTCCGTCGGCTTGCAGCCCCATTGGGCGTCGGCATCGAATTCGAGTTCATAGCCCTGCGGCGTCGTCCCCACGAAGATGAGCTCGCGGCTCCAGGTGAGCGTCGCTTTCATCGAGGGGATGATCTTCGCCTTGTACCCCTGCAGTTCTTCCTTCAGGTCTTCTTTTTCATCTGCCTCCATGACCGTACCTCCTTGGATGATCGTTGTTTATAAAATGAGGTTCCCCTCGGCCAAAGGGGGAACCGGACGGGATACTTTCGGCGTGCTTATCTTCACCCGGTCGTCGCCTTTCGGTATCAGGCTGCCGTGAAGCGGTCGCCGGGCTTGAGCCTCTCCGTTGCGGCGAAGGCGGCGGCATCCTGTTTGCCCGCGTCCGTCCGGACCTTTACGATGCGGATCGCCCCGCTGCAAGCGGCCACGGTCAATCCGCCTTCATCGGCCGCGAGGACCTCGCCGGGCCCGGCTTCCGGACGGGCAATATCCGCAGCAAGCCGGGCATCGAAGAAACGGACCTTTCTCCCCTGATAAAAGGTGTACGCCCCGGGCTGGGGGTCGCAGCCCCGTATGAGGTTATAGACCTCCGCTGCAGATTTTCCCCAGTCGATAAGGGCGACCCTGTCGTTGCAGAGCGGCTCGTAGGTAGCCTGGCTCTCATCCTGTACCAGACGGGGCGCCCGTCCCGCCCGGATCAGATCGACGGACTCCGCGATCGCCTCGACGCCGAGGGGGAAGAGCCGGTTGAAGTAGAGGGACCCTGTCGTGTCCGCCGGCCCGATGGGAATCCGTTTCTGGAGAAGGACCGGTCCCGTGTCGATCCCCGCATCCGTCCAGAAGATCGAAAGCCCCGTCTCCCGGTCTCCCATGATCAGCGCCCAGTTGATCGCGCTCCCGCCGCGATGGCGGGGAAGGAGGGAAGGATGATAGCAGATGGTCCCCTGCGTCGGGACCGTGACGAAGGAAAGCGGAATGATGTCGGTCACGAAGGCCATGATCAGCAGATCGGGATTCGTGGCCCGGAACGCCTCGAGGGTCTCCGGCGCCTTGTAGCTTTTCGGCTGGCAGGAAGGGATGCCGCGGCTGTCGGCGGCGGTCTTCAGGGGGTCGGACTGTGCCCCCGTTTTCCCCTGGGGGAGCCAGGCGGCGATGATCTCCTCCCCCCTGTCCGATAATGTTTCCAGGACCTTGGCGCCGAAGGCGGCCTGTCCCATGATGGCGATGCGCATGATCTTCTCCTTGTTCCGATTACTCATTTACAAATCTGCCATGCAGCGGAGGGCCGCACCTCAGCAGGGGCAGGGAAAGTCCGCCCGGCGGGGGAGACCGGCGCGGAAGAGCGCGCTCGTCAGCGGGATGTCGGGGAGGACTTCCTGAAGGCGCCGCGCCGTCTCCAGCAGGGCCGGAAGGTCCACACCGGTCTCCATCCCCATTTCCGAAAACAGGAAGGCCGTGTCCTCCGT
>JAPLJW010000049.1 GCA_026388365.1 Deltaproteobacteria bacterium | reverse complement strand
TAGCGACACAACCCGAGACCATCGGGGCGGGCCGCCCCGTTCTCCTATTTGGTCTTGCTCCGGATGGGGTTTACCAAGCTTTCCCGGTCACCCGGGAAACTGGTGAGCTCTTACCTCGCCTTTTCACCCTTACCCCTCCTAACCGGAGGGGCGGTATCTTTTCTGTGGCACTTTCCTTAGGGTCACCCCCAGTCGCCGTTAGCGACCATCCTGCCCTGTGGAGTTCGGACTTTCCTCCGATCCGGCATACCGGACCGGCGATCATCTGATCCGCTCCGGCACCTCTTTTCAATGAGCCTTCTATCCGTTCCGGTTCTCCCAGTAGATGATCCGGCTGCAGTTCGGACAGGTGATCAGCGCCGTCGTTTTCTGCAATTCATTGTACAACTGGGGAGGGACGGACATGTGACACCCGTCGCAGATCTCCTTCCAGACCGCAACCACCGCCACGCCGCGCCCGGCGCCTTTGATCTGCTCGTATTTCCGCAGGATCTCGACGGGGATCTCTTTCCTGAGTTCTTCACTTTTCCGGACGCAGGTATCCAGCTCCCCGGCAAGGGAGTTCATTTCCTCCGCGATCTTCTTCCTTTCCTCCTCATAGCGCCGCCGTCTGACTTCCAGTTCCTCTTCTTTGGCCTTCAGCGCGGTTTCGAAACGTTCGAGCTCATCGAGGAGGGAGATGATCTCATCCTCCGTCCGGCTATTCTTACCTTCGAAGATCTCGATCTCCTTCAGCATCGATTGATACTCCTTGTTCTTCTTGACCTCAAAGAGCCTCTCCCGCGTCCGTTTCAGCGTCTCCTGCCCCGCCTGCAACTGGGCATCCTTTTCCTGTCTTCGTTTTCGCAGACTTTCCATCTGCTCCCGCTGCGTCTCCGCAAACTCGCAGCATAAATCGAATTCCTCCTCCAGCGTTTTCATCTGGACCGGAAGGTTCTTCCTCTTCGCATGAATCCTGCCTGCCGCCAACTCGATCTTCTGCAGTTCAATCAGGCGAGCCAACTGTTCTCTCAACCGCTTCCCCCTTTCCTTTGAAAAAATTCACCGGGCCCTCCCCCAAAAAAAAATGCACCATCCACTGGTGCATTTTCAGGAGGTTATCCTGCTTCCCCGCTTTGCCTGTCCTGTCATGATCAATGAAAACTCACGTCTCATGCGCCCCAGATTCCCTTCTCTTTCATCCCTGGTGGGCCCACCTGGGTTCGAACCAGGGACCGACCGGTTATGAGCCGGTGGCTCTACCAATTGAGCTATGGGCCCTTTCCGGAATGAATTCAGCTTTTGCGACGGGGTCTATTAATACCCATCGCCGTATCTTGTCAATCTTTATTTGACGGCCTTTAAGACTTTCTACGAGGTTGCCTTTATTAACCCCCGGGTTTCAGAAGACGCCTCCGTGACGGATTCCGCAATTTCCGGGTGGCGCCCGATTCGATCTGCTTGGCCCTATCCCGGCTCAGCTCCAGGGATTCCCGCGATTCTTCCGCCGAATAATCCCCCCGCTCACTGATTCCGAAACGCATGCGGAGCACCTTTTCCTCTCGAGGCGTCAGGGTCGACAGGATCTTCCGGGTCTGTTCCGCCAGATCCATGCTGATGGTGGCCTCTGCCGGCGACATGATCTTCTTGTCCTCGATGAAATCCCCCAGGTGGCTGTCCTCTTCCTCTCCGATCGGGGTCTCCAGAGAAATGGGTTCTTTGGCGATTTTCAGGACCTTCCGGACCTTTTCCAGGGGAAACTCCATTTTATTCGCGATCTCCTCCGGACTGGGCTCCCTCCCCAATTCCTGCACGAGATAGCGGGAGGTCCGGATCAGTTTGTTGATCGTCTCAATCATGTGCACCGGAATCCGGATGGTCCTCGCCTGATCGGCGATGGCCCGGGTGATCGCCTGCCGGATCCACCAGGTGGCATAGGTGGAAAATTTATAGCCGCGCTGGTATTCAAACTTGTCGACCGCCTTCATGAGCCCGATATTGCCCTCCTGGATCAGATCCAGGAACTGAAGGCCCCGGTTCGTATACTTCTTCGCAATGCTCACGACAAGACGCAGGTTCGC
>JAPLJW010000123.1 GCA_026388365.1 Deltaproteobacteria bacterium | reverse complement strand
TGAGTACCCGCTTCCAGGAATCGGCCAGCGGAAAGAAGGGCGGCATGACCTGCCATTCCTTCCGCTTGAAACTCCCCAGCAGAAGAAAAACGGCCATGATGGTCAGGATAATGCCGGACCAGAAAGGCATGAAACCCGGACCCGGCTCACTCCAGGCGCCAATTTCTACGGTCCGCCCGTAGAAAGAGAAAAACATCCCGACCCCGATGAAAAACAGGGCCGATATTCGATTGTAATGATTTATTTTCTTTTCCATAATCCTCCCATGTTCTTCTACTGGATCTTGCCCTGCAGCACCGCTTCCCGCGAAATCGTTTTCAGGCCGTAGCGCGCAAAGTCCAGCGACTGAATGTAAGCCGACAGGACCTGAAGCTCCGCTTCCGTATTATCATATTTGGGCATGGTATTCCAGCGGCTCACCGACAGCGGATCCCGGATGGACGCGATGATCCAATCCTTCGACCTCTGTTTGGCGATCCCATTGGCCAGATCCGGTCCCTGACCCCGGCGGCCCCCCTGTCCCTGGACGTTGTGGCAGTACGCGCAATCCTTTTCCACCCAGCTTTTGATACCGGAGACTTCGACCTCGGTCAACGGCCGATCCGGCACTGCGACCATCCGCCCGTAGGGTTTGGAGTCGGCCATACCCATGAGGTTCGTGTATACGATCCCGATGACGCAGGCCACCCCGAGGGCCATGGCCAGGGGACGGTCATAAGGGCTGCGGAGCAGACTTTTATTCAGGAACGGCAGCAAAAGCAGGATCAGCATCCCGCCGATAGGGATGGCAAGCGTACCGACGATCTCCATCTGTCCCGAGAAGAAGGTCAGCATCTTGTAGAGCCACATGAAATACCAGTCGGGGCGGGGAATGTAGGACGGATCCGGTGTCATGGCGATCTGCTCCAGGGGCGGATCGATGAAAACGGCCATGAGCGTGATCCCGGTAAAGATGATGAGGAAGGCGAGAGCGCTTCTGAAGATCTGATCCGGGTAGAAGCGGGCCGTCTTGGTCTGCCGGGCATGCTCATCGAGCCAGTGGCCGGCGATGTCGTGGACCCGCACCAGGTAGATATGGATGGCGATTAAAACCGCCATCAAGGCCGGAAAGATCAGCATGTGCACCGCATAGAACCGCGTCAGCGTCAGCCCCGACACCTCGGCGCCGCCCCGCAGGAGCCGGGTGATGAGTTTCCCCACCAGAGGCACGTCCGAGGCTACGCTGGTGCCGACCACGGTCGCCCAGTAGGCCTTCTGGTCCCAGGGCAGCAGGTAGCCTGTAAAACCGAATCCCAGGGTGATGACCAGCAGGAAGACGCCGACGATCCAGGTGAATTCCCGGGGCGCCTTATAGGCCCCGTAGAAGAAAGTGGTCAGCAGATGGATCACCACGAGAACCACCATGGCGCCGGCGCCCCAGTGGTGGATGCCCCGCAGGATCCTGCCCAGAAAGACATCGTTCATGATGTAGTGAATGGACTGATAGGCATGCTCCGGCGACGGGTTGTAGTACATGGCCAGGATCATGCCGGTGACGGCCTCGACGGCGAAGAGCAGCGCGAGCACGCTGCCCAGGGTCAGGGTCCAGTCCAGCTTGCCGGGAAGCGGTTTCTCCAGAAAGGGTTTGAGATTCTCCTCCCAGCCGAACCGCTGACCCAGATGGAAACCCAAGCGTGACATCGCCATCAAGCCTCCTGCACAAAGAGATGCCCATCCTTGACCATCGTCAGGTAGCGGTCCATGGACCGGGGCGGGGGACCGGCCTTGACAACGCCATCGGGTTTGAACTGACCGCCGTGGCAGTCGCAGAGGAAGAGATTCTTCCCGTCGTCCCAGCGGAGCATGCATCCCAGATGCGTGCAGCGGCTGTTGAAGACCGTAAACTGATCGGGATTTGCCTGATGGGATACAAAAACCGGTTTGCTCACCGTACTCTCATAGAAACCGTCTTTCACGGGATAACGAATCTGGGCGGTTTTTACGCTCCCCGCCGGAAAGTCTTCCGCCTGACCCACATCGACCCACTTTTCGGGACGTTTGCGAAGGGTGGGGGCCAAAGCCGTTGCCGCGAGCACACTCCCTAAAAAGGCGAGGGTGATGGCGGCAATCCCCAAGGTGGTCCGGGAAAGAAATTCCCGGCGTGACGCCAGGAGTGGCGTTGGAACCGCCGGAAGCAGATCCTCCGGTTCGGGCGTCAACGCAACGGGCGCCCTACTCTGAGGCGGCATCTGCTTGGGGACACCTTGCCGCAAGGTGTCCCCTTGATCGCTCCGGACCATCGATCCCGGCTTCAGGGCCTCCCTGGCCGCCAGCCTCTGGATGTACTTGATGGCCCGGGTGGAGCTGATCTCTTTGGGGCAGACCTCGGTGCAATTCAGCTCCGTGCGGCAATGGTAGCAGCTCCCGAGCGACCGGGCCAGGCGTTCCTCATGGAGACCGTCACGGCTGTCCGCCAGGAGCGTAAAGACGCGATTCAGGGCGGCC
The DNA here is from genome assembly GCA_026388365.1 of Deltaproteobacteria bacterium. The sequence goes on along the minus strand of JAPLJW010000123.1, from coordinate 2,480 downwards.
GGTCCCAGGTAATCCTTGTGCCAGTTCGCCATCGTGCAGCTGGAGACGCAGCAGCCGCAGGCGATGCATTCCGTCGATGATTCGATGATCTGGCGCTCCCGGGAATCAGGCCGGATGAGCGCCGGTTCCGTCAGTTCACGGGCGGCATGGAAATAGGTCAGACCCTCCTCGTATTTCCGGAAGAATGGCTCCATATCGACGACAAGATCCTTGACGACCGGAAAATGGTTCAGCGGTCGGATCGTCACTTCCTCCCCTTTGAGATCGGCCAGAATCGTTTTGCAGGCCAAGGCTTCCCGGCCATTGATGACCATGCCGCAGGAGCCGCACATGCTGACGCGGCAGGCGTAGCGGAAGGCCAGGGACGGATCCTGGGTTTTCTGCAGGCGGATCAGCACATCGAGAATGGTGGTCAGGCTTTCATCTTCGGTCTTCAGCTCAAAGCGGTCAAAATGACCCGGGCCGCCCGCGGCCGGGTCATAGCGGAATACCTTGATGCTTCTTGATTTCGGCGCATGATTTGCCATGGATCCATCGCTCCTCTTTAGTAGATGCCCTTCCAGACCAGGACGAAGATGACGGCGCCCAAGGCGGCCAGCCCTCCGATGAGGGCCTTCTGATATTTGACATTCACCAGCCCGAAATCAAGCAGAATGACCCGAAGCCCCAGTGTCACATGGAAAACGACGGTCAGCAGCAGCAGAAACTGAATCAGGGGACGATAGGGCAAGGTTATGTGTATGACGAGCAGGACGATGATGACCAGTGCGGAGATCCGCTGCCAGAGCCAGGCCCACATACCCGCCTGCGTGCTGCGCCAGCGGTTCGGGTCCAGTTCATTCCGTCTCAGGGGATTGCGAAATTCGATTTTCTTCTCTTCTTCCATCATCGGACTCCTTGGGCAAAGCCTCCGCGAAGGATGCTAATGCACGACATCGGTCGGTTTCATGTATTTCAGGGCCACAGGACGCTTCTCCAGGGTCGGTTTGCCGTCTGCGCCCCGGTTCAGAAAGATATTGAATAATCCATAGCCGTCATCCTGTTTGGGATAATCGAGGCGGAAATGGGCGCCCCGCGTCTCCTGACGCTGCAGGGCGGAAGCGCTGATCATGCGGGATACATCCAGCATATTGAACAGGGCGATCCAGTCCTGCCAGACCATGTTGTAGGCCCGACCCCCCGTACCCGTAAGCTGCACCATCAGAACCTCCTGGCGGATCTTTTCGATCCTGTCGATCGCCTGCTGCAGCTTTTCTTCCGTACGGGCGATGCCCACGTGGGTCCAGTTCATTTCCCGGAGTTCATCTCGCAACGTCAGCGGCGAGGGACCGTCGGTCCGCTCGAAAGGGGCCAGGTAGTGGGCCGTTAGGTGCTCGATCTGGCGATCATCCGCCCGCGGAATACCCCGTTCCTGCTTCAGGTACTGAGCCATCGATTTTCCCGCCTGGCGGCCATAGACACAGGAATCGGCAATGCCATTCCCGCCCAGGCGGTTGGCGCCATGAACGCCGCCGGCGTCCTCACCGGCGGCGAACAACCGCTCCAGCGAAGTATGGCAAGCCGTGTCGATGACGGCGCCGCCCATCATGAAATGGGCGGCCGGTGAGACCGGAACCGGCTTGCGAGCCAGATCATAGCCGAAGAGCTTGCAGCGCGAATACATGCCGGGAAAGTTCTTCTCCACAAACTCGGCGCCCAGATGGGCCGCCATCATATCGACACCGCCGTGTTCGCAGCCGCGACCGGCCATCATTTCGAGGAATGAGGAACGGCTCATCACATCCCGGGTGGTCCGCTCCATCTTCTCGGGGTCGTAACGCTGCATATACCGTTCGCCGAGACCGTTGAGCATGTGCGCGCCCGCCCCCCTCAGCCCTTCTTCCAGAAGCGACCCGGCCACGACCGATCCGGGCACGATCAGCCCGGTCGGATGGAACTGGAGCATCTCCATGTCCACCATCCGCACGCCGGCCCGGTAAAGCATGGCCAGGCCGTCCAGCGTCTTTTCGGGACCCGGAGCGAAAAAGCGATAACTGGTGGGACCGCCGCCCGTGGCCACAAGCGTTGCTGCCGCTTCCACGACGAAAAAATCCCCCTGCTTGATATCCACGCAGAGGGCGCCGACGATCTCTTGGCCGGTCGTATCGGCCAGCAGGTCCAGGGCGCGGCACTCTTCCAGGATCCGGATGTCGCGCTTCATGATCTGCTCGGTGGTGCGGCTGATAATCTCGATGCCCGTCAGGTCTCCCTTGTGGACGGTCCTGTCGAAAGATTGGCCGGCAAAGGGTTTCTGATGAACCGTGCCGTCCGGATACCGGTCGAAAAAGCAGCCGTATCGGGTCTCCATCTCTTTGATCGTGGGTGTCGCCTGCTCTACAAGCGTTTTCGCCAGTTCCTGATTGTTGATGTACTGGCCCCCCTTCAGCGTGTCCCGCAGATGCTTTTCGTGGGAATCTGCCGAGTTGAGGACCACGTTGAAG
>JAPLJW010000293.1 GCA_026388365.1 Deltaproteobacteria bacterium | reverse complement strand
GCTCCTCGAACTGATGGAAGAAAACCGGAAAAGCTGGGCCATCTACGTCTTCAGCTCGGCGCGCGTTCTGCAACCCTATACGATCGATCAACTGGTGAGACTGGGGATCGGCTGGGGCTGGATGGGGCTGGAAGGCAAGGAGAGCGCCTACGACAAACTTCAAGGGGTGGATACGCGTGCGCTCGTCACCCTGCTTCAGGATCACGGGATCCGCGTCCTGGGTTCATCGATCATCGGCCTCGAAGGCCACAGGCCGGAAAATATGGATGCCATCATCGATTACGCCGTCAGCCACGAGACGGTCTTCCACCAGTTCATGCTCTACACGCCGATTCCGGGCACGCCCCTGTACGAAAAACACAGACAGGATGGGTCGCTCCTGCCGGAAACGGAGTTCCCCACAGCCGACGCCCATGGGCAGTATCGCTTCAATTACCGCCACCCGCATATTCGGGATGGCCGGGAAGAAAAATATCTTCTGGAGGCCTTCGGGCGTGACTTTGCGGTGAACGGCCCGAGTCTGCTCCGGATGATCCGGATTCTTCTGAATGGCTGGTGGCAGTACCGGGATGATCCCCGCCCGCGCGTCCGGAAGCGCGTCGCCTGGGAGGTGTTCCCGCTGCGATCCACCTATGCAGGCGCCGTCTGGGCGATGAGGAAGTGGTATCAAAATGATCCGCGGCTGGCCGCAAAAGCGGATCGGCTGCTCCAGGATATCTACACCGCCTTCGGCTGGAAAACGCGTATCGCGGCCCTGCCTCTCGGGTGGTTTGCCTGGTTTGCCCTGAAGCGGGAAGAGGCGCGCCTTGCCGCGGGCTGGACCTGCGAACCTGCTGCTTTTTACGAGAAAAACGAGGCCGCCGTGGCGCTGGAAAAGGCGCATCCCGCCAGGATTAAAAAAGAAAAAACAAACACGATTGTCGTTGCCGGCGAACCGGTGGCGACCTTCGGGAAATAGGGTTGAATCGACAAAAGCCCCCCAGAGGGGTTCACTCCTTCGGGGGGCTGCGGGATCCACAGATGCCGTTTTGTCCTGCGCCGGAATCATATCTCCAAACTTTCGGCCTTCAACGGGCGATCATCACCCATGGGCCCTTGGTTCTTATGTGTTAGATGCCAATGTCATGAACGAATAACGAGCACCGCAGACCGTTCTTTCGTTATTTGTATCGGCATTCCTGCCGAAAAACTAAAATCGGTCAATCAATACGCATAAACTGTCCGCGCCATCTCCGGCCCGGCGATTCCCGCTCCGGGCGAAGGTCCCGATAGCGCGGACCGAAAAAAAAGGATCAGAAACCGGCAGGTGGATATTTAGTTCACAGGTGGATCGTACAAGCGGATATTTTTTACCCATATTTTTTCGTGAAGGCGCTTGCCATTCTTCCGCAAATATTCTATATCAGTCTTATATTCAAGATTTACATTGTTGCGTGACGCAATCGGCACGCTCTTTGCTGTATCATTGGTATTATACAGATTAAAAGGGGATGAATGAAAAAATAACGTACAGCGTCCGCCGCCATTCTCTCTGTACCGATCGTTTCGGCGGCATTCCATGATGAAGGAGAACCAAAAATGAAAATCTCGATCTGCAGGAAGACGGCCGGCGAGGATCGGACAGAGAGGATCGGGCAGAATCTGCGGAGGGCGTCCGGAGCCCTCGTCTGGATTTCTCTTTTCCTGGCCGTCCTTGTCGTGTCGGCATGCTATCCCGTACCCTATCGGCCGATTCCGCAATCCATGCCCGGGGAGGCCGCCGAGGCCCCAGTTCCCTCGACACAGGTCTTTTTTTACCCGATGAAGGGTCAGACAACGGAACAGCAGTCCCGCGACCACTACGAATGTTACAACTGGGCGGTCCAGCAGACCGGTTTCGATCCGGGGCAGTCGGCGATCCCGACGGATCAGCGCGTCAGCGTCGTGCCGATGCCTCCGTTGGGGCACGATACCGTTGCGTTCACGATAGCCGGCGCGGTGCTCGGTGCGCTGATCGGCGGGCCGCGGCATGCAGGGGGAGGCGCCCTGATCGGAGCGACCGGGGGAATGATGGCCGGCGCCGCATCGGATTCGGCGAGGGCGGAATATGCCCGGCAACAGGAGGAGGCCTATGCCGCGCAGGGACGGGTCCGCGACGCCAAGCTTGGAGAAAAGTCGGCCGGCTTCCGGCGGGCGATGTCCGCCTGCCTTGAAGGCCGCGGCTACACCGTGCGGTGAGAAATACGATGAACCTTGATCGACAACCCCTATCCGGTTTCAAGGAGGCAAGAGCTATGGCAAGCCATTACAAGACAAACCTGTATTTTGCATTCGGGTTGATGCTGGTCCTGTTGTCGGGAGTGATGCTGTCCGGGCCAGTGTGGGCCTCAGCGCAGCCGGATCGTCCCGATCGCCGTGTGTCCCCCGAGAGACCCGTCTCGGCACAGTTAGATCACCGCCGTTCGGACTTACGCCAATTCCAGGATTCCCGTTATCACCACGACCGTTCCTACCCGGCCCACGGTCAGGTGATCGGCGCATTGCCCCGCGACCACCGGGTGGTAGTTCACGGCGGCGCACGATACTATTTCTCCGGAGGGGCCTGGTACCGCCCGCAGGGGCCACGCTTCGCCGTCGTCGTGCCTCCGATCGGTCTCTTCATGCCTTTCCTCCCGTCCTACTACTCGACGATCTGGCTGCACGGCGTACCTTACTACTATGCCAACGAAGTCTATTACGCGAACCGGGGGAACGGTTACGTGGTCGTCGAGCCGCCGAAGGAGGAAGTCAGTCAGGCGCCGCCGCCGGCGGAACAGATGTTCATCTATCCCCGCCAGGGACAGAGTGAAAAGCAGCAGGCCGATGATCGGTATGCATGCCACCGCTGGGCGGTGGACCAGACCGGTTTCGACCCGACGCAGCCGCCTGGCGGTTCGCCCGAACCTCTGAAGATCGAGAAGCGCGCGGACTATCAGCGGGCGATGTCCGCCTGCCTCGACGGCCGCGGGTACACCGTGAAATAGGTGAATCCGGTTTTTTATCAGAGGCGGTGGCTGAGACAATCCGGGCGGATTTGCGGACTGCAAGCGTTTCTTCCAGAACCGGACGAAATACACTTATGCCGCCGGTGTGCCCGTACCCCTGGCCCAGGTTTGGTTATACCTATGACTGGGGGAATCCGGAGAAATCCATCGGGTTGAGCGAATTCGTCATCCACGGCAAAAAAGCCGATGGAAGCGAGGTATCGGTGGGGATTAAAGCCGTTACACCGACGGCGGCTTATTTCACCAATTGAAACATAATAGTCGTTCCATCCCTGCTTAAGCCGTTCCAATAATGCGAGACACAAATCATTGTGACTTGCGTTTCGTCAAATTACCTTCCACATGAAGCCTATTGGCTGCTTCCTGCACAAACCAAAAATATAACGGCTCCCCCTGCGTATCGGGGGGAACATAGTCGTAGCCAACCGGACCATAACCGTGATACAAGGGGCTCGTGGGTATTCCATGAGGAGGCGGAGAAGGGGTCGTGAAATCTTCCGATTTGTTCATCATCCTTCGGCGTTATGGCCGGACGTTACGGCAAGTTCTCTACGGATTCACCACATACGAAATGGACGTTTCCCTGCGGAAGGAGAGGGGAACGCTCAATCAATATTTTACGCTGATCCTTTTCGGCGATCTTCTCGGCCTCCCCTTGCTCCCGCCTTACTACACATTGAGGCTTCTGCCCCATATCCTCCCGGAGCTGAAGGCGTGGAAACGGAGCATGCTGCGGGAGCGGGACCTGATGGACAAGGCGACCGACCTGTAGGAGGCGTCTATTTCTCCGGGACGAAGAGGTAATCGATCGTCCGGTTGAGCATCTTCGCCCCCTTGATCTCCGTTTCGAGGAGCGGCGCGATCGCCCGGACGCGGTCGCCGAAGATCTCCCAGATCTCCTTCATGTGCTCTTCCTGCATCAGGATCCGGTTCTTGACGAAGTCGATGGTGTCCGCGCCGGCCTGCTCCTTCTGGATCAGCCCGTTGACGATGACGCCCCCCACGGGGATCCCGAATTCATGGAACCAGTTGATGAACCGGGTGATGACAGCGATGGGAAGGCTCTCCGGCAGCGTGACGAAGAAGAAGGCGGTGAGCGCCTCGTCCTTGAGCAGTTCCGCTGCCTTGCCCATCCGGTTCTTGAAGGCGAGGAGATCGTCCAGGAGCGGATCCGACTCCTTTTTCTTTGTGTAGGAGAGCAGCTCCCGGAGGGTCTTCGCCTCCTCCCGGCTCTTGAGCATTTTGTCCACCCAGAGGGAGTACACCTTCGACATCCCCAGGAGCCGCCGGGCGTTGGCGGTGGGCGCGGTGTCGAAGACGTAGAAGTCGTATTCGTTCTTGAACATCAAATCGACCATGTTCTCGAACATCGCTGATTCCTCGAAGGCCGGGTTCATCGTGGCCGACTCGACGAAGTCGTCGGCCTTGGTCGTGATGTCGGCGAACTTCAGGAACCAGTTCATCTTTTTCCGGATTTCGTTTTTGGACCGTTCGATGGTGTCCTTGGTGTCGATCTCGAAGGCGTAACAGTTCTGCTCATCGCAGACGACGGCCGCCTTGCCGAAGACATCCTGCTCCAGGAGGCTGGAGAGGCTGTGGACGGGATTGGTCGAGGCCAGGAGCGTCTTTTTCCCCTGCTTGGCGGCCCACAACGCCGCCGTTCCCGCCATGACCGTCTTGCCCACGCCCCCCTTGCCGCCGAAAAAGATGTACTTCATCCGCGGGTGGTTCTTCATGTACTGGGTCATGCTGATCGTGATCTGATCCACGGTTATCCTCCTTAAACGCTTCACCCCGTTAAAAATTTCCGAACATTCCCTTTGCCACCTTCTCGATCATATCGAGGCCGGTCACGTCCCGTTCCATCTCGGGAACCCGGGCGAGGATCTCCTTCCCGAATTGGTTGTCGATGACGCGAAGGTAATGCTCCTGCATGGTGATCCGGTTCTTGAGATACTCGGGGATGTTCTGCTCCCTGAGCTCCGCGGGCAGGACCCGGTTGATGATGTAGCCGGAGAGCGGCACGTCGAACTTGGCAAAGAGTTCCGCCGCCTTCAGCGTGTCGCTGATGATCATCTCCTCCGCGGTGAGGACGAAAAAGAAGGCGGTCATTTTCTTGTCGGTGAGAATCCGCGAGGACTTGTTGATCCGGTCCTTGATGTAGAGAAGTTCGTTGAGGATCGCATCCTCGTCAAGCTCTTCTTTGTCCCTGCGGATGACCGCGGCCACCTGGTCGTACTCCCGCATCTGCTGCCGGAGTCCCGTGATGTTATCGATCCAACTGTCGTAAACCGAGGCCATGCTGAGATAATAAAGCGCATGGCCCAGCGGGACCAGGTCGTAGATGTAATAGTCGTACCCCCCCTTGACGACGATGTCCACCACCTCGTCGAAGATCGCGCTCTCCTCCATCGCGGGCTCCGCTGCCGCCGCCTGGATGTAGCTTTCGATCTCCTCCGGGATCTGCTCCATCTTGTACATGTCAAGGATCTTCTGGCGGATCTCCTGCTGATAGGCCTTCACCCTTTTGTCCGCGTCGATCTCCTGGGCGTAGAGGTTGGGCATGATCTCCGTGGGGCCCTTTCCGAAGATGTCCTGCTTAAAAATGTCGCTGAGCGACGCCTGGGGATCGACGGAAAAGACGAGGACCTTCTTCCCCTGCTTGGCCAGGTAGTAGGCTGTTGCCGCCGAAAAAGTGGTTTTGCCGAGGCCCCCTTTGCCTCCGAACATGATGTAGCGCCGGTCCGGGTATTGTTCAAATATCGTGGTAAGCGATATGATAACCACCTCCTTCTTTCAATATTAGGGCAAGATTTCAATATTGGGGAGAGATTAAAATCCCAACATTGTTTATGCCAGGGCGTCCGTCAGATCCTTTTCCCGGAGCATCCGCCGCTTCCATGTGGAGATCTGGGGCACCACGTAGGGCAGCAGCCGCAGCGAATAGTACGGGGGGAGAATGGGGACGCCAAGCATGTCCCCCATCGTGATGAGGATGAAGAGGTGCTCCATGCTTGCCCGCGATTTCAGCGCAAAGCGCGCCGAGTCGTGTGCGGCGACCCCGTAGGCAAATTCCTTGATGGCCTGAAACAGGCCGCCCTTTTTTTCTTTCGACATAAGCTTACTCCTCGATGAAAAACCCCGTCCGGCCATTTCCGGACGGGGTACGTTTTGCATTCATTTTACGCAAACCGCGTCAGGCCTTGGCCGGCGCCGCCTGCCCCTTCAGGGTCCGGAATCGTTTGAACGCCTTCAAGCCTTCATAGCCGAGGATCAGGGCGCAGATGACGAGGAAGAACCCCACCAGCCCCATCAGCAGGTTCCCCACAAACGCCTCGCCCTGGACGCCGCCCGCCAGGACCTTCCGCAGGAGGTTCCAGGAGGTGAAGAGGAGCGCCGCCACGGTGGTCACGAACATGAAGATCATCGGGTAGAAGGTCCAGGCATAGCTCTTCCCTTCCGACATCAGCCAGACGGTGATCAGCATCAGTGCCAGCGACGCCATGAGCTGGTTCGCCCCCCCGAAGAGGACCCAGAGGTACTGCCACCACCCCGTCAGGACGAGAATGATGCCGAGCACACTCGCAATAAAGGTGCCGACATGGGGGTTCCGGAAGACCGGGCTGATATCGCTGAGCAGTTCGGACGTCGCCACGCGCATGAAGCGGACGACCAGTTGCATGATGGTGATCGCAAGCACGATCATCATGACGCTCCCGTATGATTTACCGATGTCCGCCGGCATCCCCAGGGCGCCCAGAAACTTGGAGACCCCCGCCGCGAATATGGCGCCCGGTCCGAGCTTGATCGCCGCCCCGTATTCCACCGGGGATGCATAGATCGTCCCGGCGATGACCAGGGCGAAGACGGCGAGGAGCATTTCGACCAACATAACGCCGCCCCCGACGGGACGCGCGTCGAGTTCATTCTCCAACTGCCGGGCCGTTCCCGAGCTGGAGACGATGCTGTGCCAGCCGGAGATCGCCCCGCAGGCGATGGTCACGAACAGGATCGGCCAGAGCGGTCCGATACCGATGGAGAAACCCGTATAGGCGGGCAGCGTGAAGTCGGGATGGAGGACGAAGATCCCGACGATTCCGAAGAAGAGCCCGAGAAAAACGATGTAGGAGGCCACATAGTTGATCGGCAGCGCGAAACGCCAGATCGGGAGAACCGCGCCGAAGTAGCAGAAGACGAAAGCGACGACCGCCCAGACGGGCCGGCTGCCGGCTATGGACGCCCCGAGGACCTGGTCGGAGGGAAGGATGGTGCCCAGGTAGATGCCGAGGAGGGCGATGAACACCGGCACGACGGTCGTCAGGATGATGTCTTTCCGCCACTTGTAGATCATCTGACCGGCCAGGACCCCGGCGATCGTCAGGAAGAGCCAGGCCATCGGGGCCGCCTTCAGGCCGGTCGTCGTGCTGACCACGACGTTCCCGAACGCTCCTGCAATCAGCAGAAGGTAGAAGTAGATGAACGCCAGGAGGATAACGCGGGCGCGGGGTGAGATCAGCTTGTGGCTCAGTCCGCCGAAGGAGGCGCCGTCGTTCCGCATGGCCACCATCATG
>JAPLJW010000136.1 GCA_026388365.1 Deltaproteobacteria bacterium | reverse complement strand
CGGCGCCGAGGGTATGGCCGATCTGGGATTTGTTGGAGGAAAGGGGGATCTTCGCCAGCGGCTTCCCGAAGACGGCCCGGAGGCAGTCGATCTCGGCCAGATCGCCTTTCCGTGTGGAGGTTCCATGGGTGTTGATGTACCCGATGTCCGCGGGTTTGAGCCCTGCGTCGGCGATCGCCTCCCGGATCGCCCGGATGATCGTTTCCCGGTTCGGGCTGGTAAAGTGATAGGCGTCTGAAGTCCAGCCGACGCCCAGGACTTCGGCCCGTGCCGTAAGCCCGTAGCGGGCAAGCATCTCCTCGGCCGCGAGCACGATGACGCCCGCCCCTTCGGACAGAACAAAGCCGCGCCGGTCGATGCTGAATGGGCGGGAGGCCTGCGCGGGGTCGGCAAAGGCGCGGTCTCCCGGAAGGACCTTGATGGTCGCGACCCCTCCGGCCAGCACGAAATCGCAGTCCCCGTCCCGGATCATCCGGGCCCCGATGCCGATGGCGTGGTTGCCGGAGGCGCAGGCCCCCTGGGGGGAAAAGACCGGTCCGGTGAAACCCAGCAGCATCCCCGCTTTCCCCGAAGGGAGATTGGCACATAGGTTCGGCAGCAGGTAGGGGCTGATCTTCAGCGGACCTTTTCCCTGAAAATTCACCATTGCCGTCCGGAAGGCGTCGATCCCGTTGATGGCCGAACCGATCAGACAGGCCGTCCGCGGACCGGTTTCATCGTTCATCGGCAGGCCGGCATGGGCAAGGGCCTCGCGGCAGACCGCCATCGTGAGAATGACGAAGCCGGCGTTCCAGTTGTGCGCCTCCTTTTCATCAACGAAATCGAGCGTCCGGGGATCCCAGCCCGGGATCTCCCCGACCACGTCGCAGACGGACTCGACCGGGCAGCGGGTGACCTTCCGGAAGCCCGCCTCGCCGCGGACGGCGCGTTCCCATGTTTCGGCAAAGGTCAGCCCCAACGGCGTAGCCGCCCCGTAACCGATCACGAAAACCTTTCTGTTCTGTGGCACCCTCATACGGGATCCATATCAGGCCACGCGGCGAAACACAAGACACGCATTGCATCCTCCGAATCCGAAGGCGTTCTTCAGCACAAACTCCTGACTCATCGCCCGGGCGCCTTCCGCCACGCAATCCAGCGGAATTTCCGGGTCCGGCCGGTGGTTGATCGTGGGCAGAAGCACCCCCCGGCGCATCCCCTCCATCGCCAGGATGGACTCAACTGCGCTCGATGCCCCCATGGCGTGGCCGAGCTGCGACTTGCCGGCTGAAACGGGAGGAACCCTGCCGGCGAACACCTCCCGAAGAACGTCCGCCTCCACCCGATCCCCGATCTTCGTCGATGCGGCGTGGGCATTAACCGCATCAATGTCGGCGGGACCGATACCGGCATGGCTGATGGCTTCCTGCATGCACCTCCTAACCGTCGCCGGGTTGGGGGCCACAACGTGATGGGCGTCGGCGGTCATGCCCCAGCCGGACAGCTCGATCTGATAGGCCAGGCCGTGGGCCTCGGCGAATGCAAGCGAACCGATGACGACGCAGCCGGCCCCTTCGGAAACGACGAAGCCGCGCCGGGAGAGGGAAAAGGGACAGCTCGCGGCCGGCGGCGGCAGGGATTCTTCCCCTTCCCTGGGGCGATACGCCCCGTTCATCGTCGCAAATCCCGCCACGATCGGCTCCACGAGGGGAAAGTCCACGGCCCCGCAGATGGCCACATCGGCCATTCCCTGGGCGATGAACATCGCCCCCAGGATCAGCGAACTGCTCCCTGTGGCGCAGGCCGTGACGATGGAGGAGATGGGTCCGGTCGCCCCGGTCGCGATGGCGATCTTGCCTCCCACCATGTTGATGCAGGAATTGGGATTCATGAAGGGCTGGGGAAGCCTTCCTGTGGCCACCAGCGTCCGGTCCGCGTCGATCAGCGCATCCAGCCCGCCGATGGCGGAGCTGAACGTGACGGCCACCCGGGGGGACGTTTCCGGCGTGATGTCGATCCCGGCCTGCACAAGGGCGCGCATGACCGCGAGCAGGGCGTGTTTAAAAATGGGAGAGGTCCAGTGGGCCATCTCGCGAGGCCGGAGAAACGGATAGGGGCCGATGTCGATTTCTGGAACCTGACCGGCGATCCGGACCGGAAATCCTTCCCGCAGGGGAAAGCGGGTCAACGCGGATATGCCGCTCTCCCCCGCCGCGGCCCGGCGCCACTGTGCATCCAGATCCGTCCCCAGGGGCGATACACAGTCATATCCGAGAAT
>JAPLJW010000102.1 GCA_026388365.1 Deltaproteobacteria bacterium | reverse complement strand
ATGTCAGGGCGTACAGTCCGGGAACGCGCCCAGGCCCTCATTGACATCGCCCATCCCGCCGACCGGCCGGAGCTGGTCAGGCAGGCCAAAGAGGCCCATATTCTCTTCACCGACCAGATTTATCTTTCCGAATCGGGAGCTATGTATCCCTTTGATCTATCCTTCTCTCAGACTTGGAAAGACGGTCTTACCATCAACTTTCGCGCTATCAAGCCCTCCGACGAAGAAGAGATGCGTAAACTATTCTACCGTTTTTCCGACAACGCCGTCTATTATCGTTATTTCAGTGCGATCAAATCGATGCCCCACCGCAAAATGCAGGAGTATGTGAACGTCGATTATCAGCGCATCATGTCGATCGTGGGAACGGTCGCGGTATCGGGGACGGAGAGGCTCATTGCGGAGGGACGTTATGTCCGCCACAGCGACCGCCCCCTCGCGGATGTGGCCTTTGTCGTGGATGAAAACTTTCAGGGACAAGGCGTCGCTTCTTTCCTTTTTGAAACCCTCATCCGGGTCGCGCGCGAGATGGGAATCGAAGGATTCACAGCGGATGTTCTCGCCGACAACAAGGCCATGCTCAAGGTCTTTGAAAAGGCGCCCTTCCCGATCCGTGCGGTCATGGAATTCGGGATCTACAACCTGACCATTCCCTTCGAAAATGCCGGGGAATCCCTTTCCCGCACCACGACCGCAATGAAGTGATCCTTTACGCCGGGAGCCCCTCTTCCCGTCACATCGCGTTCCCCGGCCACGACATTCAGCCCCCTTTTCTTTCGCGCCAACCCGATGCGAACCATAAGAACCGTCATCCGCTGATCTGTCAAATCCAGGTTGAATTCTTCACGACGACATGTTAAAAAATAAAAGAAATTGGTTCGTATTGATTCTGACCGGGGAATGGGGATAACAAAATGAGATATTCATACAGGTGGGTTGCAGGTCTTCTGCTTCTGATCGTGTCGGTTCAGCCGCTATGGGCAAAGGATAGAAACACCGTCGCCGTTTTGCCCTTTTCCATCCACAGCGCGGAAAATATCGACTATGTTTGCCAGGGAATCAGAGACATGCTCGCTTCCCGGATCTCCGTCAACGAGAAGATCGATGTCATCGGCAAAGACTCGGTCCTCGCCGCCCTTCAGGATACCGCAGGCAGGGAGCTTGCGTTGGCCGATGCCTACATCCTGGGAAAGAAACTCCATGCGGACTTCGTTGTCTGGGGCAGCATCACAAAGATCGGCAACAGTCTGAGCATCGACGGCAAGCTGGTCGATATTGCCGCCTCCATGACGCCCGTCACCCTCTTCGCCCAATGTCCGACCCTGGACGAGGTCATTCCAAAGATCAATGAATTTGCCCAGCGGATCGATACCCATCTCCTCGGCGGACTCACCCAGGTGAGTGAATCCCCGTCGCTCCCGAAGGAGATCATTGTTTCCCGCCCGCCTTCCTCCCAGGCTGCTCGGGAAGCGGAGATCATCTCCGGAATGAGAGGCGGCCGGAAAGGCACCTATACCTCGTCCATCAATCCCGACTTTATCAACGCCGCACAGCCGCTCAATCGGAATACCTTCTGGAAGAGCCAGCAGTTTTCAAATGAATTCAGGGGGATGGACATTGGCGATGTCAACGGGGACGGCCTCAACGAAACCATCATGATCGATCCGCATAATGTTTTCATCTACCAAAAAAAAGGAGATGAATTCAAGCTCATTCAGCAGATTCCCGGGAAATCTTATGACTATTATGTCAGTCTGGACGTCGCCGACATCAACCAAAACGGCATCAAGGAGATCATTATATCAAGCTACAGCGGCCCGCAGGTCGATTCTTTCATCCTGGAATTCCGGAACGGGAAGTTCGTAACGATCGCCTCCGGTCTTCCTTTTTTCATGAGGGTGATCGACAACGGCTCGGGCACCCCTCTTCTGCTGGGTCAGAGAAGGGGTCTGGACAGACCCTTCGATACCCCGATATACGAAATCGTCTGGCAGAACAGCGGATACCGGGAAGGACAGAGGATGAAAATCCCGCAAGGGCTTTCCGTTTATGGCCTGACCCTGGACAAACTCGGTTCGAGCGGCGCGGAGAGGATTATCGCCTTGAACGACTACGATTACATCTGCATCTACGAGCAGACGGATAAACCCCTTTCCCGGGTCGCCGTCTTCGGGGGAAGCAATGAATTCATCTGGAAGAGCGAGGATGTCTTCGGGGGAAGCAATACCATCATCGAGCCGATGGGGGCATCAGACGTAAGTGCAGACAACCCTTATTCTTATATCAATCTTAGGATTTTGACCTACGATACCAACAAGGATGGAAAGCGGGAGGTCATCATCGTGAAAAACCTTTCCTCAGCCGGTCGTGTGTTTCAGCGAGTCAAACTCTTCACCTCCGCGGAGGTTTATAATCTGGAATGGGACGGTATGGGCATGGTGGAGAACTGGCGAACGAAAAAAATCAACGGCTACGTTGCGGATTACCAGTTCAAGGATATCGACAACGATGGGGAAAACGAGGTGGTCCTCGCCCTGGTCCTTTCCGTGGGCGGCGCCATCAAGGACAGAAGCGTGATCGTCGTCTACAAGCTGAAAGGCGAATAGAAGGGGTTGACAATTGAATAAATCTGTTATATGGGTGCGCGCCTTGATAAAAGCCAAAGGCCCCCACAGGCTGAAATGCGTTGATACCGCCTTGTGAGGCTCTCAGATTGATCACAGGCGGTGTAGCTCAGCCGGTTAGAGCATACGGCTCATATCCGTAGTGTCCGGGGTTCAATTCCCTGCACCGCCACCAATGAATGCAAAGGCCCGGTCTTTAGACCGGGCCTTTGTGCCTCCGTCAGGGGATCGAACATGGTTGTCAAACCTTTTCTTCCCGCTGTTTGGGCCAGAAACCCCCATATACAGACAATCTTCGGGAGTCTGGGACTCAGGGTGGCTTGGAAAAACGAGATGGCCGACGTCGCCCGGGAGGTCATTACAGACGCCGGCAACGGCGGCCGTCTTTTGGGCTATCATTCCCGGCAACCGGTGCGGTCGCCGCGGGGTCTGATCATCCTGATTCACGGATGGGAAGGAAGCTCCGATTCCACCTATGTCCTCTCCACGGGACGTTATTTTTTCCGTCGGGGATACGACATCTTCCGCCTCAATCTGAGAGACCACGGAAGAAGCCATCATCTGAACAGGGAACTCTTTCACGGCGCTTTGACGGATGAGACGGCCCAGGCGGTCGGCAACGCCGCCCGGCTTTTACCGGATCGCCCTTGTTATCTCATCGGTTTTTCACTGGGAGGTAATTTTGTGCTCCGGATTGCACTTCGCCAATCCGACTTTCCGATACCGAGCCTCAGACGCGCCTTCTCCATCAGTCCCGCTCTCGATCCCTATCGATCCACATTGGCCATCGACGAAAGCCTTCCCATTTACCGCATCTATTTTCTGGCCAAGTGGAAGAGGTCTCTCAGGCGCAAACAACGCTGTTTTCCGGAACTCTACCGCTTTGAAGACATCCTTCATCACAAAACCTGCATGGCGTTGACCGAGGCCATCATGCCCTGGTATTCGGGATTCGGAAATTATCGCGAATATTTCAGTCGTTATACCCTTACGGAAAACGCCCTTGCCTCTCTCGCCATGCCGGTCACGATCATCACCTCCATGGATGATCCCGTCGTTCCCGTGGAGGATTTCCGCCATCTGCCGCAGAACCGATATCTGGATGTTTCCATTCAGCGATACGGCGGGCATGGCGGATTCCTGGACCCTTTTCCCATGGGCTGCTGGTATGAGAGGCGAATCGGCGAGATCCTCGAACAGGAAGAGGAAGCATGACTGAACCTGCCCCAAATCCCAGACTTTTCAAGGACCGCAAGGCGTTTCTTGCCGGGGTCATTGAAAAACCCGGAACGCCTCCCTGCGATCTTCAAGAAACCTTTCGGAAGCTCACCCCTTCCGGGAAGGCGGGACTGGGCATCCATCTTCTTCTTGACACCCGGGGAACACTGGCCGATAATCCGCACGCGTCCGCATCAGAACGTTAAAGAGGGGTGTTCACCCTGAAAGGCGGGCGATACCGGATGCATAAGGATCCGTTAGGGCGGATCCTTCAAGAATCGTGATTCCAGAGAAACGACCGCCGCCCCGTCCGGCAGGGGAAGTACTTTTTCTGGGATCATCGTACTGAAACGGTAAAACAGAGGAGAAAGGAAAATCATGAAAGGTCTTGATGCAATTTTTTCCCCGGAAGCCGTGGCCATCATCGGCGCCTCCAACAGCCCCGGCAAGGTGGGGCATGACATCTTTGCCAATATCCTCCACGGCGGTTTCCAAGGAACCCTTTACCCGGTCAATCCCAAGGCCATGTCCATTCTGAGCGTAAAAACGTTTCCCACGATCAATGCTATCTCCGACAATGTCGATCTCTCCATCATCATCCTGCCGCCGAGGGCCTGCCTCGCGGCGGTAGAGGAGTCCATAGAAAAGGGGGTCAAGGGGATTGTGATTGTCTCCGCTGGTTTCCGCGAGGTCGGCGGAGAGGGACTGGAGATCGAAAACCGAATCGTCTCGCTCTGCAAAGAGGCCGGGGTCCGCCTCGTCGGCCCCAACTGCCTTGGCGTCATAAACCCCGTTCCCGGTGTCAGTTTGAACGCGAGTTTCTCCAAGCGGATGCCCATCTGCGGGAACATATCGTTCATCTCCCAGAGCGGTGCGCTCTGCACAGCCGTCCTGGATTTTGCCGCGGACCGGAATTTCGGTTTCTCGAAGTTCATTTCCATCGGCAACAAGGCGGACGTCGATGAGCTGGATTTACTCCTCTACCTCCATGACGACCTCAACACGGCGGTTATCATCCTCTATCTCGAGGAACTCCGCAAGGGACAGGAGTTCATCGAGGCGGTCAAGAATATCACCTCCGGCCACAGGCCCACCCCGGTGCTGATCATCAAATCGGGCCGGACCAGCGCCGGCGCCCAGGCGGCCGCTTCCCATACCGGCGCCCTGGCCGGTACGGAGGCCGTTTACGACGCCATCTTCAAACAGGCGGGGATCATCCGGGCGGAGTCCATCGCCGAACTCTTCGATTTCGCAAATGCCTTTGCCTTCAAGCGAGAAAGCGCCCTCGGCAAGGCGACGCGGAAGATTCCCAGCGGCAGAAGTGTAGCCATCGTGACCAACGCCGGCGGCCCGGGAATCCTGGCGACCGACATGACCGTATCCTCCGATCTTGAACTGGCGAAATTCAAGCGGGAGACGCTGGACGAGTTGGCCAGCCATCTTCCGACCACGGCCAATATCCACAACCCGGTGGACATCATCGGCGACGCCGCTTCTGACCGTTACGAAAACGCCATCTCCGCCGTGATCAAGGACGAAGGGGTGGACGGTGTCCTGGTCATCCTTACCCCGCAGTCCATGACGAACGCCCTGGGGACGGCCGAGGCGATTGTCCGCGTCGCCCGCCGCTCCTCCAAGCCGATCCTATGCTGCTTCATGGGGGTGGTCGATGTCTCCGCCGGGGTGAAATACCTTCAGGAACACGGCTATCCGGTCTACAAGTTTCCCGAAGACGCGGCCAAGGCCCTGGGGGCTCTCTACAAATATTCGCACTGGCTGAACCGCGAGCACCTGCCTCCGTTCGCGCTCAAACATGAAAAGAACGAAGCGGAGGGGATGATCCGGCGTTGTCTGTCTGCCGGAAGGACGCGCCTGGGCGAGTTGGATGGATTGGAGCTTCTTAAGTGCTACGGCTTCAGCACGCTGCCGACAAAACTTGCGAAGAACGAGGCGGAAGCGGCGGAGATCGCCGAGGAGATCGGGTTACCGGTCGTCATGAAGATCGTCTCCCCGCAGATCCTCCACAAATCGGACGCGGGCGGTGTCGTCGTGGGGATCAATACGACGGAGGAGGCGGAGAAGGACTTTTCCCGGATCATTGCAAATGCAAAGAAATACGACCCCGAAGCTGTCCTGGAGGGGGTTCTCGTGCAGAAAATGGCGCCGCCGGGGGACGAGGTCATCCTTGGGATGAACCGCTATGCGGTGGGACCCTTGATCATGTTCGGTATGGGGGGTATCTTCGTTGAGATCTTCAAGGATGTCGTCTTTCGTCTTGCCCCCATTGACCGGGACGAGGCGCACCGGATGGTCCGCGAGATCAAGGGCTACAAGCTCTTCACCGGATTCCGGGGGCGCCCGAAGGGGGATGTCGAAATCCTCGAAAAGAACATGGTGCGACTCTCCGACATGGTCATCAACCACCCGGAGATCATCGAGCTGGATATCAATCCCCTTCTGGTCCATGAGGATGGGAAGGGGGCGACCGTTGCGGACTGCCGAATCATTCTCAAACCGCCAGAACCCTTCATAAAATAACGTACCCCACAAGGGGGGGGCTCCCCCCCCCTAATACTTGTCATATCTCAAGATCGGTGGCTACAGATGGTACGCTTCCGGCCTGATCAGCAGGACGGGTACGCGGGAATAATGGACGACCTTGTCGGCCACACTGCCGAACGCCCATTTAATGATGCCCGTGTGGCCGTGGGTGGCAAGGGCAATGAGATCCGCACCATACTTTTGGGCATTCGTGATGATCAGGTCGGCCGGCTTTCCGACCGACACCTCGATCGATACGTTCTGAAAGCCCTCCTTTACAAGATCGTCTTTAATTTTGGCAAGATAAGACTTTGTGCTCGCGATGTTGGTATCCCGAACGGCATAAAAGTCAATCCCTTCCTTTGCCCAGCCCGGAGGGATTTCGACAATGCCGAGAAGGAGCCATTCACCGATATTGCCCGCTTTAGCAAGGGACTTGACATGATCCAAAACGCATTCCGCCAAGGGTGAACCATCCAGAGGAACAAGGACTTTCTGATACATGACCGATGCCTCCTATGTGGGTTTATGATCTGGACTCCCCAAGCTTTACCTGGCGTACTCAGAAATTATATCTTGCCGCGAAAGATACGAAGGCGAGCCTTGTTTGTCAAGGAGATTTTAAAGGCGTGAATTTTTCTTTTCTTTCTTTTCTTGACAGAAAACGGTCATAATGTTTAGTATGGCCCTCATTTAAGCAAGGATTTTCAAGTTTCTCCGAATCTCTCGAAGAGGGCACCCCTGATGAGTTTTAAAAACGATATGAACTCCATAGACGACTGGAAAAGACTCTACCCCGAAAAATTCGCCGAGGAGAAAGATGTTTTCAGCCACATCCGCCGGGGGGATCACATCTTTGTCGCCTCCGGCTGCGGCGAGCCTCAGTATCTTGTCCGGGCTATGGTCAATTTTGTGGAATCCAATCCCAAGGCTTTTTTTGACACCGAGATCATCCATGTCTATTCTTTCGGCATCGCTCCCTATACCGACCCTAAATTCAAACGCAATTTCCGCCACAACTCCTTTTTTATCGGGAACAACACCCGCGGCCCCATCAATCAGGGGCTTGCCGACTATACGCCCGTTTCCCTCTCCGACGTTCCCGCCCTGATCAAAAGCGGCTCCGTCGGGATCGATGTGGCGCTGGTGCAGACCTGTCTCCCCGACGAGCACGGTTATATGAGTCTCGGGGTCAGTGTGGATATGGTCAAGGCCGCCGCGGACAAGGCGCCCATGATCATCGCTCAGGTCAACGCCGAAATGCCCCGCGTGCACGGCGACGGCTTCATCCACATCAGGGATGTTGATTTCATGATCCGTCACGACGAGCCCCTCCTGGAGCTCCCGGGAATCGAACTTAATGAGACGACGCAGCGCATAGGCAACCACGTGGCCAGACTTATTCAGGACGGCGACACGATCCAGGTGGGTTATGGAGGTCTTCCGAACGCGGTTCTCGCCAACCTGTTTAACAAGAGACATCTCGGGGTTCATACCGAACTCTTCAGCGACGGCCTGGTGGATCTGATCAACGCCGGGGTCATCGACAATTCCCGGAAAAGCCTCAATCCGGGGATATCTGTCGCCGCCTTCTCAATGGGGAAGAAATCAACATACGCATTTCTCAATGACAACCCTTCCATCCTCTTCCGGACCATCGATTATACGAACAATCCCCTCAACATCGCCCGTCAGAGAAATATGGTTGCCATCAACAGCGCCCTGGAGATCGATCTTACGGGCCAGGCCACATCAGATTCGATCGGAGGTACATTCTACAGCGGCGTGGGAGGTCACCAGGATTTCATGCGGGGCGCCCTCCTGGCCGAGGGCGGCAGGACCATCCTCGCGATGAAATCCACGGCCACGAACGACACCGTCTCCCGGATCGTTCCCTCTCTGCGCGAATCTGCCGGCATTACGCTGAACCGGGGGGATGTCCGTTACGTGGTCACCGAATACGGCATCGCCTTTCTCCACGGAAAAAACGTCCGTGAGAGGGCCATGTCGCTCATCTCCATTGCCCATCCGAAATTCAGGCCCTGGCTCATCGAAGAGGCGAAAAAACGGGGAATCATTTACCGGGATCAGGCCTTCATCCCCGGGAAGCGGGGGGAGTACCCGGAAAACCTCGAGGCTCACCGGACCACGAAAACCGGCCTCCATCTTTTCCTGCGTCCCGTTAAGATCAGCGATGAGCCGCTTCTGAAGGATTTCTTCTATTCGCTGTCGGACCGAAGCCTGAATCGTCGTTTTCTTTCCAAAAGAAAGGACATGCCGCACGAGCGTCTCCAGGACTTCGTAATCATAGACTACAGCCACGAGGTGGTTATTCTGGGGGTTATCGGCTCTGCGGAAAATGAGCTTATCGTCGGTGTGGGACAGTATGGCATCGACGAGAAATCCCATACGGCGGAAGTCGCATTCGCCGTTCGTGATGATCACCAGGACCGAGGCATCGGACAGGAAATGCTCTCCTACCTGACCTATCTTGCCAAAAGGGAGGGCCTTCTGGGTTTTACGGCTGAGGTTCTCGTCGACAACAGACCCATGCTCCACGTATTCGAAAAAGGCGGGTTCGACATCATGAAAAAAAACGACGCCGGGGTTTACGATTTGAAAATGGCATTTCGGGGATAAACACGCATGTCTGTAGAGCATGATTCCATGCGCTTTTTCTTTGAACCCCGTTCCACAGCCGTCATCGGCGCTTCCAGGGATCAGGGTAAAATCGGCTCCGCCGTTCTGCGGAATATTCTGTCCGGAGGGTACCCGGGGAAAGTCTTTCCGGTCAATCCCGCCGGGGGCGAGGTCGAAGGGCTTCGCGCTTACCGCAGCATTGCCGAAATTGAAGAGCCGGTCGATGTGGCCTGCATCACCATCCCGTCGCGATTCGTCTATGACGCCGTCGCACAATGCGCCGATCGGGGAGTCCGGTACGGCATCATCATCACGGCCGGTTTTTCTGAAGTCGGCAATATCCAAGAGGAGCGGAAGATCGCCGACTATGCGCAAGATCGGGGAATGAGGATCCTGGGTCCCAACGTTTTCGGCCTCTATTCTTCCTCCTCGCATCTGAACGCCACCTTTGTCTCCGGGAACATCCCTTCCGGCCACCTCGCGATGATCACGCAAAGCGGGGCCCTGGGCCTTACCATGATCGGACAGGCAACCGTCGAAAATATCGGTCTCTCCGCCGTTGTTTCCGTCGGCAACAAGGCGGACATCGATGAGGGAGACCTCCTTCCGTATCTCTTCCAGCACGAAGAAACACGGATGATCCTGATGTACATCGAAGGAATCAGGGATGGTGAAAAGTTTGTCCGGGTAATCAAACAGGGAAGCCGGATGAAACCGGTGGTGGTCATCAAATCCGGACGATCCAAACGGGGCGCCATGGCGGCGGCCTCCCACACGGGCGCCTTGGCCGGCTCGGATGAGGTGTTTGACGACATCGTAAAACAGTGCGGCGTGCTCCGGGCGGAGAGCACGAAAGAGGCCTTCAACTGGTGTAAATTCATCGCCGACAATCCCCTTCCCGCCGGGGAGAGAACGGTGATCATCACCAACGGCGGCGGGGCCGGCGTCATGGCTACGGATGCCTGCGAAAAATATGACGTCCGGCTCTACGATGATCAAAATTCCCTGAAGAAAATCTTCGCCCCCGTGACCCCGGAGATCGGCTCAACCAAGAATCCCATTGATATTACGGGACAGGCCGCCTCCGAGGATTATACGAGGGTCTTTGACGCCGCCCTGAACGACGAAAGCATCGATACCGTCATCGGGGTTTACTGTGAAACCGCACTCGTCAAGGCCTCCGACCTCGAAGCGGCGGTGGAAAAAAACTTTCTGAAATACCGTAAAAAAGGGAAAACGATCATCTTTTCGTTATTCGGCGGACCCGGAACGTCGGGCTACGAATCTTCGGCCAGGAAACGGGGGATCCCGGTTACCGACGACGTTTATGAGGCCGTCTCCACGCTGGGCGCGATGTACCGGTACAAGCGTTATCTCAACGATCCCCCCGAGGATCCGTTTGAGACGGACATCGATCTGTCTCTGATCGAATCGATCATAGCCGGCGCCCGGGCGGACGGCCGCCATTTTCTGCTTCCATCCGAAGCGCAGGGCTTTATGAATCTGGTTGGGATCGCGACGCCGAAGAGCGTCCATGCCACGTCCATCGAAAGCGCCATCCGTGCCGCCAGGGATTTGGGATACCCGGTCGCAATGAAGATCATCTCCCGGGACATTCTCCATAAATTTGACGTCGGGGGTGTGGCCCTGAATCTCGAGAGCGACGGGGAGGTCATCGACGCCTATGGAGCGATCCTCCGGAACTGTCGAACGGCGGCGCCCCGCGCCGTTCTGGAGGGGGTCTCCGTTTCGGAGATGGTCCGGCCCGACATCGAACTCATCATCGGCGCCCGCATCGACCCTTCCTTCGGTCCGCTTGTGATGGTCGGCCTCGGCGGCACATACGTCGAAGTGATGAGGGATGTCTCCTTCCGATCCGTTCCGCTGGATCGTCGTGAAATTCATGGCATGATCAAGCAAATCCATAGCTACCCGCTTCTGCTTGGGGTTCGCGGAGAAAAGATGAGGGACCTGGATGCCGTGGTGGATTCCATCGCGAAATTGGCAACCATCATCCGGCGGTGTCAGTCCATTTCAGACATTGAAATCAATCCGCTTGTGGTTTATGAGCAAAAGTTGGGCGTGAAGGCGGTCGATGTCAGAATTATTCTGCAAAAGAGATAAGAGAGGTTAGTGCGATGGATAAATTTGTGGTTACATCCCTGCGTCAGGGTGCAGGCAAAACGAGCGTCATCATCGGCATCACAAAGGCCCTGAACCGGAAGATCGGTTATATCAAACCTTTGGGAGAACGATTCCTATATCGCAAAAAGAGACTCTGGGACTATGACGCCGCCCTGATTTCGAACATCTTTGGCTTGGAAGAAAATCCTGAAAACATGAGCATCGGCTTTCACCACTCCAAGCTTCTCTACATGCTGGATGAAGAAACCACGCGTGAAAGGCTTCGCGAACTCCTGGTCAGCGTCGGCGAAGGCAAAGAGATCTTCTTCGCGGAGTGTGGAAAGGACATCACCTACGGCGTTTCGGTCCACCTGGACGCCCTGACCATCGCCCGCGATCTCAACGCCCAACTGATCGTGGTCGCGAGCGGCGACGAGGATACCATCCTCGATGACGTGATCTTTCTTAAAAAATACATCCAGATGGGAAATGTTCGCTGCAAGGGAATCATCATCAACAAGGTGGCCAATGTCGCCGATTTCTGCGATACACGCCTGTCGAAGATCCAACAGCACGGCGTCGAAGTCCTGGGCGTGATCCCCTATTACAAAGAACTTCCTTACTTCTCCGTCAGTTATCTGGCGGATCGCCTGTTCGCGAAAATCATCACCGGGGAAGAAAACCTGAACCGGACCGTGAAGAACATCTTCATCGGTTCGATGTCCGCTTGTGCCGCGCCGAAAAACCCCCTCTTTCAGGAGGAAAGCAATGTGGTCGTCACGAGCGGTGACCGGAGCGATATGATCATCGCCGCCCTGGAAAACAAGGCCGCCGCAATCATCCTGACCAACAATATCATCCCCCCGTCCAATCTCATCTCGAAGGCCGCGAAGGAGGAGATCCCGCTCCTGCTTGTATCGGCGGATACCCATGAGATTGCAAAACAGATCGAAGGGATGGAATCCCTTCCGACCAAGGATGACCTCGGCAAGATCGCCCTGATCGAACAGATGGTCCGCACCCATGTCAATCTTCAGGCCCTGATGCAACCTTAAGGTGAGCATGAATCCCGAGGTGTTCCGCGAGTATGACGTCAGGGGTGTTGTCGATAAGGATCTGACCCCGGATTTCGCCTACCTTCTGGGAAGGGCGATCGGCGCTTATGCCGTCCGTCACGGCGTACGGACCATGGCGCTGGGCCGGGATTGCCGACTCAGTTCGGATCTTTACCAGGATGCCGCCGGCCGGGGAATCCGGTCTGCGGGCATCGATGTGACCGATATCGGCCTCTGCGCCACCCCCATGCTCTATTTCGCGATCCGCCATTACCGCATGGATGGCGGCGTGATGGTCACGGGGAGCCACAACCCGCCGGATTTCAATGGCTTCAAGGTCTGTATCGGCCCGGACACGATCTACGGGGAGCAGATACAAGAACTCCGGAAGATCATCGAATGCGAGGCCTATATCGACGGCACGGGGAGAACCTCCCGCCAGGAAATCGCCGAAATCTATCGGGAGCATCTCTTTGCGCATGTGAAGGTGATGCCGGGTCACCGAATCGTTGTTGACGGCGGCAACGGCGTAGGCGGATTCTTCGCCCTTCCCCTGCTGAAGCGATACGGCTGCCGCGTTACCGACATCTACTGCGATCCGGACGGCCGCTTCCCCAACCACTTTCCCGACCCCACCCTCCCTGAAAACCTGCGGGAATTGACCCGCCGGGTCCTGGAAGAAAAGGCCGAAGCCGGTATCGCCTACGACGGGGACGCCGACCGGATCGGCGTGATCACCGATCGCGGTGACGTTCTCTGGGGCGATGAACTGCTGCTGCTCTTCTCCCGCTTCATCCTGAAGACAAATCCCGGCGCGGCCATCATTGGGGAGGTCAAATGTTCGCAGAAACTCTTTGACGATATCACCCGAAACGGCGGGCGGGCCATCATGTGGAAGGCCGGGCATTCTCTGATCAAGGGAAAGATGAAAGAGGAAAAAGCCCTCCTGGCCGGGGAGATGAGCGGACACATTTTCTTCGCGGACCGTTATTTCGGATTTGACGATGCGATATATGCCTCCGTCCGTCTTCTGGAGATTCTCTCCGAAACCGGGAAGAGGCTGAGCGATCTCCTCTTTGATGTCCCCCGGACCTTTACCACCCCTGAGATCCGCGTCGATTGCCCCGACCGGATCAAATTCGGCGTGGTGGCGTCCGTCCGGGAACACTACCGTAAAACCCATGAGATCATCGCGATCGATGGCGTGAGGGTCCCGTTCGCAGATGGCTGGGGTCTGATTCGGGCGTCCAACACACAGCCTGTCCTCGTCCTGCGTTTCGAGGCGGCAACACAGGAACGGCTGGAGGCGATCCGGAGAGAGATGGAATCTGTCCTGAACGATGTCTTGAAGCCTTTTCAGTAATTTCAGTAATTACGGAATGCTGCTCCTGCCGGAACGGCCAACCGGTTAAAATACGATGGTCGGGGCGGAGTGATTTGAACACTCGACATCTTGCTCCCAAAGCAAGCGCGCTACCGGGCTGCGCTACGCCCCGGTTTTTGTCCTTTTATCCTTTTCGGAATCTTTCCTTCAGCTTTGCAATGGCCTGCGCACGATGGCTGATCCTGTTCTTGACCTCGGATGAGAGCTGGGCGACGGTCATCCTCTCTTCAGGCAGGTAGAAAACCGGATCATATCCAAATCCGCCCTGGCCGACAGGCTTTTCAGCAATCAGCCCCTTCCAGTGTCCTTCAAAGGTCTCGTAGCGGCCATCGGCAGAATAGAGGACAAGAATGCACCGGAAGGTCGCTCCCCTGTTTTCGGACGCAACGTTCTTCATTTCATCCAGGAGTTTCCGGATGTTCTTTTCGTCGTTCCCATCCTCCCCGGCATACCGGGCCGAGTAGATCCCCGGCGCGCCGCCCAGCGCGTCCACTTCCAATCCCGAATCGTCGGCCAGAACCGTCTCGCCGGTCCATTCTGAAACGACCCTGGCCTTCTTGAGGGCATTTTCCAGGAAACTGTTTCCGTCCTCCATGATGTCTGGAAAGTCGGGGTAATCCAACAGGGATCTGAGGTGAATCCCGCTGCCTTCAAGCATCGACCCGATCTCAGAAATTTTGCCCCTGTTTCGGGAGGCTAAGACGATCTTTTTCAGCTCAACCCTCCGAGGATCTCCCGCTGCTTCCGGGTGAGATCCGCGATCCCGGCGGCGGCAAGGTCCGTCATAGCGGAAAGGCCGTCGCGATCAAAAGGCAAACTCTCCGCGGTTCCCTGGACCTCTATGAACAGACCGCTGCCGGTCATCACAAAATTCATATCGACTTCCGCCTTCGAATCCTCCTCATAAGCCAGATCGAGCCTCAGCTCCCCGTCCACGATGCCGACGCTGATCGCCGAAACATAATCCCTCACGGGGATCGAACCGACCTCCGACCGTTCCTTCAACTTCCGGAAAAGATCGACCAAGGCGATAAACGCCCCCGTAATGGCCGCCGTGCGCGTTCCCCCATCGGCCTGAATGACATCGCAATCGATCGTGACGGTGCGCTCGCCAAAGCCGTGCAAGTCGGTTACCGCTCGGAGTGATCGGCCGATCAGCCGCTGTATCTCATGTGTCCTTCCCCCAATGCGGCCGCTGGTCGATTCGCGGTTGGATCTTTTCTGCGTCGCCGCGGGAAGCATCGCATATTCCGCCGTCAGCCAACCCCTTCCGGTGTTCTTGAGGAAGGGAGGAACCGTGTCCAGAATCGTAGCGGCACAGATCACCTTTGTATGGCCCATCTCAACCAAAACGGAACCTTCTGCGAAACGAAGGTATGGGCGCGTGATCCGAAAATCACGCATCTGATCCCATGTCCTGTTGTCAGGTCTTCCCATGCGTAATCTATTAAGGCAACGATGAAAAATAGTTTTGCAGGCCCTTGACCACGGCGTTTGCAATGGCCTTCTGCGTTTCGGGTGCGGTCAGTATTTTCCGGTCGTCCGGGTGGGTCGCAAAGCCAATCTCAACGACAAGTCCGGGAATGGTCAATCCGTCCAGGAGCGGGCTTGGAGCATCGCGTAGACCGCGCCCCTTGCGGGGGAAGACCGTCTCAAGACCGGACTGGATCTGCTGCGCAAGCCTTACCGAATTGTTGAGGGACTTGTTGCGGGCCATATCCTTGAGGATGGGCGAGGAATCTCCTCCTTCGGACGCGGCCTGCCGAAATCCCGGGAAATAGATCTCGTAGCCTGTCGCCTTCTTTCCGAAACCGGCATTGACATGAAGGCTGACGAGACAGTCCGCTTTCATCGTCCCGGCCGCCTTGACCCTCTCCGCGAT
>JAPLJW010000173.1 GCA_026388365.1 Deltaproteobacteria bacterium | reverse complement strand
ATGAAATCCCGCGGCTGAAACGCACGGATCTCCGCCCCCAGGTGCGACCCGAAACCTTCAGTCGGAAAGGAAGTGATCTCCCGGATGCCCGTTTCGCCGCGCCACAGGGCTTCCCGGAAACGATCCTTTCCCACCCCCAAAGGCGTGACCATCCCGATCCCGGTGACGACAGCCCGCCTGACAATCCGTCTATCCATGCTGCACCCCCTCTTCCCGGAAGCGGCCGAAGATGACCGTCGTGTTGTTTCCACCGAAGGCGAAGGAGTTGGAGAGAACGACCTCCGGCGCGACGGACCGGGCGCCCGTCGTGACGTAATCCAGATCGCACTCCGGATCGGGCGTCTCGCAGTGGATCGTCGGGGGGATGAACCCCTCCGCGATGGCCAGGACAGAAACGACCGCCTCCAGGGCCCCGGCCGCTCCCAGGGTGTGGCCGTGCATCGATTTCGTCGAGCTGATGGGAATTTCCCAGGCCCGCGGACCGAAGACCTCCTTGATCGCCCGCGTCTCCATGAGGTCGTTGGGCGGGGTCGCCGTGCCGTGGGCGTTGATGTAATCCACCGACTCCGGCCCCAGACCCGCGTCCTGCAAGGCTTCCCGCATGGCCCGGACCGCCCCGAAGGCGCCGACGTCCGGCGCGGTCATGTGGTGGGAATCGCAGGTCACGCCATAGCCCAGCACTTCGGCCAGGATCCGCGCCCCCCTCTCCTTCGCGCTCGCGAGGGATTCCAGGATCAGGATCCCCGCCGCCTCCCCGAGGGTAAGACCTGCGCGATTTCCGGAAAACGGCCGGCAGTACTCCGGATCAACGGCCTTCAGCGCGTTGAAGGAGGCGAAGGTCATCCGGCAGAGGGGTTCCGTCCCGCCTGCGATCATCACCCGGGCGGCGCCGCTCCGGATCAGGTCACGCCCCAGGCCGACGGCCGTCGCTCCGGAGGAACAGGCCGTCATGATCGTCGCCTTGGGCCCATAGAGGTTGAACTGCGTGGTCAGATCGTTGGCCGTGGCGGCGCAGGATACCGGGGACAGCCGGGAAAAACGGGCGGCCCTCCCCGCCTTGCGCAGGTAGTCCTGGAAGAAGGCTTCCGCCTCCAACAGCCCTCCCGCCCCACCGCCGATGACGACGCCCATCTCCTCCTGCAGCGCCTCCGGAACGGGATCGAGCCCCGCCTGTGCGAGGGCCTGGAAAGTCGCCGTCAACGCCATGAGATCCGAACGGGACATCCGCTTCAAGGATATGCCGCGGGGGGTTGTCGCGCGCGGCTGGAAATCCTTCACCTGGCCGCCGTTATGGGTGCGGAACGGCGCCGTGTCGAAGAGGGTGATCGGGCCGATGCCGCACACCCCGTTGCGCAGGGCGGCGGCGAATTCCCGGGGATCGCCCGCGATGGCGTTCACCGTCCCGAGACCCGTGATCACCACCCGTATTTCATCATTCGTGATCGCCATGAACGATTCCTGTCGTCGATGCGTTCGAACCGGTGAACCACTCTACCGTCACGGGGGAAAAAGTCAATTCCTTCTTATCCCTTCGCCAGCCGCTTTTCGTAGAGAGACCGGATTTGACTGATCAGTGCGGCAAGACGGAAGGCGGGATCGCCGTAGTCGGGATCAAAGACGCCGATTCTCTCCACCCCAATGGAAACGGGCATGCAGGTATTGAACCGGAACCGTCCCGGCACAAACAGACGGTTCGTGTCGCGGATCATCAGGCATTGAATCGGCGCGCGGCAGTACCGGGCAATGCTGAATGCGCCCTTGTTGAACGGCCCGAGCCTGCCGGTCCGGCTCCGGGTCCCCTCGGGAAAGATGAAGACATTGCCGCCCGATGCAAGATATTCTCTGATATTTTCGATGTTACGAATCATCAGTGACGCGTAATCGTCTCCCGCCGACGGGATGTAACCGGATTGCCGCAGGATCGAGCTGAAGACAGGCACATTGAAAAAGGCGCTTTTGACGATCGTCTTCTGTTTCTCGAACAGGGAAATGAGGAGGATCGGATCGAGATACGACAGGTGGTTGCAGACAATGACGGACGAGCGGATGGTCCGGATCTCATCCCGGATATTCAGGGTGACTCCGGGGGTGATGAGGCGCAGCAGGCGGAAAAACCCCCGGAAGAAAATGCAATTTAATCGCTGGAATGCGGCCTCCCGATCCGCGCGCCGGAGCACGGCCGCCACGTAGCGGGGGGCAAAAAAAAGGAAGAATCCCCATGTGAAATAGATCCACATGAGAAGCGTCACGATGACATCCAGCAGCGGTTTGAATGGTTTCACGGAGAAGGGCATAGCGGATTTCAAACAAACCTCTTGATCAGCAGGTTCGTATTTACGCCGCCGAAGGCAAAGTTTTGGATACCCGCAATACGGATCGGCTGTTCCCGCAGATGCAGGGTATGACGGATCATGGCGCATCGTTCGTCGGGTTCTTCCAGATTGAGCGTCGGGGCGATAAATCCGTCCTGCATCATATAGAGGGTCAGGATGGTTTCGATGACGCCGCACGAACCCATCGTATGCCCCATGTATCCCTTGAGGCCCGTTACAAAGGGTCCGCCGCCGTAAACGGCATGGATGGCCTGGGCTTCGATCACATCGCCCATCTTGGTTCCCGTGGCGTGGGCGCTGACGAAATCGACCTCGTCGGCCGCGAGGGCCGCATCTTCGAGGCCGAGACGCAGGGTCTCGCTGATTCCGGCGCGATTCGGCAGGATAAGATCGCCCCCGTTGTTGTTGCAGGCAAAACCCACGACCTCGCCCAGGATGTCGGCCCCGCGCCTCCTCGCATGTTCGTATTCCTCCAGCAGCACCGCTCCGGCGCCCTCTCCGACGACCAGTCCATCGCGCTGCCGGTCGAAGGGCCGCGGCGTGCACCGGGGGCGGTCGTTGAAGGCCGTGGAACAGGCCATCAGATTGTCGAAGACGGCCACGGTGGTCGTATCGTACTCATCCGCCCCGCCGCACAGCATCGCGTCCTGCATGCCGTATTTGACCGTCTCGTAGCCGAAGCCGATGGATTGGCTGCTCGTCGTGCAGGCCGTGGAGGAGGAGATGACCCTGCCGGTGATGCCGAACATCTTCGTAATGTTCACCGCCGTCGTATGGACCATGGACTTGAGGTAATCGACAGCGCCGATGGCGCGAAACTCGGACGGGGAAGCGCCGAAAAAGGTTTTGTAGATCTCCCGCTGGACGGTGGGGCTGCCGTGGGTGGAGCCGAAGGCCACGCCCAGACGTCCGGAGGTTACAAATTCCGGCGGCAGGCCGGCCTGATCGAGGACCACTTTGGCCGCCTGGCAGGCGTAATACGCGACGGGGCCCATGGTCTTCCGGTAAATGCGCCGGAAGTCGAAATCAACCGGATAATCCACCGTCCCAAAGACCTGGGAGTGGATGAACTTTGACAGGAGGTGATCCTCCCGGAGCGGCTTGACGCCGGAGACACCCCGCCGGAGGCTGTCCACGATCTCCGCGCGCGTATGGCCGATGGGCGTGATGGCCGAACAGGCCGTGATGACAACGCGTCTTCCCTTCATCGCCGGACGTGCGCCCCCTTCCTCGCCGGGACTGATCGCCTGGATGTCTTACCCATGCGTTTCCCGCCCCCTCACCCTGACCAGCCCCTCGACATAGTCAACGATCTGGTTGATGGTCCGGATTCCCATGGCCGCTTTTTTCTCGTCGTGGGTCAACTCGGACTTGAGAAACCGTTCGATTCCCAAGAGCAGTTCGATGGCGTCCACGCTGTCGAACTCGTAGGTCTCGCGCAAATCGTTATCGAGGCCGGGCTGTTCGATCTCGAACTCGCGGCTGAAAATATTGAGGATTTCAGCGGTGATCTGTCCTCTTGTCATCAACTTCCCATCTTTCAAATTTCATATTTACGATCGGGGTTGCCGGCGAACTATAATGATTTTTTAAACGGATGACAAGCCCAACTTTCCCGAACATGATGCCGGCAGAAAAGTCAGCGGGTCATGTCCGGATCATCGGTTCCGACATCGGCAACGCAACTGCGGGTATCTTCCTTGTGAAATTTCACCACCCGTTACCGATCGCGGATAATATTTGATATACATCAAGATCGCTGATATAAAGGCATAATATGAAGATATCCGAAGTGCCTCAGGATGATATCAAGACCCTGAACGGCCTGAAAAAAGCCCTATACGCCGTTGATGATCAGGGCTGTTACGCCAAAATCACCACCGGGGGATGGGATGCGGAAGAAGTCGTCCTCAACCAGGTCATCGGCGACTTTGATGAAAAGGCCGGGGAGACCGCATCCCGGGTGAAAAATGACGAAGCATCGCCGATAGAATACTTCATGTATAAGCGTTGGATGGATCCGCCGACTCTTGCCCAGGCCATGGGATTTTACCGCTGGCAGGTCAAGCGGCATTTCAAACCCTCCATTTTCAAGAAGCTCGACGACAGGACGCTTGCCGAGTATGCCGCGCTCTTCAGGATATCGTTGGACGCGTTAAAGAATTTCCCCGGGGAGGATTAAATGGCGGAATTGAAGCCATTGGAACACCGGCATTACGCCCATTGCGAAAGCGGCGTGGTCACCACGCTCCTGAGATGTCACGGTCTTGATCTTTCCGAACCCATGGTGTTCGGCATCACGGGCGGCCTGACCTTCGCCTATATACCCTTCATTAAAATAACGAACATGCCTTTAATATCGTACCGCATGCTCCCCGGTTCGATCATCAAGGGGGCCGCAAAAAACCTTGATGTCCAATTCAGGACCACGAGGTACAGGGAAAAAGAAAAGGCTCTTGCCGAACTCACTGCCCTTGTCGACCGAGGTGAAATCGTCGGCCTGCAGACATCGGTTTACTGGCTCCCCTATTTCCCGCCGGAGATGCGTTTCCAATTTAACGCGCACAATCTTATCGTTTACGGACGGGAAGGGGAAGAATTTCTCATCAGCGACCCCGTTTTTGAGCATCCCGTCCGGATCAAGGCGGATGATCTGCAGAACGCCCGTTTCGCCAGGGGAACGCTTGCCCCGAAGGGTTTCATTTACTATCCTGTCCGGGTCAATCCCTCCATCGATTTACGGGAAGCGATCCAGAAGTCCATAAAACGAACGGTACGCATGATGCTTTATGCCCCCGTCCCCTTCATCGGCGTCAAGGGTATTCATTATATGGGAAGACAAATCGCACGACTAAAGATCCGCGAAGACCCGGGGTACGTCCGCCTTTTTCTCGGCCATATCGTACGGATGCAGGAGGAAATTGGTACGGGAGGGGGCGGCTTCCGGTTCATCTATGCGGCCTTTCTCCAGGAAGCCGGGCGCCTCATGGGATCGGCCCGACTGGGAGAGGCATCGCGGATGATGACGGAGGCCGGCGATATGTGGCGCCGGTTTGCCTCGGCCTGCGCCAAGGCCTGTAAAAGCAAGACGGAGGATTTTGATGTAGGGGAGATCGTCCAACTGGTGCAACAATGCGCAAAGCAGGAAAAGGATGTCTACGTCCATCTCAAATCGATGAAATTATAATGGTTCATCCGGTTTCGGCGTACTGGTCTAAAATGTCTTTCTTCCGGCTACACAACCGATAATCCGGTCTTGGCAATAAGGATCATTTCAGACATTATTCAGTATAGCTGAAGTCCGTTAAACGTCGCCTTTGAAGATAATGCTTGATTTCAAACAAAAATGAATGCTTGTAAACGGAGAAGCCATGAGAAGCAGGAAAGTTCCGATCGGTGTGGTATTTTTGGGTTGCCTGTTACTGGTTAGATCGGCCTTGGCGTTTGATCTGGTCGGGCATCGTGGCGCTCGCGGTTTGATGCCGGAAAATACTTTGCCCGCCTTTGCCACCGCGTTGTCGCTGGGCGTGACTGCCCTGGAACTCGATACAGCGATGACCAAGGACGGCGTGATTGTAATATCCCACGAACAGGCATTGAACCCGGACATCACTCGAGACAAAGCCGGGAAATGGCTTGAAAATCCTTACCCTTTGATCAAATCGTTAACCTTCGATGATTTGCAGCAGTATGATGTCGGTCGCCTGAACCCCAATACCAAGTATGCAAATGCCTTCCCCGAACAGAAGGCGGTGGACGGAACACGCATTCCCAAACTCGCCGACCTGTTTGCCATGGCCAGGAAAGCGAATAATGAAAAGGTTCGTTTCAATATCGAAATAAAAGTCTCGCCCATCAAACCCGACGAAACGCTTAACCCGGAAACCTCCGCTACGATGATCGTCGGGTTGATCCGAAAAGAGGAGATGGAAGGGCGCGTCAGCATCATGTCCTTTGATTGGCGCACCCTGCAGGTGGCGCAGAAAATCGCACCCGCAATCCCGACGGTCTATCTCTCCGTACAGCAGCGTTCTTTCGACAACATCGCCGAATATAAGCCCGAGGGTTCCCCGTGGACGGCAGGTTTTCAATACAAAGATCACGGTTCGGTTCCCAGGATGGTCAAAGCCGCGGGAGGCAGGATCTGGTCTCCTTATTTCGGCGACCTGACCGAAGCCAAACTGAAAGAGGCGCACAGCCTGGGTATTACGGTCGTCGTGTGGACAGTAAACGAACCAGCGCAGATCAAAAAGATGCTCGACCTTGGCGTGGATGGGCTCATCAGCGACCGGCCGGATCTTGTTCGCCGGGCCATGGCGGAGCGTGGCATGGCTTTGCCGTCTGCAACGCCAGTACAATTCTGATACAAATTAATTGATCAATACCTCTCTAATTCAATCACCGCGTAATTTTTTCGCTGGTCTCTGTTGATATGCAACAGGGTCTTTGCTTGAAAAAGCCTCATGAACAGGCTTACACCGCAGGCCGTAGCCGAGCCGGAATATCCATAATCACGGAGATAATCAAATTCGGCAGCGGGTCGCAAAGTGCCCCTCAAGTCGGCGGCTTCATCATCGCCGATCAGCGCGCCGAAAGAGACCACTGCCACCGGCGCTCTTTCCCGTTCCCTGATCCATCTCATACATGAAGGGCCGTCCCGGAATGACCTGATCTCTGTAAATGCCCCGCAGGCCCCCTCCTTCTCAGGCTTGACGTAAAACCAGCCGCTCCCGTCAACCCTTCGCCAACCGCGACCCGTCTGTTCTTCCGCGTTCATCCGGGAAAGTGAGGACTCATCGACACCGCCGATCAGGGCGCTCCTTTCCGCCCCACAGGCAAAATCCACCTTCAGCAGTTCCAGCCCCCTCTCGAAGGAAAGGTGCTGGCTGGAAACGGTGATGTTGCGGCCCCGGATACCCAGATGCCGGGCAAGATAGAAAGCCGCCGTATTGCTCATCGTATTAATGAAACCGAAAGGCTTGGGCAGGGACCGGGACGTATAGATCTCATCAAGGACATCCGCGGTCTCGCCGAGGTTGCCGTCCTCCGTCGTCAGATAGACGGCCATAGCAGCCTCAAGGGGCTGCCGGTGGACACATTGAAGGGCGCCAAGCAGAGAAAGCAGGATAAATCGGTTGACCCTGCGGAAATTTTCCGGGGTATAGCGTTTTATCTCCTCTTTGAGAAGATTGATGTCCGCGTTCGCTTCCCCGATAAAGGCAGAGGCGCTGTGAATGTATATTTTGCTCATTCCTCGCTGCCTTTATTAGAGAAGATCAGGGTGGTGCAGTTGCCGCCAAACCCGAAGTAGTTCAGCATAAAAACACCCTCCCCGGCTTCCATATTTTCCGTCAGGGGCGCCAGGTTCAAATTCTCATCCACTTCCCTGAAGCCGGGGGTGGAGGGAACAAAACCCGACTTGACCGATTCCGTGAACAGGATCAGCTCGTTGACGCCGCAGGCGCCCACCGTGTGGCCTATGAAAGGCTTGAGGCACGTGACCGGAGGAATATGACTGCCGAAGGTTACCCGCATGGCGGCGCATTCGGTCCTGTCATTATTTTCCGTTCCCGTCGCGTGGGCCTTGACGGCGCAGATATCCTCCGGTCCGATCCCCGCCTGCTTGAGGGCCCTGTTCATCGTTTCCGCAACGGCAGACCCTTCTTCATCGTGGCTGGTGACGCTGTAGGTATCGCAGAGATTGGCTCCGCCAAGGTGCATGAAATCACCGGCCTTCCTGCGTCTCCCCTCCAGCACCACCGCACCGCAGGCCTCGCCGAGGATCAGGCCGTCCCGCGTCCTGTCAAAGGGCCTGTACTCCGAGGCGGCAATGGATTTCAGGGCTTCAAAACCATAAAAACCGAGGTTGTTGAAGAGGTCGTAGCCGACGACCATGGCCCTCTCGATATGCCCCTCCGAGATCATGGCCGCGGCATAAAGCAAGGCGTTGGCGCTCGAAGTGCATGCCGTGGCGAAGGAATAGCAGTTACCCCCTATTCCGAACCTCTCCACGATGGCGCCGGCGATTTTACCGTACCCAAAGGACGACTGGAGAAACATACCCGACACGGTTGCCGACGTCTTGCGATGGTTGCCCTCAAACACGGGGACATCCATGGAGGTCGAGCCGAAAAACAGATGCGTATCCTGGATCTCCGCACGATTCAAGCCGGCATCGCCGAGCGCCCGGGATACCGCGGAAAAGAGAATCTCATAGAAATATTCCTCGGAGCGGTTATCCAGCTTATCCCTTTCGTCCCGGTTGATGAGGTAGTAAGGCCTCGTATAGGGCAGGCGGGCGAGATCGAAGGGGATATGCTCAAGCCTGATCCTTTGATGGCGCACCGCATCAACGATCCCCTCCAGAGAATCACCGAGGGAGCAGGTCATCGCCTTTCCCGTTACAAATGCCCTTCTTTTCAAATTTCTACTCCGGTTGAATAAAGTCGGCGAAGGTATTCAACGATCTCATAACCCGCCTCATTGCCTTGCTGTCGGTAATGGCGATGCCGTATGTATTCTGTATGGCGATAGAGATCTGCAGGGCATCTATTGAATCCAGACCGAGATTGGAATCTCTGCCGAAGAGGGGTTCTTCGTCACCGATCTCCCGGGGATAGGTTGCTATATCGCACTCCTCGATGATCAATCTCTTCAATTCCATTTTCAGTCTCTCGTCAAGAGAACCTTTCATCGTTTTTATACCTCCCTCCGCCTCCGCAATAAGATGACTGTCAGGGCCAGCATGACCACCCCGAAAATAAACAGGTAAAGGCTTTTCGGGAGAACATCGGAAACATTGCCGTTCCGCAGGAAGATATCGAGGAATCCCTCCAGTCCCCAGGACATGGGAGACAGATTGGCAAGGTCCTGCATAAACCCGGGCATCACAAACTTAGGCACCATAATTCCGCCCAGAGCGCCAAAAATGATATTCAGGACCCCTCCGACGGTGGTTGCCTGCTCCGTCGTCTTGGCTGCAGAAGCAATGAAGAGCGCCATAGAGATGGCGCTGAAGCTTACGGAAGCTGCGATCAGGATAAGGCCGCCCATT